>NZ_JARANX010000005.1:0-231743 GCF_029889785.1 Chromohalobacter sp. 48-RD10 | reverse complement strand
GTCTTGCTGCTCATGGTAGCGAACGACCCGAAGTTTGAACGCCGTCGAATACCTGGTCATGGAAAGACCCCTTACGATTGGAGTGGTGTCCAATTTTCAGGGGTCAGTTCAGAAAGACGGGTGGCTTTTTCATGCTGGCACAGAAGGCGCCTCAGCGACGCCGTCACTCAATACCTTACCAGTCGGCACGATGACCGATTTTCGGCTGATCCTGCGTATCGCTGGGCAGGTCGGTCTGCTTGGTATTGTGTACTGAAATATAGTGCCGAGCCTTGGCGACGCCAAAACTGTCGGCGCCCGAAGTATCAACCTGCTGGAAGCTTACGGATGCCTGATCGACACCTTGGTTGGCCTGCAGCGATTCGTGATTGACCTGTAGTGCTTCGCTAGAAGCGATGCTGGCCTGCGCAGCAATCGGCAGCGCGGCGAGTGCAACGGCGGCAATAAGGGTACGTACTTGCATGATGGATCTCCTTGCGTGTTCATGTTCGCTTGCGAACGTTGAGTAAACTATATAGCAAGCTAACAATGAACGCAATAACGAATCTAGCAATCGCTTCCATAGCCAAAGCCTATGCGCCTAAAAAGTCATAAGGTAGTGTCTTTTTCTGCCTATAATGCTTATTACAGTATTAAAACCAGACCCCTACCGGGGCCTGGCAATACAACAAAAGGCATTCTTCTGCTTTGAACCCCTAATGTTTTCGTGATCGAACCCTCACAGCGCCCGTGACATTGACCGTCACGGGCGCTGCATCAGCACCACATCGTTACGTGGAAACGTTCTCGTCAGCTCATGCTGGTCGGCAGCGAGCATTCGTCGGCAAGCCCTCACGGCCATACGCACTCGTACATCTTTCGACTGGATGCAGACCGCCTTGAGCGTGCATGATGTCTTGCCCCCTTAGAGGGCCGACCGTCACTTTTTGGACAATTAGCCATGCTCAATGCCATCGACCATCTGGTGGTAAACGTTACCGACCTCGAGCGCAGCATCGATTTCTATACACGCGTACTGGGGCTCGAGGCACGCTACCACGATGCGACACGCACCGACCTCTACCTGGACGATTTCGCCTTGCGCCTGCAGACCTCCCTGGCAACGTCCAGCAATTCTCATACTGTCCCGCCGGGCCACCAGACCCTGGGCTTTCGTAGTGCCCTACCACTGACGGAAGTTAAGACACACCTTGAGGTACTCGGGATACCGCTGGATAAAGGGCCAGACGAACAACATCCCGCCGAGACGCTTCACGTACGCGACCCGGATAGCAACCTGATCGAGATTTCCCGACCACGGCGTCGCTGAAAAGATGAGATTATAAGCCCGCGCGGGCAGGCATACGCCGCGCGATCTGTATAATACGGGCCCTATCGTCCGCCGTAACCGATGATGCAATGAGCTCGATGTCCGAAGACGTTTCTTTTCCTTTACGCGCACGCGCCATCGCCCTGTTGTGGAGCACCCTGGCACGCTTGACACCGCACCGGCTGTGGCAGTTGGCGCGTCTGATCGGCCCGCTGATTCTCACCTTCAGTCGCCGCGAACGTGACGTGACGCGCATTAACCTCAGACATGTCTATCCAGATATGCCGGCACGTCAGCAACAACGCCTGACACGGGACAGCCTGACGCATTCCTCGGCAACCATGCTCGAGCTGGGCTTTGCCTGGATGGCCGTCCCGGAACGCGTCGAGACCTCGATCCGCGCCGTGCACGGCCGTGAACTACTCGACGACGCCCGCGCCGAGGGACGTGGTGTCATCGTGCTGGCACCACATTACGGTAACTGGGAAGTACTCAACTTCTGGCTTTCCAGCCACTTCCCATTCACCGCCATGTACGAGCCTCCCAAGATCGACGCCCTTGATCCGGTGATCCGGCATGGCCGCGAACGCATGGGGGCCCGGCTGGTCCCGACCAATCCACGCGGTGTCGCTTCGCTGCTCAAGGCACTCAAGCGCTGCGAGGCGGTGGGGATTCTCCCCGATCAGGAGCCGAGCTGGGGGAGCGGCGTCTTTGCCGATTTCTTCCAGCGTCCGGCCTATACCGCCACCTTACTGTCCAAGCTCGTGGCACGCACCGAGGCGCGCGTCGTCACCGGCGTGGCGAAACGCCTCCCCGGCGGCAAGGGCTTCGCGCTGCACTTCCTCGCCGCCGATGAACGCGTCTACTCAAGCGACGAGGCGCTGTCCGCCACTGGCGTCAACGCCAGCGTGGAAAATGCCATCGCCCTGGACCCGGCTCAGTATCAATGGGAATACAAGCGCTTTCGCAAGACCCCGCAACAAGCTGCCAAGCACCCCGACTTCAAGCGCTTTCGCATCTACTGAGCCCTCAGACACAGCGCTGATTGTTGTCTACACTACTCCCGAGGGTTTCTTGAGGAGTCGTGCATGATCACTCACCACGCTACCCAAGCGCTGAGGCGACGCGCGCCGGCGCTTGCCAGCCTCTGGCTGGGCGCCATGATGACCGTCTCAGGCCAGGCCCAGGCACTGACACCAGTGGAAGTTGACGGCAATGAGGAACGGGCCAATGTGCCCAATGGCGCCACGCTCGATAAGCGGATCGCGCTACGCGCACCTCGGCTGATCAGCTTTGGCCCCGAAGACGAGATGTTCATCGGCTCCCAGGCAGGGCGCCTGTATCGCCTGCAACCACCCTATGACGAAGTCGATGCAGAGATCCCGCTGTCCAGTTATCCGCACAGCGCGGTAATTCATGAGGGCTACTTGTACGTGGCGACCACCGACCGACTCTATCGCACGGCGTATTCGCCGGGACAGGACGTTTCGGAGATGGATTTCGAGGGCATCGCCGACTTACCCGGCGGCAGTGGCCATTCCTCGCGCTCGCTATCCGTCGGTCCCGATGGCAGGCTTTATGTCGCGCTCGGCCTTCAAGGCAACTGCTCGGCGCAACGCGTCAGCAAAGATCTCGCCTTCGAGGATCGGCGAGGCGGGGTAATGGCGCTCGATCCCTCGCGCGAGGCACCCGAATGGACGCCCTACGTCAGCGGGCTGCGCAACCCCATCGGCATGGCCTGGAGTCCACAGGGGGTTCTCTACCTCAACAACAACGGCCCCGATCATTGGGGTTACGAAGCACCGCCCGAACTGCTGGTGCGCGCCGAGGCCGAGCGCTTTTACGGCATGCCCTGGTATCAATGGAATGAAGGCGAATGGCAGCGCGATGAGTGCATCGACTCGGCACCGCCTGCCAAGCGTGACACGCTCGCACCGCCGGTGGCGACCTTTGCCGCGCGTAGCGCCCCCATCGGCCTGACCTTCCTGCCTGATGACAACCCCTGGCAAGTGGATATGGTCACCGCCATCCATGGCAGTTGGGCCACACAAGCATCCGGGGGCCGTGCTACACGCCGTCCTCCCAAGATCGTCGGCATTCGACTCGAAGATGATGGTCATCAGGGCCAGGTGGTCGATCTGGTCAGCGGCTTCCAGGCGGAAAATGGGGAGCGCTGGGCACGCCCCGCCGATATCGCCTACCGCGACGGCGCGCTTTATTTCACCGCCGACGATGGCGATACCGGATTGTATCGACTAATACCCTAGCGCTTGTCCAGATGCGCCTGGCGCGCGGCCACCTCGGCGAGCCCCGACCAGTCCTTTTCGCCATCGCCGTTGGCCAGGGCGTCGAGCAGACGATCGCGCACCGCGCTGCCCAAAGGCAAGGCAACGTTTTGCTCGTCCCCCGCACTCAGGGCTAGTCCGACATCCTTGTGGCCCAAGCGCATCGTGAATCCTGCGGGCTCGAAACGTGCCTCGGCGATCATCTTGCCGTAGCCCTTATAGGCCGGGGAGGCAAACAGCGTATTGGTGACAATATCGAGAAAATCGCTGGCCTCGATGCCGTACGCACGGGTCAGTGTCGAGGCCTCGGCCATCGACTCGATGGCACTGGCGAGCATGAAATTGGCGGCGATTTTCGCCACGCTGGCGCGTTCAGGCGATTCTCCCAAGGGCCAGACAGCCTGGCCCATGGCGTCGAGTACAGGCCTGACCCGTTCGATATGCGTCGGATCACCGGCGGCGATGATATTGAGCTTACCCGCCGCCGCCACATCCGGCCGCCCCAGCACCGGTGCGGCGATATAGCCCACGCCCAGGCGCTCGTGGAGTGCTGCCATGCCACGCGCGAAAGCCACCGACACCGTGGCCATGTTGACGTGAACACTGCCCTTCTTCATCGCCTCGATGGCCTTGCCCTCGACCAGCACCTGATGCGCTGCCTGGTCGTCCGCCAGCATGCTCACCAGTACTTCACACCGCGCCGCGTCGGCCGATGTCTTGGCGATCCTCGCACCCTGCTCGGCGAGTGTCTCGGCAGCTTCCGGGGAGCGATTCCATACCGTTACCTCATGCCCCGCCTCGAGCAACTGCTGCGCCATGCCATGTCCCATGGCCCCCAGGCCAATAAATCCAACCTTCATATTCAACTCTCCTTTGCTGGCTTCTCTCTGGACATTAGCACGCAAACGAGGATTTGACGTGCCCTGCCCCATGCATCGCACAGGGGATTTCATTCGGACGATATCTTGCTAGACTCTAGACGACAGCTTGACGGGGTGCCGGTGGAACCGGCTGAGATCGTCCTGCGCTCGCCAACAAGGCGTGTGCCACGGCGGATCCCGACGAACCTGACCCGGCTAGTACCGGCGTAGGGATCAAGCGGAGTCCGCAGCGTCGGGACATCATCCGTCGTTGCTTATTTCTCCCGCCTACGCTGTGCGCCGGCCTGACTTGCGTCATGACCTGGAGCACATATGACATCACCGCAATTCCTTTCCGACACCGCCCGCGTCGACGAAGCCGCCATTCAGGCGCTACCCGGCTCGCGCAAGATATATGTAGAAGGCGCACGCGCGGATATCCGCGTGCCTTTCCGCGAGATATCGCTATCACCGACCCGCACTTCCGGCCAGGATGAGGAGAACCCTCCGCTACTGGTCTACGACACCTCGGGCCCCTATACCGATCCCGGCGCGAAGATCGATCTGCGCAGGGGTCTGACAGAACTGAGACGCCAATGGATCGAGGCGCGCGACGACACTGAATTCCTCGACGGCCCCACGTCCGAATACGGCCAACGCCGTGCCAACGATCCCATGCTCGCTCAGTTGCGCTTCGAGCTGACCCGCACGCCCCGGCGCGGCAAGAAAGGCCATAGCGTCACCCAGTTGCATTACGCCCGCCAGGGCATCGTGACACCTGAAATGGAATTCATCGCAATCCGCGAAAATCAGCGCCGTCAGGCTCGTTCTGCCAAGTACTCGGGCACCGACGAGGTCGAGCGTATCCTCGATCAACAGCATCCAGGCCAAGGGTTAGGCGCACGTCTGCCGGAGGAGATCACGCCGGAGTTCGTGCGTTACGAGGTCGCCGCCGGCCGCGCCATCATCCCCTGCAACATCAACCATCCCGAAACCGAACCGATGATCATCGGCCGCAACTTCCTGGTGAAGATCAACGGCAATCTGGGCAACTCGGCAGTGAGTTCGGCCATCGAGGACGAGGTCGACAAGATGACCTGGGGCATCCGCTGGGGCGCGGACACCATCATGGATCTATCCACCGGCACCAACATCCACGAAACGCGTGAGTGGATCATCCGCAACGCGCCAGTACCCATCGGCACCGTGCCCATCTACCAGGCCCTGGAGAAGGTCGGGGGCGTCGCCGAGGATCTGACTTGGGATATTTTCCGCGACACCCTGATCGAGCAAGCCGAGCAAGGTGTGGATTACTTCACCATTCATGCTGGTGTCTTGCTGCGCTACGTGCCGCTCACCGTCGAGCGCGTCACCGGCATCGTCTCGCGCGGCGGCTCGATCATGGCCAAGTGGTGTCTCTATCACCATGAAGAGAGCTTCCTCTACACCCACTTCGAAGATATCTGCGAGATCTGCAAGCGCTACGACGTGGCATTCTCGCTGGGCGATGGCCTACGCCCCGGTTCAGTGGCCGACGCCAACGATGCCGCGCAGTTCGCCGAACTGGAAACCCTCGGCGAGCTGACCAAGATCGCCTGGCAGCATGACGTTCAAGTGATGATCGAAGGGCCCGGCCACGTGCCGATGCAATTGATCAAGGAGAACATGGACAAGCAGCTCGAATGCTGCGATGAAGCGCCCTTCTACACCCTGGGCCCGCTGACCACCGACATTGCGCCGGGCTATGACCACATCACCTCCGGTATCGGCGCAGCGATGATTGGCTGGTATGGCTGCGCCATGCTCTGCTACGTCACGCCCAAGGAGCATCTGGGCCTTCCCAACAAGGACGACGTCAAGACCGGCATCATTACCTACAAGATCGCCGCGCATGCCGCGGATCTCGCCAAGGGCCACCCGGCCGCGCAGCGCCGCGACAACGCGCTCTCGAAAGCGCGTTTCGAGTTCCGCTGGGAGGATCAGTTCAATCTAGGGCTCGACCCAGACACTGCGCGGACATATCACGACGAGACGCTGCCCAAGGACTCGGCCAAGGTGGCACACTTCTGCTCCATGTGCGGGCCCAAGTTCTGCTCGATGAAGATCAGCCATGAAGTGCGCGATCATGTATTCAAGGATCGGTGGCCCACAGGCAGGAGCAGCGAAGAAGATTCGCGCGAGACCGAAAGAACACGCCTCGACGGCATGCGCGATCAGGCCGGGAAATTCCGCGCGCAGGGGGGCAATTTATATAGCGAGGTGTAAACACGCGCTCGAGACGAAAAAAGCCACGCTGCATGGCGTGGCTTTTCATTTCGGGCAAGGGGCGTGAGATCAGCGTAGCGAAGTCATCAGTACTTCGGTATCCGTCACCTGAAAGTCGATCGACATCATGATGCTGAGCGCCGTGATGATGAAAATCGAGAAGATGAAGACCTTCTTGGCCCACACGCGGTCATCGCCGGTGCGGTAACCACGAAGCGCCATGAAAAGCCAATAGAGCCCCATTGCTGCTGCCACAGCGAAATACCCATACCCGGCATAGCCAGACAGCGTGAGCATCAAGGTCGCGCCCACGAACGCCAGGATATACCAGAAGATATGATGCTTCGCCGCCCTCACGCCACGCGTAACCGGCAGAACCGGGATCGACGCCGCGCGATAGTCCTGATAGCGAAAGATGGCAATAGCATACGAGTGCGGCATCTGCCATAGGCAGAAGATCAAAAGCAGCGTCAGCGCGCCAAGATCGAACTGGCCGCTGACCGCACAATAGCCCACCACCGGCGGCGCCGCCCCCGACAAGCTGCCCACCAGGGTGCCATAGACCGAGTGTCGTTTGAGATACAGGCTATAAAGCCCGACATAGACGAAGAACCCGAGCAAGGCGAACAGCGTCGCCAAAGCATTGGTGCCCAGTGCCAGGATCAAGAAACCTGCAATGCCCAACACACTGCCGTATGCCAGCGTGATACCGGGTGAAATCAGCCCCTGGACCGTGACACGCTCTTGGGTGCGCTCCATCAGACGATCGATATCGCGATCGATATAATTATTGAACACGCACCCGGACGCGATCACCAACGCAATCCCGATGACTGTGGCCAAAAAGAGCGCTCCATCCACGCTTCCCTGGGAAGCGAGGAAGAAGCCTCCAGCCACGGAGATCAGGTTGCCGAAGATGATGCCCGGCTTGGTAATGGAAACGTAGGGTTTGAGCATCACGCCGAGCGACTCACCCACCTAGCATCATGTTGACGTGCAGGTTCTGCATGATCCACAGCGACCCGCCCACCAGGATGACCAGGATCAACGCCGTGAAGATGAAGGACCCTGCGTTCCATCCCTCTTCGGTCTTGAAGTCCAAGTGCATGAACATGACCAACTGTATCAATACCTGAGCAATCGCCGTGATCGAGATCGTCACGGCAATAGCCAAGTTGCTGAAACCACCCGTCATGACCACCCCAAACGGGATGATCGTCAGCACGATAGACAAAATCAGACCAGTCACATAGGACTTGACGCTGCCGTGGTTGCCACCGTCGTGGGAAGCATGTGCATCGCTCATTACAAAACTCCCATCAAATAGACGAAGGTAAAGACACAAATCCACACGATATCCAGGAAGTGCCAGAACAGGCTCAGGCACATCACGCGCGGCCGCGTCTTGTCGTTAAGGCCCTTCGTGGACAGCTGGACGATCATTACCAGCATCCAGATCAGACCAAAGGTCACGTGGAGGCCATGCGTTCCGACCAGCGTAAAGAACGCTGACAAGAAAGCACTACGATCAGGCCCGAAACCTTCGACGATCAGATGATGAAACTCGTAGACCTCCATCCCTACGAAGCTCGCCCCGAGAATGAAGGTAACAATCAGCCAAGCACGGACCTGTGCAAGCTTGTCCTTGTGCATGGCCAGTACGGCCATGCCATAGGTGAAACTACTGAACAGCAGCAAGAAGGTTTCGACAAGAACAAAAGGGAGCTCGAAGATATCGGCCCCAGAGGGGCCACCCGCCGTGCCCTTCATGAGCACGGCATAAGCCGCGAAAAGACTCCCGAAGATGACCAGGTCACTCATCAGGTAGACCCAGAAGCCGAATACCTTCATGGCACCCGCATCGTGGTGCTCATGCTCGTCATGAGCATGAGCGTCATGTTGATTCAAGGTTTGCGTCGTCATAATTACGCCTGCATCTCCAGCCGTTTATGGTGCTCGCGTTCAATACGCTCGACTTCCGCCGCCGGGACGTAGTAGTCGATATCGTCATTGAAGACACGGAGCATGAAGGCAACGAACATGCCGATCGCGCCGATACCAGCCAGCCACCAGATATGCCAGACCAACGCGAACCCGAACACGGTGCTGATCAATCCCATGATCGGCCCCGCCGCGGTGTTCTTCGGCATGTGAATATCTTCGTACTGGGTCGGCTTGTCCGCTGCCATGCCCTTCTCTTTCTTCGCTTCCCAGAAGGCATCAACAGAGCCGACGCTGGGTAGATGCGCGAAGTTATAGAACGGTGCAGGAGAAGACGTCGACCACTCCAATGTACGCGCATCCCACGGATCGCCCGTGATGTCGGCGTTCTTCTCACGATCGCGAATACTCACGACGAACTGGATCACGGTGCAGGCGATACCACACAGGATGAGAACGGCACCCACCCACGCCACGATCATCAGCGGCTGCCAATCGGCGTTGGCGTAAGACTGCATGCGGCGTACCGCACCGTAGAAGCTCAGGATATAGAGCGGCATGAAGGCCAGATAGAAACCGGTAATCCAGAACCAGAAAGAACGCTTGCCCCACTTCTCGTCGAGCGTAAAGCCGAAAGCCTTCGGGAACCAGTAGGTCAGGCCTGCGAGCATGCCGAACACTACGCCGCCGATGATGACGTTGTGGAAGTGAGCGATGACGAACAGGCTGTTATGCAGTATGAAGTTCGCGCCGGGCACTGCCAGCATCACCCCGGTCATGCCACCGATGGTAAAGGTGATAATGAAGCCCAATGTCCAGAGTACCGGTGTGGTGAACTGCAGCCGACCGCGATACATGGTGAACAGCCAGTTGAAGATTTTCACCCCGGTCGGAATGGCGATGATCATCGTCGCGATACCGAAGAAGGCATTGACGTTCGCGCCTGCCCCCATGGTGAAGAAATGGTGCAGCCACACCACGAACGACAGAACGGTTATACAGGCCGTCGCCCAGACCATGGTGTTGTAACCGAACAAGCGTTTCTTGGCGAAGGTCGCGATGACTTCGGAGAACACCCCGAACGCCGGCAGGATGAGGATATATACCTCAGGATGGCCCCAGGCCCAGATGAGGTTGACATACATCATCATGTTGCCACCCATGTCGTTCGTGAAGAAGTGCATCCCCAGGTAACGATCGAGTGTCAGCAGCGCAATGGTCGCGGTCAGAATCGGGAAAGAGGCAATGATCAGGATGTTCGTGCACAGCGACGTCCAGGTGAAGATCGGCATGCGAAAAAGCGTCATGCCCTTGGTGCGCATCTTCAGAATGGTGACGAAGAAGTTGATACCGGTCAGGGTGGTGCCGATCCCCGATATCTGCAGTCCCCAGATCCAATAATCGACCCCTACGCCGGGACTGTACTGTATTCCCGATAATGGCGCGTAGGCCAACCAGCCGGTCTTGCCGTACTCACCAATGAGCAGCGATATCATGGTCAGGATGACACCCGCCATGAACAGCCAGAAGCTCAGGTTGTTCATGAATGGGAAGGCCACGTCACGCGCACCGATCTGCAACGGCACCACCAGGTTCATCAAACCGATGACCATGGGCATGGCGACGAAGAAGATCATGATCACACCATGCGCGGTGAATATCTGATCGTAATGCTCGGGCGGTAGATACCCTTCAGCGCCCCCGGCAGCCATGGCTTGCTGAGTGCGCATCATGATCGCGTCGGAGAAACCGCGCAGCAGCATGACCAACGCCACGAGGAAATACATGATCCCCAGCTTCTTGTGATCGATGGAGGTCAACCACTCCGTCCACAACCACTTCCACTTCTTGAAATACGTCAGCGCGCCGACGATGGCTAAGCCACCCAGCATCATGACAATAGCCGTCACGACCAGAATTGGCTCATGATAGGGAATATCGTCAAGTCCAAGTTTTCCGAACATAATGTTACTCCGCTGCCTCTGCGCTCATGGGCGTCTCGCCATGACCGCCATCGTGTCCACCTTCACCGTTACCGCCATGAAAGTTCTGGACGATGTCGCGGTACAGGTCTGACGTTACGTCGGAGAAATACTCCACAGGATGGTCCGTGGACGGCTCCGTCAGCTCTTGGTAAGTCGTCCCGTCGTACGAAAGCGTTTCGGACGACTGACCCACCTTGTCGACCCAGGAATCGAAATCATCCTGCGACATGGCATGCGCATCGAAGGTCATCTCCGAGAAACCCTTGCCACTATAATGGGAGGACTTGCCAACGTAGTCGCCTGCCTCATTGGCGACGAGATAGACATCATTATCCATACCCGCCATGGCGTAGATCTGGCTGCCCAGGGTTGGAATGAAGAACGAGTTCATCACCGACGCCGACGTCACGCTAAAGTGCACCGGCACATCAACGGGCATTGCCACTTCGTTGACCGTTGCGATGCCTTGCTCGGGATAGATGAACAGCCACTTCCAATCCAAGGCGACGACCTGTACTTCCATGGTTTCGGCGTCGGATTCGATCGGCTTGTGGGGATCCAGTGAGTGCGACGTTTTCCAGGTAATGATCCCCAGAAACAGGATGATTACGCAGGGAATGAGCCACACGACGGCTTCAATCTTGTTGGAGTGCGCCCAGTCCGGCATGTACTTGGCAGCATGATTGCTATGCCGATATTTCCAAGCAAAAACTACCGTCATGACGAGGACAGGGATCACCACGATCATCATCAGCCAGAACGCCGTGATAATCAGTGATTTCAGCTCTACCCCGATCTGACCCTTGGGATCCACGAGCGCCCCGTCGCAGCCACTAAGCAGCACTGCGATCAGGGGCAGGATACCGAGCCATCCCAGGTTCTTCTTCATTCTCATTGCATGGCCTCACTCAAGCATGGGAAGACGTTGCAGCGCTTGCTCATTGAATGCTTTCCTCCGCTAGCGACCCGTTAGGCACGGCCGTCAAAATACAATGGCACACTCGCCAACGGAACGTCAGCGACTTGGAGAGTGTCCAAATGGTCGGCTCATGTATTGCTGACCACTTGGAAACGCCCCATGGCATGCATACCGACCGGCCACCGGTTTTTCGGCTGCCAATGACACGAGTGTGTTGCGCTCTGAAGGTTGGGCGTACCGCGCATGTTGGATAATGGTGAATATGTCCGCCATAAACGAGCACGCATCGCTTACGCCATCTCGCCCCTAGCCTGCTTGCTAAAGGATCGCCATGCGGCCGAACGCGAGCAACAAGCAGGGAGCCGACGGGACGGCATTCTGAAGCAAAATCAGGCGGAATAGAAGCGACTAATTGCCGCAGCCATGTCGCACCCTAAGCCTCTTGGCTGAGCAGACGCTCATACGATTGTAGGAAGTGAGGCAAGACTCGGCAACGACATGCCCTCGGTGGGAATGATGCCCCAGACATAAGCCGCGACCGCCGCCGCGACACCCGCAGCCAGCATCAACCCAAGGCTCCAGCGCAGGATACACCGCACACGCTGCCAGTTATCATCGACACGTACGGCACGCTCCACTTTGGCCTTCAGTTCCGCATAGCGGGCGTACTCGCCATCAGCGCTGATCGAGAAGTCGTTGGCTACGTTGCCGTTCCAATACGGTGCATGACTCAACCCCATGCGCGCGCGCAACAGACCGATGCCTGTCAAGGTGCCATAGAGCTGATCGTATTCACGCTTGCGCGATGCGGTGCGCAAGACATCCTCGGCGTCCGTCTTGACGGCTTGATTTTCGCAGCGCGCAATGGCCCGTGCGATGTCCGCGTCGCTTGCCGACACGCGGATGTCCAGTCGTCGATAAAGATCACGCATGTTGGCGCATCAAATAATCATAGGCGTTCTTGATTCGCTGAAAGCGCAGCGAGGCTGTGACCATCGCCTCCTGACTCTGCGCATGATAGCGATCAGGGTGATATTTTTGAGCCAGACGCCGATAAGCGCGCTTGATGTCGCTCTTCTGGGCGTTTTCCATCAATCCCAGCACGGCCAATGCCCGCTGTGTCTTTTCATTGCCTGTGGCATGCCCCTTGGCGTGCGCACCTTCGCGGGAAAATCCCTCATGGGAAAACCCCTCGCGGCGCCGCTTGTCCTCGTGCGAATACTGACCACCATGCGCCTGCTCACGCTGCCCGGTATTCTCTCGCCGCCAACGCCAGCGACGCCGCCGGGTTTCTTCACGCTCGTCCTTGGCATACTCGCGCTGGCGATAGCGACGCTCATGCCGATGACGATTTCGCGAGCCTTGTGCGTTGCCCTCCTCCCCGTCCGTGCGCTCCCGAGAACTTTCGCCATACGCGCCGTCATGGCCTTGTCGGGAATAATGCCGATGTTCGGCACTCTCGTGTGACCGCCAATAATGTGCGGCACTCGGATCCTCGGGCACCGCCAGCGGATAGCCAGCGACATCCCGGAACAAGACCTCGAACGTCTGGGGCGCTACGCTTAGCAGATCAGCCAGAAAACGCAGCACATGGTGCTGGCCAGCCGCCAATGCCCCTTCATGGGTGGCTACATGAATCGCCTGGCGAAGGAAGGTTTCCCGGCGCGGCCCACGATAATAGCGCTGCAACACTTCTGCCGCGAGCTGCAAGGCTACAAAATCCGGCGCACTCGCCAGCTCGACGACCAACTGATAGCCATGGTCGTGGCGAAAGTCTCCGGTGAGCTCGTCGAGCAAGGCACGTTTGCGGTCGCTCAAGGTATCCTGGCCATCGCTCATCGCCAGCCACGCCAATAACAACAACGCAGCCGTATCGGCCTCGTTACGGCTGCTGAGCAATAAGCGCTCGAAAGGCGTAAAACGCGATGCTGCCATGCCAGCTCCTGGCTTTTGGATTGTTCGTTATCGGTAATCGCCGCGTGACGTGCGAGCATCCTATGGGCATCGGCCGCTTGCTGCATACCTTTAACGGCGACGCCATGACATTAGTCACCCCTTTTTCTAAATCGCCACCTCCGCAGTCGCGCTCAGCCCGTGTCAGATGGCGCATCGCTGACATGACCACTGGCTGTCGTAGCATGCTCGGTCGTCGTCGGCAGAGTCGCGGCCTCGCCAGAAGACGGCTCGAGACTCACACTCATGCGCGGCATGGCGAGCTCCATGCCCAGCTCATCGAAACGCCGCTTGAGTCGCAGGTTGAAAGCCCGCGCGACGTCCCACTGCATGACCGGCGCCGTGCGCATGCGCATACGTAGAATCGCCGCGCCGGCATCGAAACTTTCCACCCCCTGGAGTTCCAGCGACGACCAGATGTAATGCCGCATCATCGAATCGCGACGCAGTTCCTCGGCGACTTCACGCACGATGGCGATCGCCTCGTCGATCTTCATATGATGCGCCACACGGACCCGCATCAGGGCGATACCGAATTCCCGTGAAAAATTCTGGATTCCTTTGATCTGGCTGAAGGGAATCGTATGCACGATGCCATCCAGATCACGCAAGCGCACGGTGCGCAGACTCAATCCCTCGACTGTCCCCATGTGTCCGCTCAGGTCGACGAAATCGTCGATGGCCAGCGAATCCTCGATCAGGATGAAAAGCCCCGTGATCAAGTCCTGAACCAGTGTCTGAGCGCCGAAGCCCACCGCTAGACCGATCACCCCGGCACCGGCCAGCAGCGGCGTGACGTTGACCCCCAAGTTTGCCAGCGCCACGATGATCGCGATAATCACGATGGTGGCGAAGACCACATTGCGAATCAACGGTGTAATGGTTTGCGCCCGCGTGCTCTGCGCGCGTCCGCTGCGAGCGCGCTTGGAGGAGAGCAACGCCCGCTCGATCGCGGTATCGGCAAGAATCCAGACCAGCCACGCCAGCAGCAATGTCATGCCGATACTGATCAGCGATTGCCCGATGCGCTGGCTGATGCCCTCATCCCCACTAAAGGTCAGCAACGACAAACCCCAGACACGCATCGCCAACTCGGCGAAGATCAACCAACTGATCAAGTGCGCCAAGGTATAGCCGAAGCGCATCAAACGCCGACGATACTGTGACTGACGGCGCAGTTTGGAAGGCTGCTCGGCGTGGCGATGAATCAAGCCGTTGACGATCAGGGTCATCACCAATAACCCGGCCGTCACGATGGCCTTGGCGAAAGCACTGCGCGAGTCTCCCTCCGATGTCAGTATCGCCACCAGCGAGACCACCACCATGAGCAGAACCGGCACATGCCACAATGATCCGATCACCTGGATCAACTCACTGCTGGCACGCTTGTCGCGCCGGTAACGATAAGGACGATTGCGAATCAAGTGCTTGACCGGACGCTTGAAACGGATCGTAAATGCCCCCGTCAACAAGGCGGCCGTGACATTGGCCAGCATCGAGACCATTTCCGCCAGCGACGTCCCCAGAGCCAAGCGTAGTTCCGAGGCATTCGAGGCATCGCCCAAGGCGACCAGCACGCCGATGATGAACAGCCAGCGAGCAGCCCGGCGATGCAGAATACGCAAGGCGACGCGACGATGGCCGTTAGCAAACAGCGAGAAGACGACTTCACACACGGCGGTAAAAAGAATCCCGCACAGGGTGATGTAAGCGATTACCATCGCCAGCGTCATCCCCAGCGTGGATATCATGCCATGCACGACGCCCAAGGTAAGGCCAAAGGCGATCCCCCAGGGTAGCAAGCGCCGCAGCATATGGCGTATCAGCATCCAGGTGCTCGGCTCGGCGCTGAGCGTGAGTTGAATGTCCATGCGTTTGGCCAAGCTGCGCCCGCCGAACACCATCAGCGCTGCGCTCCCGCCCCATAATCCCAGCACCCAGACGAAATCGCCAACGAGATGCAGCAGCGACTCCAGCGACGCGACGCGCCGCGTCAGCGTGTCCCCCGCCCGCTCGCCCAGGCGCTGCCAATACTCAAACGGTGTCACGACCTCGCCGGAGTCGCTCAGCGAGGTCAACGAGTCCGCGATGGCCCCCAATAATCCGCGCGGCGACTCTGGCTCGGCGTCGGCATCGACGCCCTCCAGCGAGGCTCGCAACTCACGCAACTGCGTGAGCAATTCATCGCGGCGCTGCTGATCCTCAAGCATCGAGATGACGCTATCCAACGAGGCACGCGCCTGCTCGTTCGATGGCGCCTCATCTTGTGATGCCTGGCTGTTACTACTCCCGGAGAGTGCCGCCAGCGGGGATGCGCTCTGGCCCCACGCACTGCACGAAAACACTAGTAGCACACACAAGAGGACGATTCCTCGGTACCAATGCGTCGCTCCCTTGATCATGCTCACCTCACCTCGTCTTGCCATCATGACAGAGTGCCCTAGCCGGACGCCGCAACCAACCAGTATCCCTGCATAAGCGGCCGCGCACAAAAAAGCCAGGGCGCGAGGCCCTGGCCATAGTCGGTTCAATCAAAGATCAGTGGCTGTTTGCCGGCGGCCCGGACGTTTCCGACGCCTCGTCGTCCTCCTCGTGATGAGAGGATACGCCCCGTTTCTTCTGCAGCCATATCTGCACGTTGGCGATCATGGCGTAGAAGGCCGGCACGAAGAGGCTGGCCAAAACGGCCACCGAGGCCATACCCATCGCTACCGTGGTACCGATATGATGACTATTGGTGTCGTTGGCGCCAGTCGCGATGGCCAGCGGCAAGGTCCCGAAGATGAACGCCAGCGAGGTCATCACGATCGGCCGGAAACGCAGCTCAGAGGCAGTCAATGCGGCATCGCGGATCGACTTGCCGAATTCGCGTCGCTGCAACTCGGCGAACTCGACGATCAGGATGGCGTTCTTGGCCGCCAGCCCGACCACCACCAGCATGCCCACCTGGACATAGACACTGGTGTCCAACCCACGCAACACGATCCCGCCAATGGAGCCAATAAAGGCGAATGGCACCGCTGTGATAACCGCCAGCGGCAATGCCCAGCTCTCGTACTGCGCCGCCAGGATCAAGAAGACCATCAAGATACCGAAGGTAATGGCAATGATCGCAGCATTGCCGGCATTGGCCTCCTGAAAGGATGTGCCTGTCCAGCCCATGCCCCAATCATTGCCGAGCTGTTGCTGAACCACTTCTTGCATCGCGGCGATCGCCTGGCCCGAGCTATAGCCCGGCGCAGGGCCACCCTGGAACTGCGCCGACGGATAGACCCCGAAGCGCGATACCACCGATGCCGCCGACTGACGTTCTAGCGTCACGAACTCGGAAATCGGAATACGCTCACCATCGCCGCCACGCACGAATATCTTGTTCAGATCGTCGGGCGTCTTCCGGAACGTGTCCTCGTTCTGCATGTAAACCTGGAAATTGCGGTTCTGATATGTGAAATAGTTCACGAAACCGCTACCCAGCGTATTCGATAGCGTCGTATTGAGGTCATCGATGGAAACGCCATAACTCAGCGCTTTTTCCTGGTCGATATGCGCTCGATAGGTCGGTACCGAGGCGTCGAAGGTGGTAAATACCTGGGCAAGCTCCGGACGCTTGTTGGCGGCTTGCATGATTTTGCCGGAGGCTTTCATCAACTCCTGGGAGTCGGCCCCGCTATAGGACTGCAGATATCCGGTAAAGCCCCCCGTGGTGGAAAGACCAATGATCGGCGGCATGTTGAAGGCCCTCGCTGTACCACCTTCCAGGCCGGCCGCCGTCTGGTTGATTTCGGCAATAAGGTCCTCGACGGACTTATCGCGTTTCCCCCACGGCTTGAGGGTGACGAACATCACGCCCTTGGCCGTGTTGACCGCGCTGGATAACATGTCATAGCCGGCCACCGTGGTGGAGTACTCCACCGCCGGGTCCTGCTCGATCTTGTTGCTCAGCTTATCCATGTACTCGGTAGTTCGCGCCACGGACGCACCCTGCGGCAAGGTGACACTCGCGATCGCGATCCCCTGATCGGTCTCGGGAATTAGTGTCGACGGATTGGTCTGATACAACCAGTAGGAGAAGCCGATGATCAATGCCGCGAGCACCAGCGTCAGCACCCAGGCCTTGACCAGCAAGCGCACTATCGCCATGTAACCACGCGTCACCCAGTCGAAGAAGCGATCGAACAACCGGAATGGCGTCGAGGCGGCACGCGCGATCTTGGAATCGCCCAACTCTGACTTATGTTTGACGAAAAGCGCACTCATCGCGGGTGTGAAAGTCAACGCCACGATCGCCGAAATGGCCACGGAAATCGCGATGGTCAACGCGAACTGCTGGTAGATTTGGCCCGTGAAGCCCCCCAGGAAGGCCACCGGTATAAACACGGCCGCCATGATGAACGAGGTCGCGATAACAGGGCCGCTGACTTCCTTCATGGCGGTGATGGCCGCCTTGCGTATGGGTATTTCGGGATCTTCCTCCAGTAATCGCTCGACGTTTTCCACCACCAGTATCGCGTCATCGACCACGATGCCGATCGCCAGCACCATGGCAAACAGCGACAACAAGTTGATCGAGAAGCCGAACATGTACAGCCCGGCAAAGGTACCGACCACCGACACCGGCACCACCGACATGGCAATGATGGTAGTACGCCAGTTCTGCAGAAAGATGAACACGATAACCGCGACGATCAGCAGCGCCTCGATGAACGTATGGAACACCGATTCCACCGAGGCATCGATGAATAACGTGGTGTCGTAAGGCACTTCGTACTTGAGCCCCGGCGGGAAACGCTCGGAGAGCTCGTCCATCTTGCTCTTGACGGCCTCGGCGGTTTCCAGAGCATTGGCGCCCGGCTGCTGATTGATCATGATCGGCGTCATGGTGGCGCCGTTCATGTTGGCGTTGACCGAATAGGACGACGCCCCCAGCTCGACACGCGCCACATCACTCAAGCGCAACGCCGATCCATCGTTATTGGTGCGCAGGATGATATCGCGGAATTGGTCCGCATCGGCCAAACGCCCCGGCGCCGTAATGGTATACGTATACGCGCGCGCATCGTCTTGCGGCGCCTGGGCCAAGGCCCCCGCCGGAATTTCGGTGTTCTGCGAGCGAATGGCACTGGCCACCTCGGCCGACGTCATATCGTACTGCGCCAGCTTGTCCGGATTGAGCCAGATACGCATGGCGAACTCGCCGCCCCCCAGCACCTCGGCTGTCCCCACGCCGGGCACCTGACGAAGCTCATTGAGGATATTGAGCGTGGCGTAGTTCTGCATGTAGATGTTGTTGTATTCATCCGTCGGCGACGTCAACGCCACCAACATCAAGATACTGCTAGAACTCAGCTCGACCGTCACGCCTTGCGACTGCACCGACTCGGGCAACTGGGAAAGCGCCTGCTGGACACGGTTATTGACGTTGATCGTGTTGATATCCCCGTCAGTCCCGATGTCGAACGAGACGTTCATCCGCATCGATCCGTTGTCGGCGCTGGTCGAGGTCATGTAGATCATGTCCTCGACCCCGTTGATCGCCTCGGCGATCGGGGCCGCCACGGTCTTCGAGACCGTCTCGGCGTCGGCACCGGGATAGGTCGCTTCCACGGAAACCGTGGGCGGTACCACGCTGGGATATTGCTCGATGGGCAAGACACGCATCGCCATTATCCCGACCACCGTCACGATGATCGAAATAACGGTGGCGAAGACCGGCCGTTTTATGAAGAAGTTGGAAATATTCATCCGTCAGGCTCCACCTTCCTCGTTAGCTTGGCTATCGGCATCGGAGGAGCCTTTCTGCTGGGTCTGGTTTCCAGGTGCAGCCTCGCCTTCTTCGGCACTCGAGAGCGCTTCGACATCACCATCGAACGGCTGAGGATCGATGCTCGCACCGGCGCTGATGTTACCGGGATCGCTGACCACGACGCGGTCTCCCGCCTTGATTCCATCCGTAATGATCATCCACGGACCAGCAGTGTCGCCCAACTGAACGGTTTGTGTAGTCACTTTATTCTCGTCATTGAGCACATAGACCTGTGGGCCCATCAGCCCTTGTGTCACGGCGATTTCGGGCACGGCAAACACATCAAAACGCTTCACGCCATCCAGCTCGACACGCACGAACTGTCCCGGCATGAACATGCCATCGGGATTATCGAAGAAGGCATTCGCCTGCACGGTGCTGGTGCTTTCACTGACACGCGAGCCCAGGAATTCCACACGCCCTTTCAGGGTCTGCCCCGGCAACGCCGGGATCTTCAGCTCGGCGGTGATCGACTCATTGCCCTGTTGCTGGCGCTGACGCCGCAGTTCGAAGGCTTCTTCCTGAGGCAGTTGGAAACGCACTTCGAGAGGATTGAGCGGAGTAATCGTCGCCAGCTCAGTACCGTCGTTGACAAGATTGCCGAGGTTCACCTCGCTCAGGCTGATCATGCCCGATACCGGCGCCTCGACATCGGTGTATTCGAGATCGATACGAGCGCTATCCAATGCCGCCTGCGCCTGGGCGACGCTGGCACGCGCAACCTTGAGATCGGCCTGCGCCTGATCACGTTGCTGCACGCTGACAGAATTCTGCTTGAGCAGACGCTGATAGCGGTCGGCGTTGGTCTGGGCCAGTTCCGCATCGGCCTGCGCGCTTTGCAGATCCGCCTCGCGTTGACGTACTGTCGCTTGATAGGTTTCAGGCTCGATCGTATAGAGACTCTCGCCCTTCTCGACCTGCTGGCCGGGATCGAAATGTCGCTCTTCGAGGTTACCGCTGACGCGGGCCACGACAGTGACTTCATTATCGCTACGCAGCATGGCAGGATAAGATTTGTCGAGCGAAATGTCGCGCTTGGCCATTTCCATGACCTGAGCCTTTTTGGGCGGCGGAGAAGAAGCGTCACTTGACTGCTGCTGGGCATCATCATCGCCGCCGCAGCCCATCAGCAGTACGCCCGCCAGCGCCACGGCCCAAAGGCCCCGGCGCTCGTTCCCTGTCGTGGATACCATCGGTGTTTTACCTTGTTTGATCGAGATCAATGATGGCTAAGACTACACGCATACATACATGAATGTAAATGCCATTCACTTGGGGTATGATGGCTAAAAAGTCTCGCCTCTCGGTGCTCATTCCCCACCGTCTGGCCGGATTCATCAACGAGATCACGCCATGCCCCGCAGAACCAAAGCCGAAGCCGAGGCCACGCGAGAAGCCTTGCTCGATGCTGCCGAAGACGTCTTTCTCGAAAAGGGCGTCTCACGTACCTCGCTCGAACATATCGCGCGTCATGCCGGCATGACGCGAGGCGCCGTGTATTGGCACTTCAAGAACAAAGCCGACCTTTTCCATGCCATGCTCGACCGGGTCAAGATGCCGCTCCAGCAGATCATCGACGACATTACCGCCGAGCGCCAGGCCAAAGGCCCGCTGGATACGCTGCGCCTTGCCACGTTACACGCCTTCGAGATGCTCGAACGCCCACGTTCATGTCGCGTCCACACCATCTTGATGCATCGCTGCGAATTCATCAGCGACATCAACCCAGTGGAGCTGCAGAACCGCCTGGCCTCGGATTGTCGCGAGGTCGTGCGGCGCTGTTTTCAGCAAGCCCACGACGAGGGCCTGCTCATCGACGCAATCGCACCGGACGTCGCCACCCTGATGCTGCACTCAATGATCGGCGGCCTGGTACACGACTGGCTCCGAGCTCCCGATAGTTTCTCGCTGCGCGAAAGCGGCGGCGAGGCAATAGACGGTCTGTTCTACCTCATTACGCGTAGCACCCAACCCTAAGTTATCTGCAAGCGCGCGATGGCCCGCTCGACGCCCGTTCGGTAAGCACCACCGAACAGTAGCAGGTGATTAAGCAGCGGATATAATTGGAACAAGGTCTCGCGACGCTCCCAGTCATCAGGTCGAGCGCCGTCCCAGTAAGCCTCGGAAAACGCCTCGCCCGGGGCGCCGAACAGCGTCAGCATCGCCAGATCGACCTCGGGATAATGATAGTAGACAGCAGGGTCGATGATGGCCGGCCCCTCGGGCGTGGTGAGCACATTGCCGGACCACAGATCGCCATGCACGAGGCTTGGCGGCACGTCCGGCAACCACGTCTCGAGTCGGCCGGCGACATCACCCAGAGCATCCAGCGTCGTGGCGGACAGCAAACCGCGCTCATTACAGGCCTTGCCCAGCGGCATCAGCCGCTGCTCGCGTTGAAACACGCGACCATCATCACAGGGCGTGTTGCGCTGCGCTGTGGGTCCGCAGCGGTTGTCATTCAGCCATCCATGATGCTCGCCGTGAACGGCATGCAACTCGCGCAGACCTGCGCCTAACCCCGCTGCGTCACGCTTGCCACCCGCTGCCAACGCCTCCATGACCAGCCACTCTCCTTCCTGGGCGATCACCGCCGGCACTTTCAACTCCGTGTTCGCCCGGTGCAAGGCGCGCAGACCTTCGGCTTCGGCGGCCAGGGCCTCAGGGTCGTCGCGCTTGACCACCACCGCGCCCTGATCGGTTTCCAGCCAGGCGACCTCGGCGATATCGCCCCCCGCCAAGGCTCGGGGCTCGCCCCGAGCGACAAGATGTTGCGACGCCAGCACGGCCCGCAGCGCTTCCTGCATATCAACCTCCGTCAATCAATACCTCTGGTCTGAACCGAAGCCCTCTTGAACCCGCGGCAAGGCATACTCAACGTTCGTCCGACATGGATGTAGTTGCCGTGTCCGATGCCGTATCGGCTCCCGTTTCCTTGCCTCGGCGCTGCTTCAATTCCTGCTGAAAAAGCGCTTGGAATTCAACAATGGCTTCATGCTCGGTCTTCCTCAAAGTCTCCACATCATGGCGATGAGTATAGGAAGCTGCCAGCAACTGGTTATCGAAGTCGCGGAAGGTGCGCACGGCCTCCAGCGCATTGGAACCGGGATAGCCCAAGCCCTTGAGTACTTCCACGCTCATTTCCATGCTTGAAGCGAATGTCTCGCGCATGACGGTATCAACCCCGATCTCCATCAACTTCCAGGCATGATGACGATTGCGCGCGCGGGCGAAGATTTTGAGCTGCGGGTAGTGGTTGCGCACCATACGCGCGATGGTCAGTGCCGCCTCCTCATCGTCGACAGCGATCACCAGCACCTTGGCTTGCGCGAGACCCGCCGAGCGCAAGACATCGAGGCGCGCAGCATCGGCATAATAGATACGCGACCCGAAGCGGCGAATGAATTCCACTTGGGTAATGTTGGGGTCGAGTGCGGTGAAGTTGATGCCCTGCAACTTGAGCACACGCGCCACCATCTGCCCGAAGCGCCCCAGCCCCGCGATCAGGACCGGCGGCGTCTCATCGCCGAAGTCCTTGTCGTAAGGGCGATTTACTCCGATCCGGCCAGCGAGCCAGTTGCCGCCACGATAGAGGAACGGCGTCAATGCCATGCTCAGCGTTACCGCCGCAATACACAGGCTGGCGATGCGTTGATCGAAAACTCCCGCACTGACCGCTGCACTGAGCAATACGAAATCGAATTCACCGCCTTGAGCGATCACCGTCGCCAAACGCGGGATCTCCTGACGCGGCAATCGCGCCGCCATGCCCACCAGCATTATGACGACTAGCTTGGCCACCAGTAGCCCCAGGGTGATGCCCAGCACCCACCATACGTTGTCGAAGACGAGCGTCAGATTGACCGACATGCCCACGGCGATGAAAAACAGCCCCAGCAGGATGCCCTTGAAGGGCTCGATGTTGGCTTCCAGCTCGTGCCGATAAACCGTATCCGCCAGCATGACGCCCCCCAGGAAGGCCCCCAGCGCCATGGACAGGCCCGCCCATTCCATGACCAGGGCCATGGCCAGGACCAGAAACAGCGCCGCGGCGGTGAACACCTCATGTACACCGCTGCGCGCGATGAGTGCCAGTACGCGCGGAAAGACCAGGCGCCCAAAGACGATCGCGCCGAGCACCATGCCCACGGCCTTGCCGATATCGAGCCACAGCGTCGCTCCGGCGTTGGCGCCCAGATCACCCGCGAATAACGGGAGCAAGGCCAGCAACGGGATGACCGCCAAATCCTGGAAGAGCAGGATGGCAAACGCCGTCTGGCCATGGGGCGTCGCCAAGCGGTGCTGCTCGTTGAGAATCTGCAGAGCGAAGGCCGTGGAAGACAGCGCCAGAATCAACCCCAGCAGCACTGCGAGATCCCATGTCAGGCCCAATGCCAGACCGATGGGAGTCAGCAACACGCCACACCCCAGGAATTGCAAAAGCCCCAGCCCGAACAGCTGCTTGCGCATGCGCCATAGACGCGAGGGTTCCATCTCGAGACCAATGAGGAACAACAACATCACAACGCCAAACTCGGAGAAATGCAGCACCTCTTCAGGATCGGCGATGAAGCCGAGCACGGATGGCCCCAGCAGCAGCCCCACCGCGAGATAGCCCAGTATCGAGCCCAATCCCAAGCGTTGAAACAACGGCACGGCGATGATGGCAGCGCCTAGCAGTACCGCTGCCTCATAGAAAAAATTCATGCGCTAGTCTTCCTCATATGATCCCTCCATGACCACGCCACGGTACGCTCCCGGTGATGGATCCTGTTCATGGCACATGGCGAAACGGTAAGCGCTCGTGACATGCCATTCGATACGCCCCCATGGCCTGACGTTCCTCGACGCAGAACCGTGCGGCCGCCTCCCGAAATCCGGCATGCGGCAAGTAATGCAACGAAGTGCTCAGCTCGGGCGAGAAGCCGCGCAACAACTTGTGCTCACCCTGGGTACCGGGATCGAAGCATTGCAGCCCCTGTTCCAGGCAGTATTCGATGCCTTGGTAATAACATGCTTCGAAGTGTAGACAGTCGGCAACGACTTCACTCCCCCAGTAGCGCCCATACAACGTATCACCGCCTCGCAGATAGAGCGCCGCAGCGACCGGTGTATCACCCTGGCGTACCTGCACCAGCATGAGCGCCTCGCCCATCGTCACGCGCAGCCGGGTAAAGAACGCTTCGCTGAGATAGGGCATCTGCCCACGCTCGAGATAGGTGATGCGATAGCAGCGATAGAAGTGAGCCAACGCCGCAGTATCGATGTCGCTCCCGCTCAGTCGGTGCAGACTCAACCCCTGTTCGGCGACCTTGCGGCGTTCGCGGCGAATCTCCTTGCGCCGTTTCCCCAGCATCGACGCCAGGAAGCCCTCGAAATCGCCGTAACCGGCATCGCGCCATTCGAAACGCACTGCCTCACGTCTCAGCAAGACTGGCCACTGCGCTTGCCACTGCTCAATCTCTTGCTCATCGGCAAACAGCAAATGCCAACCCGACAAGTCGTCGCCCCACTCCTCGAAAAAAGCCGCCACCGTTTGTATGGCCTGGGCGGACGAGATGTCGGGTGCCACGGTCAGGCGCGGCCCGACGGCAGGCGTGAAGGGAATGGCACTCAATCGCTTGGGATAATACCGGCCACCGGCACGCTCCCAGGCGTCGGCCCAGCTCCAGTCGAAGACGTACTCGCCAAAGGAATGCATCTTGAGATAGTGCGGCAGCACGCCCACCAAGCGTTCATCCTGCCACAGCGAGAGGTGACGCGGCACCCAGCCACTCTCGGTATCCACACAGCCGGTGCTTTCCAGGGCATCCAGGAACTCGTGCCGCAAGAAAGGGTAGCGCTTACCCACCAACGCATTCCATGTTTCGAGCGGAACATCGGCAACGCGCGTCAGTTCCCGTACCGTCAAGCCCATCGCTACGCCTCCCGAAGCGGATTCCCGAATATCACGGCTCATGCTAGGGTGAAATCAACTCATTTCTGGAGCAAGCGATGCCCCGCGACACGTCCGTGCCATCCACGCCACCACAAACGCCACAGTTCAACACCATGGCTATCGTCGCCTTTGCGCTCAGTGTGCTGGGTATTTTCGTGCTGCCTAGCGTACTGGGTGGCGTCGTCTGCGGCCATCTGGCACGCCGACAGATCCGTCGAACGAATGAACAAGGCGACGCCTGGGCACTAGCGGCACTCATCCTCGGCTATCTGCTGATCCTGCTGTCGATCGCGGGCTTGTTATTGTTCGGCGGCTTCATGATCACCATGTTCGGTGTCATGGCCTTCATGTAAGGACTTCACCAGCCGACGCACAGCCCGGCGGCAGTGGTGCCCATCGTATAGCTGCGCTAAGCTGGCACCCCCGTTTCGGAACCTCGCCGTATAGGATGCACGATGCTGGATTCGCTCCTCGACAACGACTTTTACAAGTTCACCATGCAAAGCGCGGTCATCAAGCGCTTTCCTTATGCGCGAGCTCGCTATGCGTTCATCAACCGGGGAGACCACACCTTCCCTCCCGGCTTTGCCGAGCGACTACGCGAGGCAGTGGACGCCATGGCGAATCTGTCGCTGACCCTCGAGGAAAAGCGCTACCTGGAACGCACTTGCCCCTATCTCGACCCGACTTATCTCGACTTCCTCTCGGGGTTTCATTACAACCCCGAGGAAGTCGAAATCGTACAGCAGGGCGGACACTTCACGTTGCGCATCGAGGGACTCTGGTATCGCACCATTCTCTGGGAAGTCCCGCTGATGGCGCTGATCAGCGAGATCTGGTATCAAATGGGCGACGGTCAGCGCGACTCGGATGCGCTCATCGATACCCGCACCCGCGACAAGATCGAACACTACAAGCGTCTAGGTCTCAAGATCGCCGAATTCGGCACCCGTCGGCGCTATTCCTATAGCGTCCACGACCGTGTCGTGGCGTCACTATGCCACCACGGTGGCGATACCTTTTCCGGCTCGAGCAACGTGCACCTGGCCATGCGGCATGGCGTCAAACCAATCGGCACGCATGCCCACGAGTGGTTCATGTTTCACGGTGCGCGCTTCGGCTTCAAGATGGCCAACAGCCTGGCCCTGGAGCATTGGGTAGATGTCTATCGCGGCGATCTGGGCATCGCGCTGACCGACACTTTCACCTCGGCTACCTTCTTCGACAGCTTCGACAAGAAATTCGCCAAACTCTTCGATGGCGTGCGTCACGATAGCGGCGACCCACTCGAGTTCGCGGCCGCCACCATCGCGCATTACGAACGCATGGGCATCGACCCGCGCACCAAGACCATCATCTTTTCCGATGCCCTGACCCCCGAGCGCGTGGAGCGTATCGACAACTTCTGTCGTGGACGCATCACCACCGCGTTCGGCATCGGCACCAACTTCACCAATGATGTCGGTGTCACGCCAATGAACATGGTCATCAAGATGACCGAGGCACGCCCAGAGGGGCAACACTGGATCCCGGTGATCAAGCTCTCCGACGTTCCCGACAAAAATACCGGCGACGCCGACATGATCGAACTCGCCAAGCGCGTTCTGGCCCTCTCCCGGCGCGCCTGATTCGGCGGCAATCTGGAGGCGCGACAAGGCGCCGCCAGATTGCATGTCAGTCCTTGTTGAGAGCGCGGTCCAGCGCCACCAGGGCCGATTGCCAAGAGGCCGCATCGGCGGCGGCATCATAACCCAACGGTAGATCGAACTCGTCGGCCTGAGCATCGGACCCCGGATTGCTGAAACCATGCTTGGCGCCTGGGTACTGCACCACGCGCACCTCGGCGCCCTGATCGCTTAGGGTCTGTGCCATCGACTCCAGCGCATCCGCCTCGACCAGGCCGTCGGCCTCGCCATTGTGAATCTGCACGATGCCATCGAAGGGCTGCGGATCGGAGACCGCTTGAGTGGGACTGCCATGGAAACTGATCGCCGCCTCGATGGGCATGCCCGCCAGTGCCATGTTCATCACCACGCCACCACCAAAGCAATACCCCATCGCCGCCATGCGATCGCCACGCACATAGGACTGTTCCCGCAGCTTGGTCATGGCTGCCTCGAGGCTCGCACGCGCCGTGGGCCAATCGCTCATCACTCGCTGGGAAAATGCCTTGGCGTCCTGCGGATGCGCCGCTGTCTTGCCCTTGCCATACATATCAACCGCCAGGGCGACGAAGCCCAAGGCCGCCAACTGATCGGCGCGTGACTTGGCGTAATCGTTGAGGCCCCACCATTCGTGCACCAACAACACCGCTGGGCGCGGCTCCTCGTCATTGACGTTGCGTGCCAGATACCCTTGATACGTTTCTCCACCAGTGGAGTATTCGAACGTCTCGCCGACGACCTTCGGGCCTTCCACAGTCTCCGCCCAGGCACCGAGACTCAGCATGCTCAGCAAACAAGCCAGCAGAATTCGCATCATGTTCTTCTCCTTGATTCTTACGCCGTGTCCGGCTAACGCGCGGCGATGCGGCATACGAGGTAGGGTAATGGCATAACGTGTCATATGGGTTGCGGTGGCGCCTGATGCACGCGGTTACGGCCGTTGTGCTTGGCGGCATAGAGCCCCATGTCGGCACGGTGTAGCAGCGACTCCCCCCCCTCGCGGGATTGGCGCTCCGCCACGCCGAAACTTACCGAGAAGCTCAGCCATTCGCCATGAAATTCGACCCGCACGCTTTCGAATTTCTTGCGCAGTCGTTCAGCCAGCAACGCCGCGTCGTTCAGCGACTGACCGGCCAGCATCAACGAGAATTCTTCCCCGCCGATACGTCCGAACACATCGTGATCGCGCAACGCAGTGCGGCATATCTCGCCCACGCAGGCCAACACCAGATCGCCGGCCGCATGCCCCCAAGTGTCGTTGATCGTCTTGAAATGGTCGATATCGAAAATCACCAGGGACACACGCTGGGAAACATGATCGGCGGCTTCCAGGCCGCTACGCAAGCAATTCAAGTAGGCGTCACGATTGAGCGCCCCGGTGAGGCTATCTGTTGTCGAAAGCTCATGCAGACGATGTTCGCGATGCTTGCGATCGGTAATATCCCGAGCCACCGCGAGGATCCATTCGTAGCATTCACTGGCAGGATTCAAATAGGGCGAGCAGCAGGTCTCCAGCCACACATAATGGCCTAGCCGGTGACGCATGCGGAGCTCCATGCGCAACGGCTTACCATGACGCGAGGCATCGTGAATCAGACGCTGCACGCGCGGCGCATCGTCCGGCGGCAACAACTCCAGCAGTCCGCAATCGTGCAGGGATTCAGGGCGATGCCCGAGCAGACCGCGTACCGACGGCGACGCAAAGCGGCATTCCCCATCAGCATCCATCAACAAGATGGCATCGCTGACATGCTCGACGATAAAGCGATAACGGCGCTCGCTATCGGCCAGTTCCTCAAGACGGGTCAGCGCCACCTGCGTCTCGCTGATATCGGCCAAGGAACCGATCAACTCGATGACATCGCCCATGGCGTCACGCTGTACCGCGATATCGTCTTGCATGTAACGAACATGCCCCTCGGCACACGCAATGCGGTAATACAGCCGAATACGCGACTTACCCGCCGCCAGCCCCGCGAACAGACGTGCCTCGACTTCCTGGGCATCGCGCACATGCTCCAACCACAAAGCGGGGGTAGACTGGAGTTGAGCCCGCGTGGCGCCGATCAGCGTCGCGAGATTATAGCTGACGTAGTGCAGATCGTTGCGCCACCAGCCGGGGCCGGTCGCATATAGGATGGCGGGAGAGTCCTCCAGCAATGCATCGCAATCGCTGGGTAGCGTGGAGAAACCCTTCGCGGCCGATATATCCATAATGAGTCATCGCCCCACTTCACAGGCTTCGTGACGAATTCACACGACCGCTGACTCGGCGAAGACACAAGCGGACTACTGCACCCCGGTGCGCCGCTGTGGCGGCGAGACCGGTGAGGCCTCCGGTTCGGCTTGCTCAACGGGTCGGCGATCATGTGTCTCGAGATAGGCCGACACCAGGGTGCGCAGCTCTTCAATGCTCAGCGCCACACGCTCGCAACGGGGCTGTCCCGACCAAGCGACGTAGACGGCAGGCGTGTCGCGCGATTGATCGACACCGGTGATCTTTCCTTGGCGATTGCGGTGTCCATCGCGCAGCATGACACCGACCAGCCGATGAGCCTGTTGCACAAAATCGCGCATGATGCCCGTTCCGTTGATGAGAAATGATGCATGCCTTTCACAGTATATCACAGGAAGGGTATAAACCCGACCATAAGGTCATGATGGACCCATTATGGCACTTCGTCATTCTCTACAGGACAGGAGCTTAGGCATCGTCACGAAAGTTGCAATATGCCAATGGCAATGCGGTGCCGCCTTAGCTTGAATATCGGCCGAGGGGTGTCAAATCTTGAGCGTCCCGGCAGAAAAAAGGCGCCCTGAGGCGCCTGATTTCCCGAGTACCTGACGTACCCGATGAGAAGCGAGAGCGAACGGACAACGATCGAGCGGAGCCGTGAGTGCGCGAGACGTGTATCCGGACGCTCCCACACGGGGTGGTTACGTCACCGACGACAGCCTTACTTGGCCGCGTGCATTGCCAGTGCCGTATCCAGCATACGGTTGGAGAAACCCCATTCGTTGTCGTACCACGCCATTACCTTGACCAGGCGGCCGTTGACGCGGGTGTGGTTGGCGTCGAAGGTGGACGAGTTCGCATCGTGGTTGAAATCGATCGACACTAGCGGCTGGGCATTGGAGGCCAATACCGGAGAATCCTCGGCCGCCTTCTCGACGATGGCGTTGATTTCTTCCTGGGTGGTTTCACGGCCAGCAGTAAAGGTCAGATCGACCAGCGATACGTTGATGACCGGCACGCGTACTGCCAAGCCATCGAATTTTCCTTCAAGCTCGGGCAATACCCGACCCACAGCCGCTGCAGCGCCCGTCTTGGTAGGGATCATCGACTGGGTCGCGCTACGCGCCCGGTAGGGATCCTTATGATAAACGTCAGACAGATTCTGGTCGTTGGTATAGGCATGCACCGTCGTCATCAGGCCGCTTTCGATGCCCACCGCATCGTTGAGCGCCTTGGCGACCGGCGCCAGGCAGTTGGTGGTGCAAGAAGCGTTGGAGACCACACGATGCTCGCTGGTCAGCATGTGCTCGTTGACGCCGAACACCACCATGGCATCGGCATCGCCACTGGGCGCGGAGATCAGCACACGCTCAGCGCCGGCCTCGAGATGCTTGGCGGCGGCGTCACGCTTGGTAAAGAGCCCCGTGCACTCCATGACCAGATCGACATTCAGCGATGTCCAGGGCAAGGCGGCCGGATCACGCTCGGAAAGTATGCGGATGCGGTCGCCATCGACGTGCAGTGACTCTTCGTCGTGCCCCACCTCGAACGTGAAGTGCCCATGCACGCTATCATGCTTGAGTAGATGGGCGTTGAGCGACGGATCGCCCAGATCATTGATGGCGACGACCTCAACGCGGTCGCGATAACCATTTTCGTAGAGAGCCCGCAGTGCGTTACGCCCGATACGCCCAAACCCGTTGATTGCAATACGCAGCGTCATAATGGCTTCCTCTCTTTGATTGGCGTGGACCCAAGGATACGATAAGACCCTTTTGGAAGAATACTACAACTATCCCCATAATTTGGGCAAAAGACGCACGACCATCAAGGTATTTTTTGCTAAATTTACTTACATGATCATCCACCGCACTTGATGAGGTCCTGACATGCCACTGAATCAGACCGTTGCCGACGTTACTCGCCGCATCGAAGAACGCTCCAAGGAACGCCGGGCGCTCTACGAAAAGCGCATGCACGATCAGTACAAGCGCGGGGTCCACCGTAGCGATCTCAGCTGCGGCAACCTTGCTCATGGCGTCGCCTCCTGCGGTAGCCAGGACAAGAATCAGCTCAAGCTGATGAACTCCGCCAATCTGGGCATCATATCGGCCTACAACGACATGCTGTCGGCGCACCAGCCCCTCGAGACCTTCCCTGCTACCATCAAGGATGCCGCTCGCCAGATGGGCTCGACCGCCCAATTCGCCGGTGGCGTCCCCGCCATGTGCGACGGCGTTACCCAGGGCCAGCCCGGCATGGAGCTGTCTCTGTTCTCACGCGATGCCATCGCCATGGCCACGGCAGTGGGTCTGTCGCACAACATGTTCGACGGCGCCCTCTACCTCGGGGTGTGTGACAAGATCGTCCCGGGGCTGTTCATTGCAGCGGCGCGTTTCGGCCACCTGCCGGCCACTTTCGTGCCCGCCGGCCCGATGCCCAGTGGCCTGCCCAACAAGGAAAAGGCCCGGGTCCGCCAGCTGTTTGCCGAAGGCAAGGCCACACGTGAAGATCTGCTGGAAGCAGAGTCGCAGTCCTATCACAGCCCCGGCACCTGCACCTTTTACGGCACCGCCAACTCCAACCAGTTGATGATGGAGATGATGGGCTTGCATCTGCCCGGGACATCGTTCGTCAATCCTGGCACCGAAATGCGCGAGGCCCTGACTCAGTTCGCCACCCAGCAAACGATTCGCAACACCGAGCCGGGTGGCGATTACCGACCCTTCTACAAGCAGATCGACGCCCGTGCCATCGTCAACGCCATCGTCGGCCTGCTCGCCTCGGGCGGCTCCACCAACCATACCCTGCACCTGGTGGCCATGGCCGCTGCTGCGGGGCTGACCCTGACCTGGGATGACTTCACCGATCTTTCCGCGGTGACGCCGAGCCTGATGCACGTCTACCCCAACGGTCAGGCGGACATCAACCACTTCCAAGCCGCGGGTGGCATGAGCCTTCTGTTCCGTGAACTGATCAAGGCCGGGCTCATCCATAGCGACATCCCGACCGCGTTCGGTACCGACATGACGGCATACACCAAAGAGCCCTTCCTCGAAGACGGCGAACTGATCTGGCGCGAAGGTCCCGAGCAAAGCCTCGACGAAGACGTCCTGCGACCAGTATCGAACCCCTTCTCCCCGACCGGTGGGCTGACGGTACTCGACGGCAACCTGGGGCGCGGCGTGATCAAGATCTCCGCCGTGAAGCAAGAAAATCGCCTGGTTGAGGCACCCATTCGGATCTTCGAGGATCAGAACGACTTGCAGAGCGCCTTCGAAGCCGGCGAGCTGGACCGCGACGTCATCACCGTCGTCCGCTTTCAGGGACCCCAGGCTAACGGCATGCCCGAGCTGCACAAGCTCACGCCCTACCTCGGGGTCCTGCAGGATCGCGGCTACAAGGTCGCGCTGGTGACCGACGGCCGCATGTCCGGCGCCTCCGGCAAGGTCCCCGCGGCGATCCACATGACACCCGAGGCCCTCGACGGCGGTCCGTTGGGTAAGCTTCGCGATGGCGATGTCGTGTGCCTCGACGCCGACAACGGCCGCCTGGAAGTAAAACTCGACGCACACACCTGGGCGCAACGCGAGCAGGCTATCGGCGATCTCGACCACTACCATGTGGGTCTGGGGCGCGAACTCTTCGGCGGCTTCCGCCAGCTGGCCATGCGCGGCGAGGAAGGCTGCAGCGTGCTGGGCGGCTTCGAGGCCGACGACCTCGCTCGCCAAGGAGCGCACATTCAAGGCGAGGAGGCTTGAATGAGCCGACCTGCCTTGATTGGCGACATCGGCGGTACCAATGCTCGCTTCGCCTTGGTGACGCCGGGGGCTTTCGATCTTCATGCCATTCGAACGCTTCCTTGTGCGCATTACCCGACACTCTCCGAGGCGATTCGCGCCTACCTCGACGAGGTGGGCGCGGAAATCCCTAGCGAGGCCTGCCTCGCCTTCGCCTGCCCCGTACACAACGATGAAGTCCGCATGACCAACAACGCCTGGTGCTTCTCCAAGCACCAGGTCACCGAGGAGTTCGGTTTTGAGCTGTTCAAGGTCATCAACGACTTCACCGCACAAGCCCTCGGCGTCCCCCACGTGGATGCCAAGGACCTGGTACCGCTGGGGGAAGGCGAGGCCGCACCGGGCAGCGCAAGACTGATCTTCGGCCCCGGCACTGGCCTGGGTATGGCGGGCCTCTTTCCCGGTCAGCACGACTGGATACCACTGCCTACCGAGGGCGGGCACATCTCCTTCGCGCCCACCGACGCACATGAGCGCGAGCTGCTGGCATACTTTCACCAGCACTACGGGCGGGTCTCGGTGGAGCGTATTCTCTGTGGTCAAGGCTTGCTGGATCTTTATCGCGCGAATGCACATCTGGCTAAGCGGATTGCCCACTACAACACGCCCTCCGAGGTCACCGGCGCGGCACGCGCCGGTGACCCGCTCGCGCGTCAGTCTCTAGAGCGCTTCCTCAAGATTCTCGGCGATGTCAGCGGCGATGCAGCCCTGATGCTCGGTGCACGCGGCGGCGTCTATCTGTGTGGCGGCATCCTGCCACGCCTTCTCGACTGGCTACCCCACAGCCACTTCCGTGACGCTTTCGCCGACAAAGGGCGCATGCACGCGTACACTGCTCACATTCCCGTATGGGTAGTCACGGCACCCTGGAATGGGCTGCTAGGTGCCTGCGAAGCGTTACATAACGAGGAGGTAGCATGATTCCCGATTCCCTGCGTAAGTTGCTCGACGCGACTCAGGGGCAGCGCGAAGCCGAATGGCAGGAACGCCGCGTGCTGTTGTTCAATACCGACTGGGGCGAATTGGCAGTCTCTCTGCAAGGCGCCCAGGTGCTGCATTTCCAGCCCTCCGCCGAGCGCAGCGATGGCTGGTTGTGGTTAACCCCGACCCCGCAGGCCTTGCCAGGCACGATACGCGGCGGCATCCCTGTCTGCTGGCCATGGTTCGCCGACGAGGCGCCGGACGGTCGTGGCCCCATGCATGGCACTGCGCGTCAGGCCGAGTGGCGACTGGACGGTATCGACGAAGAAGACGAAGGCGTCGAAGTGCACCTGTCGCCGACAACGCGCCTCGACGAACAACTCACGCCCCGCGTGATGATCCACGCCAGCGCCCGGCGTCTGCATGTCGAGCTGATTACCGAACACCGCGGTGAAACGCCAGTGAAATTGACCGCTGCATTGCATAGCTACCTGAGTGTTGCGCATACGTACCAATGCCGTATCGAGGGTCTGGCCGGCGCGCGTTACCTGGACAAGCGCCGGGACTTTTCCGAGGCGCACCAACAAGGCGAGCTCGGCGTGCGCGGCCCATTGGATCGCATCTACGAATCCAATCGCCCACTCGTACTCGACGACGGCGCACGTCGCCTCCAGATCACCAAGCAAGGCAGCGATTCCACAGTGGTCTGGCATCCCGACACTGAATTGCCCGGCGATACACCCGCCGACATCGGCTCCCGTTTTCTGTGCGTCGAGGCCGCCTGTACCCGCGTCGACCCCGTATGGCTGGTGCCTGGCGCCCAGCACCTCCTGGCCACCACCCTGACCCGTGAGGACATGTTGCAATGAGCGATGAGCTGACGTTCGACGTTCCCTTCGTACTGGGTATGATGCGCCTCCACGAGCGTCCCGAGCTAGCCGACGCCACGCGCTTGGCCGACTGGATCGAAGCACGTCTCGATGAAGGGCTAGATTGGTTCGATCACGCCGATATCTACGGCAATCGCGAGTGTGAACGACTGTTCGGCGAGGCCCTGGCACGGCGTCCATCGCTCAAGGCCCGCGTCAAGGTGATCACCAAGACCGATATCGTGCTGCCCGCACGCGACACGTCGCGTTTCGGCGTCAAGCATTACGATACCTCCCCCGATTACCTGAATACGCGGATCGACGCGTCGCTGGAACAACTGGGCATCGAGCGTCTCGAGCATTTCCTGTTGCACCGCCCTGACCCGCTACTCGATGCCCATGCCACCGGCGCCGCACTGGATGCCGCGATCGACGCCGGCAAGATCGGCGCAGTAGGGGTTTCCAACTTCTTGCCCGAACAGTGGCGACGCCTGCAGGCCGCCATGCGCCACCCACTCGGCGCGCATCAGTTCGAGTTGTCACTGGCACGTCCGGAAGTACTTTTCGATGGGTTCTACGATGCCGTGATCGCCGACGACCTGGCGCCCATGGCCTGGTCGCCACTAGGCGGTGGGCTGGTCTTCGAGGATGTCCTGGGCAGCACGCTGGAGCACTTCGCCGAAGAGTTCGAGTCGAGCACTGCCGGATTGGCATTGGCCTGGCTACGACGTCTGCCGGGGCATCCCGCGCCAGTCATCGGTACCCTCAAGGACAGCCGTATTCAAGCACTGCACCGCGACAGTAACCTGATGTTAGACCGTGCCGCCTGGTTCGCATTGCTCGAAGAGGCACGCAGTCACCGTGTGGCCTAAACGGTGACTCGCATGCAGCTTTCGTCGAAGGCCCATTGTGGAACCAGTGACAGGCTGACACGATTCATCGATCAGGCCCGCGTGGTCATGTTGCTCGATTCATGAAGAAGGATGACGCCATGTTCCAACTCACGCGCAGCGTCACCTGGCGCGCTCTCGAACGTCTCAATCGCGAGACCGCCAATGATCGCATCAGCGATTACTTCGCCACCGATCCCAAGCGCTTCGATAAGATGAGCCTGCGTGTCGGCGGCCTGTTCCTGGATTACTCCAAGCATCACATCTCCGATGCCGTACTCGCCAAGTTGATCGAGCTCGCCGACCACTCGGCACTGGTGCAGCGACGCGCGCAGATGTTCTCCGGCGACATCATCAATGTCACCGAAGACCGCCCGGTCCTGCACACCGCCTTGCGTCACCTCGGCGACGAGCCGGTCTATGCCGACGGCAAGGACGTGATGCCCGAGATCCAAAGCACGCGCGAACAGATCAAGCGCTTCTCGGAAGAGATACGTAGCGGCGAATGGAAGGGCTACAGCGGTCAACGCATCAAGGACGTGGTCAACATCGGCATTGGCGGCTCGGACCTGGGGCCCAACATGGCCTGCCGTGCATTGCTCAAGTACCGCCACGACGGGCTCAATTTCCACTTCGTTTCCAACGTCGACGGCGCTCATATTCAGAAAGTGCTGAGAACGCTCGACCCGGCAACCACACTGTTCATCGTCTCGACCAAGACCTTTTCGACTCAGGAAACGCTGCTCAACGCCAAGACCGCGCGACGCTGGTTCCTCGACCATGCTGGCGAAGATGCCGATGTCGGCGCGCATTTCATCGCGGCCTCGACCAATCGCAAGGCCGCTATGGAATTCGGCATCCGCGAGGAAAATGTCTTCGAATTCTGGGCTTGGGTCGGCGGTCGATACTCGATGTGGTCATCGATCGGGCTGCCCATCGCGCTATCCATCGGCTTCGATGGATTCATGGAACTCCTCGAAGGTGCCCACGAGATGGACCAGCACTTCATCAAGGCGCCGTTCGAGCAGAACATGCCGGTGCTCATGGCGTTGATCGGCATCTGGAACATCAACTTCATCGGCGCCGAGACGCATGCCATCGTGCCCTACGATCAGGCCCTGCATCAGCTACCGGCGTTTCTCCAACAGCTCGACATGGAGTCCAATGGCAAGTCGGTGGATATCTTCGGCCAGCCGGTGAATTACAAGACTGGCCCCATTGTATGGGGACAAACCGGATCCAACGGCCAGCACGCGTTCTTCCAATTGCTGCACCAGGGCACCCGCTACGTGCCCATCGACTTCATCGCCTCGCTCAAACCCGAGCCGGGCTTCGAGGATCATCACTTCGCCCTGCTCACCAACATGCTGGCGCAGGCCAATGCCTTCATGGAGGGCAGCCAGGACGGTAGCCAGCTCGACCCCTACAGCTGCCCCGGCAACCGCCCATCAAGCACCCTGCTTCTCGACGATCTGACGCCCCGTAATCTGGGTGCGTTAATCGCCCTGTACGAACACAAGGTGTTCGTACAGGGGGTGATCTGGAACATCAACTCCTTCGACCAATGGGGAGTGCAGCTCGGCAAACGCATCGCCGGGGAAATCAGCGAGCGCATCGACACCAATGTCGGGGACTTCGATGCCTCGACCCAGGGCCTACTGTCGCTGGTCCGCGAGTCCTTTCCTGCCTCGGCGCCAAATGACAAGGCATCAGGCAACGACAAGAAAACACGAGGAAAGACGTCATGACACCGCTCATTGCCTTCGGCGAGGCGCTCGTCGACATGCTGTCCAATTGCCTGGATGGCGCGGCCGACGACCTCCCAGAGACCTTCACGCCTTATGCGGGTGGCGCGCCGGCCAATGTCGCTGTGGCCTGCGCGCGTCTGGGGCTGGCGAGTCGCTTCTTGGGCATGGTCGGCGACGACCGCTTCGGCGACTTTCTCGTCGAGGAACTTGCGCGTCATGGTGTGTCGGTCGAGGATATTCGCCGCACGCGTGAGGCGCGCACGGCTCTGGCATTCGTCTCGCGCGATGCCCAGGGCGAGCGGCGTTTCGACTTCTACCGTCCACCTGCGGCGGATCTGCTTTACCGTCTCGAACATCTTCCCGCGGGCATCTTCGCCGAGCCGGCGATCCTGCATCTATGCAGCAACGGCCTCACCGATGAAACGATCGCCGAGACCACGTTGAGCATCGCCGACATCGCGCGGCGCGGCGAAGCCTTGATCAGCGTCGATGCCAACCTGCGCCACAACCTGTGGCCCGATAATCGCGTCGATATCGGCCGTGTCACCGCTCTGCTCGACCACGCGCACCTGCTCAAGTTGTCCCGCGAGGAGCTTGACCTACTGCGCGGCGATCACGACGCCGATACCTGGCTGCAATGGCGCCTGGCCGCTGGCGTGCGCCTGATCGTGATCACCGACGGGCCAGCCCCGGTCGCCGTGCATCGGCTTGGCAAGGTCATTCACGTCACGCCGCCCGACGTGACGGCCGTGGACACCACCGCCGGCGGCGACGCCTTCGTAGGCGGCCTGCTGGCGCAACTGGCCGAGGCCGATGTCACCGCCGCCACACTCGGCGAATGGTGCCAGGACGAAACCCGCTTGCGAGACGCCACCCAGCGTGCCTGTCGCTGCGGGGCCTTCGCCGTGACACGCCCCGGCGCCTACACGGCCCTACCCACCCGCGACGACCTCGACGCCATGCGATGATCCTCCGAGCGCTGGGCTCGGACACTCACAACAAGGCGTCGAACTGCTTCAGCCATTCGGGATGCGCGGGCCAGGCAGGGGCCGAGACCAACCGACCACAAGTCACCGCTTGATCTGCCGCGAGATCGACGAATTCGCCGCCCGCCAAGCGCACCTCCGGCGCACAGGCGGGGTAGGCCGAGACACGCCGCCCGGCCAACGAAGTCGCTGCAACAAGCAGTTGTGCCCCATGGCAGATCGAGGCGACGGGCTTGTCGGCCTCCAGAAAGTGACGCACGATGGCCAGAACGCGCTCATCGAGGCGCAGATACTCCGGGGCGCGTCCTCCCGGTATCACCAGCGCATCGTAGCTTGATGCCTCGATCTCGGCGAAGCTGGCATTCACGATGAAGTGGTGGCCAGGCTTTTCGGAATAGGTCTGATCGCCCTCGAAATCGTGAATGGCCGTCTTGACGCTATCGCCCTTTTTCTTGTCCGGACAGACTGCGTCAACGCCATGCCCCATCGCCTGCAGTGCCTGGAAGGGCACCATGATCTCGTAGTCCTCAACGAAATCACCGACAATCACGAGTATTCTGGCCATGCGTCGGACTCCTGCGGGAAGGTGGAAAACGGATTGGCTTTTACTCTTTTAGCGTAGTGCCTGGTACGCCACGCTGCACATGGAAACGGCGCCCCGCGCCGGCACTTTATGGAGCCCAAGATGCACGGATTGCACCGCTTCGCCGCCCTGGCACTCGTCGCCTGCTGGACCAGTCTCGGCGTGATTTCCTGTGCGCATGCCGCCCCCCAGCCCTTCGCCGCGACCTACCACCTTCGCCTCGACGGCTGGCCGGATGCCGACGTCCATCATCGTCTCAGCCATCTTTCGGGGAACGACTGGCAAAGCGAGATGCGCGCCAGCATCCTCACCGCCGAGGGCTACGAGCGCGGCAAGTTCCGCCTCGACGGCGGCGACCTGACTGCCTGGCATTACGCCAGTGGCTATTCGCTGTTCGGCCTCGGGGAGCGTTACCATCTATCGGCACGCGACCTCGCCGCTCTGCCCGACCGCCAGAGCGCCTTGTTCCAGTTATCCCGCAAGCTGGACGACGCCCCCTGTCAGGGTGACGAATCCACGCCATGCGAACTGGCGTATGCCGACCACAAGGGACGTACCGAGCATTTCGCTTATCGCGTCGCGGCACCGAAAACGCTCGAGGTTCCGGCCGGCGAGTTCGAAGCACGCTGGGTGGAGGGATGGAATCCGGAAAAGCCAGATCGCCGCCTTCGCCTGGCCTTTTCCTCGACCACACCCGGGCTGCTGATCAGCGTGGAATACTACCGGGACGACGAATTGACGAGCCACATGGCGTTGACCGAACTGAAGTAATGAAAGCTGCTAACCGCCCATAAGCAAAAGCTTTTGCGTGCTCCGCCCAGCTCACATAGAGTGACCGCTTCCGAGACGACGTACACTACCAGGAGCGGGCATGCTGGCCGGACTTTTATTGATACTGCTTCCCTTGATCGTGGGCTATCTGGTGCCGGTACGTCATCGCGGCGTGCTTGCCACGATCAACCGCGGCGTCAATGGTTCGGTCTACGTCATCCTGTTCCTGATGGGCATCAGCCTGGCGGGGCTCGAGGACTTGCTCGGCCAGCTCTCGCGGATGAGCGGCCAGGCCGCAACGTTATTCGCGATCATCACCCCGCTCAACCTGCTGGCGCTGATCTGGCTGTCACGTCGAAGCCGCCTGAGCACCGGACAGTCACCCCGCCTTCCCGATGCGCCAACCAGCACCGGCGCGGCTCTGCTCGGGTCGCTGTCGCTTGCCGGCGTAGTGGTCCTGGGGACGCTATTCGGCGTGGCGGCCGGCCATTGGGGCGTCGGGATCGTGCATGCCTGGGCAGAGCCACTCGCCGAATGGGCGCTCTATCTGCTACTGACATTGATCGGCTGTCAATTGCGCAACTCGGGCATGCCGCTCAAGCAGATCCTGCTCAATCGCCATGGCCTGGTCATCGCGATCAGCGTGGCACTCAGCTCACTGCTAGGAGGCCTGCTGGCCGCCCCACTGCTCGATCTACGCTGGAACGAAGGCCTCGCCATGGCCGCCGGTTTCGGCTGGTATTCACTCTCCGGGATTCTCATCGGCGACCAGCTCGGGCCCGTGCTCGGCGGCGTGGCCTTCTTCAACGACCTGGCACGCGAATTGTTCGCCTTCCTGCTCATCCCCTTGGTCATCCATCGCGCCACGCCACTAGCCATCGGCTATGGCGGCGCCACGTCCATGGACTTCACCCTACCCGTCATTCAGCAGCACGGTGGCGTGGCCTGCGTGCCCATCGCCATCGTCAACGGCTTCTTGCTATCGCTACTCTCGCCACCGCTGATCCTGCTCTTGCTATCGTTCTGACGCCGCTTGCGACCATGGCCCAACAGTCATGTCCAGACGAGGATGCTAATCTCCGAAAACGTTACCGCTAACATTGCGGCATAATATAACAAGGAGATGGGGACACACATGCCGCGTCGTTCATCGGGTCGCGTCACGCTTCAGGATATCGCCGAACGCGTCGGCGTCAGCAAAGTCACGGTCTCGCGTTGCCTGCGCGAGCCACAGCGCGTCTCCGAAACGGTGAGACTACGCATCGACGAGGCCGTCGAAGCTCTGGATTACATCCCCAATCGCCAAGCCGGGGCGCTTTCCAGCGGACGCAGCCTGAGCGTGGCGTTGCTGGTGCCGTCGATTTCCAATTCGGTGTTCTCCGAGGTCCAGCGAGGCGTCGATGAAGGGCTGCGCGAGGCCGGCTATCAGGTGCTCATGGGCCACACCGGGTATTCGGTTCTCGAGGAAGAACGGCTGATCGATACTTTCCTCGCCTACGGGGTCGACGGCTTCGTGCTCTCCAGCACCCGACACACCGACTACGCTCAGCGCCTTCTGAATCGTGCACGCCTGCCGGTAGTGGAAACCATGGAGCTTACCGATAACCCACTCGATATCAACGTCGGCCTCGATCAACGCGTGGCCGGACGTGCCATCGGAGAGGCCTTGATCGCTGCCGGCTATCGGCGCATCGGATTCTGCGGCGCACGGCTCGATTACCGAGTGCAGCAGCGTCTGGCCGGATGGGAAGATGCATTGAAAGCAGCGGGGCTGTCGACGCAGCGCTGCCAAACGACGCCGCGCCCCTCATCCTATCGCCTTGGCGGGGAACTGCTTTCAGCCATGCTCGAACGCTGGCCGGATATGGATGCCGTGTTCTGCTGTAACGATGACCTGGCGGCGGGTGCCTTGTTCGAATGCCAGCGACGGCGTCTCGATGTGCCCGGGCAGTTGGCCCTGGCGGGCTTCAACGGCCTCGACATCACCGATGCGACCTGGCCAACGCTCACTACCGTGATCACACCGCGTCGCGCCATTGGTGAACAGGCTTCGCGCCTGATCGTCGAACGCTTGCAGGGGACGCCGCGCGACCCCTCTCGCCATGACATGGGCTTCGAGATCGACCTACGTCAAAGCACCTGACGATACGCCCCGCTCACGCGATATATTCAGCACCGCGACGCGATATACCCTGCACGCTGAGCGCGACGACATCGTCCAGCGAAGCATCGATGTCAACGGTAACCGCCTCGTTTTCTCCCGGCGCCTCGAGTGTGGCCAACTGACTATCGAGCATGGCCTCACCCTTGAAGAAGTGATCCTGCCGCGCCTTCAAGCGCTCAAGCAGCACCTCTCGCGTGCCATCCAAGTGCACGAAACACAGCGCGTCATCACCGCCGCGCAGCACGTCGCGATACTCGCGCTTGAGTGCCGAACAGCCGATCACCACGGTCTCTCGATTATCGCGCCCTTCCCGCACCAGTTCGGATAAACGCGTCAACCAGCCGGCACGATCATCGTCATTGAGCGGTTCCCCACGCGACATCTTGGCCACGCTGGTCGCCGAATGATAAGCGTCACCATCGATGAAACGCCCGTCGATTGCCTCGGCCAAGCGTTCACCGACCGACGTTTTACCACAGCCCGACACGCCCATGACGATGATCCGCTGCGGATTGCTCGTCGACTCGTTCATATCCACTTTTCCTCGTTTCTCTATTCGCCTTTCGGAGCATTGTTGTCCATGGAATGTTACCGGTAACATTCATTTTCCTAAATTCGACGCCAAGGCACAACGCGACCATCGCCGCATCCCCGTTGCCGGTCGCGCCTCCAATAGAGGTTTCGCACACATGGATCACGCCACCACCCTGCTCCTTTCCGCACTGGGCGGCATCATATTGCTGTTGTACCTGGTCATGCGCCTTCGCCTGCATGCCTTCGTCGCCTTGCTGACAGTCAGCCTGATCGTAGGCCTCACTACGGGCATGGACCTCGAGGCCATTCTGCAGTCCGTGGAAGACGGCATGGGCGGCACACTCGGTTTCGTTGCTACCGTCGTCGGCCTGGGCGCGATGTTCGGCAAGATGCTGGAAGTCTCCGGCGGGGTCGATCGCCTGGCCAGCACGTTGCTCAATCGTTTCGGAGAAAACCGCTCGCAATGGGCCATGGGCGTCACCGGTTTTCTGGTGGCGATCCCTGTTTTCCTGGATGTCGCCTTCATCATTCTGGTGCCGCTGATCTACGCCCTGACCCGCCGGACCGGGCATTCGCTACTCTACTATGGTGTCCCGCTCCTTGCCGGGCTTGCAGTCACTCATTCGTTTATTCCCCCGACGCCGGGACCGATCGCCGTCGCGGATCTGATCGGTGCTGATCTAGGCTATGTCATCCTTTTCGGGGCCATGGCGGGGCTGCCGGCCATGATCATCGCAGGCCCCCTCTTCGGGCGCTATATTGCCAAGCATATCGACGTGGGCATTCCAGACTACATGGAGCTGCCTAAAGACGAGATCGACAGCACCGGGCTGCCGAGCTTCAAGCTGATCCTCGCCATCATTCTGCTGCCGCTGGTCCTGATCGTGCTCAACACCGTCTCCGGTGCGGTGCTGGCAGACGATAATCCAATCGTTACCACCCTGGCGTTCGTGGGTCATCCCTTCGTGGCGCTGACGCTGGCGACACTACTGTCGTTCGTGTTCTTGGGGACGCGGCGTGGCATGAGCCGTGAGAATGTCATGGAAGTCGCCACCAAGGCACTCGAACCAGCCGGTATCATCATCCTCGTCACCGGTGCCGGCGGCGTATTCAAGCAGATGCTTATAGACTCCGGTGTCGGCGATGTCATGGGGCAGATGATGGCCGATAGCGCCCTGCCGCCGATTCTGCTCGCCTTCTTGATCTCCACCGCTGTGCGCGTGGTACAGGGCTCCGCCACCGTGGCGATGATTACTGCCGCCGGCCTGATGGCGCCCTTGATCTCGACCCTGGGCCTGGAAGGACCGGTGCTTGGCTTGATCGTGATCGCCATCGCTTCCGGCGCCACGGTGCTCAGTCACGTCAACGATTCCGGGTTCTGGCTGGTCAACCGTTACTTCGGCCTGACCGAGACGCAGACCCTGAAAAGCTGGACGGTGATGGAGACATTGATCGGGCTGGTGGGGCTGGTGGTCGCACTGATTATCGGTCTATTCGTGTAATGCCACGCCACACACGCAACGCATAAAAACGCAGAGGGGGCCATCACGGCCCCCTCTGCGTCTTGATACTACTGTTTTTTATATCTTCCCGTCGCGTTCATCTCGATCACGGCCACGCCTTATAGCTTATACAGCTTGACCGCATCCTCGATGGCTTCCAGTCGACGCTGAGCCAGTGCATTCCCCAACTCCTTGCCGCAATAGCCTTCGTCGAGCAACATGCGCGGTTCGATCTCGATCGCTTTTTGCCAGGCAAGCGCAACATACTCGGCCAGCGTCGGTGCCTCCAGTGCCAGATAACGCTGCAACGGCTCGACACGTTCGGACCGCCGCCAGGCATCGATAGCATCGAACCAGGCCAGCACGTCGGCGCCCTCCAGTCCACGGGCTTCATCGGTATGCCGCAGTGCTCGGGTACGCGCTACCTGGCGAGACAGATCGCGCCACGCATTGGGCACGCGCAGACGCTCGCACAACGCCTCGCGCGCCTCGTCAGTCAGTGCTTCGAGCAAGCGCGCCCAACGCCACCGTGCCGGTTCGGCATCGGCGGGCAGTCTCGCCATGGCCGCTTCGCCACGCGCGAGCATGCTTGGGGCATTCAGTTCCGGCATCCACACGGCCAGGGCCCCGCACTCTTGCAGCGCCGTGAAATAGGCAATGGGGCATGGCTCAGCCAGCGCCTTGACGGTCTCCTGCCAGACGCGCTCGGCGACCAAGTGACCGATTTCACCACTGTCGCATAGCCGACGCATCAGGCGCTTCGTGTCGTCGGCGATGACGAAGCCCAGGCCCCGGTAACGCGCCCAGAAGCGTGCCGTGCGCAGCACCCGCAAGGGGTCTTCGACGAACGCCTCGGAGACATGACGCAGCACGCGCGCGTCGAGATCCTCCGCCCCCTGAAAAGGATCGACCAGATGCCCCTCAGTGTCTTCCGCCATGGCATTGATGGTCAGGTCCCGGCGTGCCAGGTCTTCCTCGAGGGTCACCTCAGGGCTGGCGTGAATCACGAACCCGGTATAGCCGTGGCCCTGCTTGCGTTCGGTACGCGCCAAGGCGTATTCCTCGTGAGTCACCGGGTGCAGGAAGACCGGAAAATCGCGCCCCACCGGAATGAATCCCCGCGCAGTGAGCGCTTCCGGCATAGCGCCAACCACCACCCAGTCTTCATCGGTGACTGGCCAGCCAAGACGCGCATCGCGCACCGCTCCGCCGACCCGGTAGACGGCGAAACCTTCGAGCACATCGCGAGGCGCGTTCATGAGCTCAGCTCTCAACCCGCTCGGGATGACGCGCGGCCCAATCGGTGAAGCCACCATCCAGGCTATAGACATCGCTAAAGCCCTGAGCCGCTAGCCAGGTGGCCGCCTGCTGGCTGGAATGGCCGTGATAGCAGACAACCACCATGGGGCGTTCACGCGGCGCCCGCTCGAACAATTCCGCCACGCTGGCGTTGTCGAGGTGGTGGCTGCCGGGAATATGTCCCTGTGAATAACTCAACGGGTCGCGGATATCGACCAGCGTCAGCTCACGGGCGCTTTCGAGCCACTCGGCCAACGTAGTCGGGGCAAGGTGGGTAAAACTCGTCTCGTGGGACATGAGAATGCTCCTTGGCAGATCAGTATCAATGCCGCAGATGGGCCGGTTCGACGTAGCGTTCACCGCTTTCCAGATCGACCGCGGTCAGCTCACTGCCCCACACACAGCCGGTATCCAGCGCCAGGGCACGCACACAGGCGTCGGGAGTCTTGCCCTGAAGCGCCGCCCAGTGGCCGAAGACGATACGCGGATCATCCTTGCGCGGGTAAGTGAACCAGGGTGCGAAGTCGGCGGGCGCGCTGTCCAACCCTTCCTTGGCATCGAAGTCGAGCGTCCCGTCGGCGGCGATGAAACGCATGCGCGTGAAGGTATTGACGATAACCCGCAAACGCTCGATGCCACGCAGGTCCTCCGACCAACGCGCCGGCGAATTGCCGTACATCGACGCCAGGAAATCGCCCACCGCATCGCCACGCAGCACCGCCTCGACCTCGGCAGCGTAGTCGCTCGCCTGTTTCAGCGACCAATGCGGCGGCAGTCCCGCATGCACCATGACAGCATCGAGCGCAGCGTCATGCACCAGCAGCGGCTGGCGACGCAGCCAATCTAGCAGCTCGTCGCGGTCATCGGCTTCGAGAATCGGTTGCAGCGTGTCAAAACGCTTGAGCGGCGCGTCGGCCCAGGCCGCCGCCAGCAAATGAAAATCGTGGTTGCCCAGTACCACCCGGGCACTGTCGCCCAGCGCCTTTACGGCGCGTAGACAGTCAAGTGACCCCGGGCCGCGGTTGACCAGGTCGCCCACCAGCCACAGGCGGTCGCGCTGCGGATCGAAAGCGATCCGCTCGAGCAGCGCCGCGAACTCTGCATGGCAGCCCTGCAAGTCGCCGATGGCATATGTCGACATATTCTCTCCCGGCCGGTGACGATAGTCAGTGTATCTGGTTAGGCCCCGCAAGACGGAAGGCCGCGATGGGGACCTCGAAGGCGCGCTGCTCGTTCGTGTCGAGGCAGGTGTAGCTACCTTCTATGACGCCCACCGGGCCATCGAGCACCGCGCGGCTGGTATAACGAAAGCGCTGACCGGGGCCGATCAACGGCTGCTGCCCTACGACCCCCTTGCCACGCACTTCCTGCACCTTGCCGCTGCTCTGGGTGATCTGCCAGTGGCGCGCCAGCAGCTGGATCGTACGCATCGAACGGTTATGCACGGTAATCGTATAGCTGAAGACATAACGCTGTTCGGCAGGCGCGGATTCACCTGCCTGGTAGGCGGGCTCGACCTCTACCTGGACATCGGCAGTCACTTCACTCATGGCGTCGCTCCCACGACATGATTGGCAATACGCACCAACTCTGCGACGCTCAGCGTCTGCGGACGGCGTCCCGCATCGATTTCCAATGTATCCCAGGCTGCGTCATCGAGACGCCCCTTGAAGTTGTTGCGCAGCGTCTTGCGGCGCTGGCCGAAGGCCTCGCGCACGATCTCGCCAAACAGCGCTTCGTCATGCGCGACATGCGGTGGCTCAGCGTGTGGTACCAGACGCACGATCGCCGATTCCACCTTGGGTCTCGGCGCAAAGGCCTCCGGCGGAACCACGAACAAATTGTCTACCCGGCAATAATACTGTGCCATGACCGATAGGCGCCCCCATGCCGAGCTACCCGGTGTCGCCGCCAGACGCTCGACGACCTCCCTTTGCAGCATGAAATGCATGTCGGCGATGGCGCCACGCGTCGCCAACAGATGGAAGATCAGCGGCGTGGAGATGTTGTAAGGCAGGTTGCCAATGACACGTAGCGGCTTGCCAGGCGTCTCCCCTTCCGCCACGAGAGCGGAAAAGTCGAACTTGAGCGCGTCGCCTTCGTGGATGACGAACGCCGGATAATTGAAGAACTGCACACGCAGCCCCGGAATCAGGTCACGATCCAGCTCGATGACTTCCAGCGCGCCGGTGGCATCCAGCAACGGTTCCGTCAACGCCCCTTGCCCGGGGCCGATCTCGATCAAGCGCTGATCGGAGCGCGGCGCGATAGCATCCACGATGCGTTGGATGGCGCCAGGATCGCGTAAGAAGTTCTGGCCGAAGCGTTTACGAGCCTGGTGGACCGGAGGGCGATGGGACATGGACGTGGCGTATTCCTTGGGGCAATCGGGCATTCATTCAGAGCGACATGGCCGGCCGCTACGGGCCATCCTGGCGGCGACGTCGAGCGCCACCCGCAAGCTACCGGCGTCGGCCTGGCCACTCGCGGACAAGTCGAGCGCCGTACCATGATCGACTGAGGTGCGAATCAGCGGCAGCCCCAGCGTCACGTTGGCGGCTTCGCCGAAACCGGCGTATTTCAGTACCGGCAAGCCTTGGTCGTGATACATGGCAAGCACGGCATCGGCATGCTTCAAATGATGCGGCGTAAACAACGTATCGGCGGGCAAGGGACCGGTGAGATCCAGCCCCTCGCGGCGTAGCTCGGCCAGCGCCGGCGCGATGATATCACGCTCTTCGACACCCAAGTGGCCGTCCTCGCCGGCATGCGGATTGAGACCGCAAACCAGAATACGCGGCCGCGCAATGCCGAAGTGGCGGCGTAGATCCGCATCCAGAATCGTTGTCACGCGACGTAAACTCTCGGCATCGATGGCATCGGCCACCGCGCGCAGAGGGAGATGCGTCGTCGCCAGCGCCACGCGCAAGGGCGGCTCGGTGCGTTCGGTGGCCAGCATCATCACCACCTCCTCGACACCACAGCCATCGCGAAGATATTCGGTGTGACCGGTAAAGCCGGGATAGCCGCCCTCGATGATCGCGCCCTTGTGCAAGGGGGCGGTGACCATGGCATCGGCATGGCCATCACGACAAGCCGCGATAGCGACATCCAGCGTTTCAAGCACATAGACGGCGTTGGCGGGGTCGAGCCGACCGGCCTCGGTGGAAGCTCGTAGTCGCACCGGCCATACCGGCAAGACACCGTCACGCGGCGCAGGTACCGGCATACCATCAGCCAACGGGACGATACGCACCGCCAGCGCCAGCCGCGCGGCGCGCTCGGCCAGCAATTCGGGATCGCCGATGGCGACGAGGCGCGTCTCGTGATCCTGCCAGGCCGCCGCCAGCGTCAGCGTCAAGTCCGGGCCGATCCCCGCCGGCTCGCCGGTGGTCAATGCCAGCACCGGAGAAGACGTCATCACTGCTGACCGTCTTCCAAGCGGTTATCGATATACGCGCCGGAGCGGATTTCTTGCGTCCAGGCCTCGAGTTCGTCGTTAACCTTACGCTGGAACAGGGTCTGACGGACCTGTTCGCGCTGAGCATCACGGGTCACGTCCTTCTGACGACGATCTTCGAGCTCGATCACATGGTAACCGAAGCGCGAACGCACCGGCTGAGACAACTCGCCGACGTCCATGCCGTTCACGGCATCCTCGAACGCCGGCACCATCTGGCCGGGACGCACCCAGCCCAATTCGCCGCCATCGAGGGCGCTGCCGTCATCATCGCTATACTGCTGCGCCAGCTCGGCAAAGCTCTCGCCCCCCGCGATCCGTTGACGAATGTCCTTGGCCAATGCCTCGGCCTGCTCGTCGTTACGATTCGGGTTGGTACCGATCAGGATATGACGCACCTGGTTCTCGGTGACCACCATCTGTTGTTCGCCCTGGCTGCCCTGGCCAGCCTGCTGTTCGAGCTGGCGATCCACTTCGCGATCGGTAATGTTGACGCGACTGGCCACCTGGCTCTGTTGTACTTGGCGCAGCAGCATTTCGCGGCGTACTTGTTCGCGTACCGCCGCCAACGACATGCCGTCTTGCTCGAGCGATTTGGCGAACTCCTCCAGCGTCATGTCATTTTTCTTGGCGATATCGCGCACGGCAGCATTGAGCTGCGTATCGTCGATGCTCACATTGGCGCGGTCGGCCATCTGCAGCTGGATCTGCTCGACGATCATGCGGTCGAGCACCTGGCGACGCAGGTCTTCCTTGTCCGGTACGGGCACATTGCGACTGGCCATCTGCTTGCTCACCTGGGTGACACGATCCTCGAGCTGGCTCTGCATGATCGCATCCTTGTTGACGACCGCCACGATGCGGTCCAGCGGCTGGGGCTGTGCCAGCGCCACCAGTGGCGTCAACGCCATCAGCAGCATGAAGCCCAGGGAGGCGAACGATCTCAAGCGCATGGAGTCCTCTCTACGTTACTGTCTTGTCGCCGGCGCGTGCCTCAACCGGCGGTGAATAGATGCCAATGTGGTTTAGAAGCTCGTCGCCCGATAACCGGGGATGGCTTCTTCGAAGTAACTATCGGCTTCTTGGCCAACGCCACCCAAGCCCTTGAACACGAAGCGCAGGAACAGTCCGCGATCCGTGTAGTCGTCCTCGATGGTATTGGCAGTGTCATTGTCTTCGACCCACTCGCGCCAGACGAGTTGTACGGCGGAGCAACAATCGTTGAACTGGACGCCCGCCAATTGCTCCAGGGCGCGATCGTTGGTGTTGTCATACAAGAAACGACCGATCAGATCCAGACTCGAGGTCGCCTTGTAAGCGAACGAGACATCGTAATCCTCGCGATTGTAGCCCAGACGATCTTCTTCATCGTCCTGCGGCTGGAACCCTTCGAGTTGCCAGTTGTAGCCAAGATTCAATACGTGGCCGGCAGGATCCTGATACTGCAGATACGCCGAGGCCTTCTCGGTCATGCTGCGATCGGGGTCATAGAACCAGGAATAGCGGCTACGCCAGCGCTCGGTCATCTGCCACTCCAACTCAGTGATCACCGGCGAGCGATCCCGCGTGGCGTTGTACCAGTCCTGATAATTGCTCTCACGATCCGGCAAGGTATCGGGGTCGCCGTTCATGTCGATGTTGCGATTGGAGAAATAGCTGCTCTGCCCCACCGACAGCGACAAACGCTCGCGCCCAGTCGCGTCTTCCAAAAAGCGAGTAGAGAAACCGTAGGACAATTTGTTGACGTCCCCCAGGCGGTCAGCGCCGGAAAAACGGTAAGGCGACCACAGTTGTCCCCAGGAAACAGCTCGCTCGCTGGTGTCGAAGTCAGGGAAGTCGCTCTGATCACGCTCCGGCACATAGGCGTAGTAGAGCCGGGGCTCCAAAGTCTGGCGCCAATCGGTGCCGAACAACGTGGTGTCGCGCTCAAAGATCAGCCCTGAATCCATCGACAGCACCGGCGCCACCAGGGAAGGATCTTCGTCACGGTCGGTCTGCCGGTTGCCGTAATCGAGTTGGTAGCTCGACTGCCAGAGCTGCGCACGCGGCTCGAGAAAGCCCCAACTGGGTTCGGCACGCCATCCCAGCGCCGGCGTCAGGTGCACGCGCGAGCCATTGGCGGCTTCGCGCTCTTTAATTTTGTGCCGATTGCCGGTTTCCTCATCCGTCCAGCGCCCTTGACTATCGACACCGTGGAGGTTGCGCCAGAAGTAGGTCGCGTTGGAATTCCACTCCTGATAGAAGCCGTTGTCCTGGCTCCAGCGGGCATCGGCGCTCAGGCTGGGCAGCCGATAGAACGGCTTGTCGTCCTCATCGAGCGGGTAGTCGAGCTTTTGATACCCTTGAGCACGCGCATCGAGGTGCCAGGTATCGCCGCGATAGGTCATGCGCGCCAAACGATCCAAGTGATCGGTGTCCTGCTCGGCGAAATTACGCCCGAAATCATCGAAGTAACGCCCGTCGCTTGCCGCACCATACGCCAGTTGATAGTCCAGCTGCGACGAGAAGCGTCCCGCATGCTGATAATCGATGTACCAACGCGCTTCGTCTTCGAAGGCGTCATCGGGATCGTTAGGATTGTCGCTTGCGCCACCCCGATCGCTGGCCAGGTAGGCGCCTTCGACCGTTCCCTGACCGCTACCGAACAAGTAACGGAACTCACCGCCCAGCATGGCGCCATGCTCGCTCATCCAGCGCGGTGACAAGGTGGCATCGTAATTGGGCGCCAAGTTGAGGTAGTAGGGCTGGGTATAGTCGAGCCCATCGCTCGAAAAACCGAGCGTCGGCCATAGAAAGCCGCTCTGCCGACGGTCATCGATGGGAAAGCGCACCCATGGCCAGTAGAATACCGGCACGTTGCCCATCTCCAGGCGTGCATTGGTCGCGGTACCGAAGCCCTCTTCACGATCCAGAGTCACGTCGCTACCCACCATGCGCCACAGGCGGCTGCCTGGCTCACAGGTGGTGAAGCTGGCATCGTCGAGACGATAACGACCATCGGCCAGGCGTTGCAGCTCGACGGCGTCGCCACGCAAGCGCTGATCGTGGACGACATAGTGCGCATCGTCGATTTGTGCGGCGTCACTATCCAGCGCCATGCTGGCATCGCCGCCGCGCACCAGCAGTCCTGGATTGCGAACTGCCGTCGGCCCCTCGGCGAAGGCACGATCGCGCTCGGCGTTGACACGCACGCGCGGCGCTTCGAGCTGAGTATCGCCACGCCGCAGCGCCACCTCGCCGGACAGCATGGTGCCGCCATCGTCGCCATAGGCCGCGTCAGCGGAATCGGTACGGATCTGCCGCGGTGTCTCGCCGGCAGGCAGCTGATAGCCCGGCTCGACGTAACGTCCGCTACACAACGCGCCTTGCGGCGCGCTATCGCCCCAAGGCTGCCAGTCCAGCTGCTGCGCAGGCAGGGGAGCAGGAGGCGCTGCGTGGGCAGCAGCGGTCATCAAGCCTGAGAGGGCAGTCCAGAAGAATCGCTTGCCCATGGTCCTCTGTGTCCTTGCCGAGTGGAATCGGTATTATACAGCCCCTGTCGCGTGCGTCTGCCTCGCGAAGACACACCAAGCGCAGCCACGCAGACATATCACGCGGCGCCATGAGCGTCGGCGATGCGCGACGAATGAAGGACGCGCCAGGGAATCGACGCCCAGCATGCGGCGGCGAACCAGGCCCGTCAACACGCAACCCACGAGGAGCCCGCATGAACGAGCGCGCGGAGACCCTTCAACGCTGGATCGCCCGGCAACACGATCTGCCCTTCGACGCCTGCCCGCTGGAGGACGTCGCCGGTGATGCCAGCTTCCGCCATTATTACCGTTTCCGCCTGCCCGATGGGACCCAGCGCGTAATGATGGATGCCCCGCCCGAGCACGAGAACAGCCAAACGTTCGTGGATATCGCCCGTGCCTGGCGCGCGGCCCGGCTACCGGTGCCTGCCCTGTATGGCGTCGACCTCGAGGCCGGCTTCGTCGAGCTCGAGGATCTGGGCGACGACGTCATGCATCACCACTTGGGAAACGATGCCGATGCCCATGCTTGGTTCGAACGTGCCCTGCATCTGCTGGAATGCCTGCAGCGCCAGGCGCCCTGCGACGACCTGCCCGAGTACGACCGCACCCTGCTGGCGCGTGAACTGAACCTGTTCCCCGACTGGTGTCTCACGGAGCTGCTCGATCTTCCCGTACCGCCCAGTTGGCCCGCCCTGCACGAGTCACTCATCGACAACGCCCTCGCTCAGCCCCGGGTCGCCGTCCACCGCGACTTCGATGCCATGAACCTGATGTTTCACGAAGACGCACTGTGGCTCATCGACTTCCAGGACGCCGTCAAGGGACCGATCAGCTACGACCTGGTATCGCTACTACGCGGGCGCTATCGCCTATGGCCACAGGCGCGCATGGCCGACTTCATCGAGAGCTTCCACCAGCGGGCGCTGGAGGATGGACGCCTGCCACCCATCGACGCCGACATCTTTCATCGCCAGGTCGAGGCCATGGGCGTGCAGCGTTCACTCAAGGTGCTGGGGATTTTCTGTCGCCTGACGCTTCGTGATGCCAAACCGCACTATCTGGAACGCCTGCCGCACTTCCTGGCGCATTTGCGACAAGGGCTTAAGGCGCTCCCCGCACACGCTGAATTCCTCAGCTGGGTGGATACCACCTTCACCCCTGCGCTGTGCCGCGAACTCGACCGCCGGGGCATCGCTCACTCCCTGGAGGAGTGCATTTCATGAAGGCCATGATCCTCGCTGCCGGCCTGGGGACACGGATGCGTCCCCTCACCGATCGTTGCCCCAAGCCACTGCTGCCAGTCGCCGGAAAACCGTTGATCGTGCACCACCTGGAGCGTCTAGCGGCGACGGGCATCACCGATATCGTGATCAATGTCAGCTACCGCGCCGAGCAGATCGTCGAGGCACTCGGCGACGGCCGACGCTTCGGCGTATCGCTCACCTTCAGTCACGAGACGACGCCCCTCGAGACGGCAGGCGGCATTCGCCACGCACTGCCCTTGCTGGAAGACGCGCCCTTTCTACTCATCAACGGCGACGTCTGGAGCGATGTCGCGCTGGAGGCGTTGCCCGAACTGAGGGACGACCTTGCCCATCTAGTGGTGGTCGACAACCCCGACCACCACACCCAAGGTGACTTCGCCCTCGACGACACGGGACGCGTACGGCTCGAAGGCACGCCCCGACTGACCTACGCGGGACTGGCGATACTCGCCCCCTCGCTCGTCGCCTCACTGCCTGACGATGCGCCCGCCAAGCTGGCGCCCCTGCTCCGTGAGGCGATCACAACGGGACGTGTCGGCGGTACTCATCATCGCGGCAGCTGGGTGGATATTGGCACTCCCGAGCGCCTCGAGGCGCTGGACGCCTACCTGCGCGACATTTGAGATCGGCCACGGACATCCCCATATTGAAAGAACGCCCTGTACGGCGACAGGCGACACGGATACGCCTCTCCCGTTACCATGCAACATTTCCAAGCCGCGCCCCAGGCGCGCGGCACACGCAGACAGATAAGGAACTCCAGCCCATGAAAGCCAGCATCAAGTGGACCGACGGTCGCCAGTTCATCGCCGAGGCCGGCAGCGGCCATAGCGTGGTGCTCGATGGCAATCCCGAGCACGGCGGCCGCAACACCGGTGCACGCCCCATGGAAATGATGCTCATGGGCCTGGGCGGCTGCACCTCATTCGATGTCATGCAGATTCTCGACAAGTCCCGCGCGCCGGTGACCGACTGCGTGGCAAGCGTCGAGGCCGAACGCGCCGAGGGCACCCCGGCGGTATTCACCAAGATTCACGTGCATTTCACGGTGACCGGCCACGGCCTCAAGGATGCTCAGGTCAAGCGCGCGGTGGAGCTCTCCGCCGACAAGTACTGCAGCGCGTCCATCATGCTCGCGCGCGGCGGCGTCGAGATGACGCACTCCTACGAGATCGCCGACGTTGAGGCATGAAGCGCCCTGTGCAGCTCGTGCATGGCGAAGTGGTGAGCATGGCGGCGTGGAAGATTTTGCAATCGACAGATGCGCCGGTCACGGTGGATGTGCATAATACGCGCCTTCCTGTATACGCATCTGCTCGGGTTCCGGCGCCTGTTCGTCGGGTTCAGTACCAACCTGCCAATTGGGAGGCTCGGACGTGACCGATAATCTCCGACTCCACGGGTTCAACAACCTGACCAGCTCGCTGAGTTTCAATATCTATGACATCTGCTATGCCAAGACGGAAGACCAGCGCAAGGCTTACATCGATTACATCGACGAGCTTTACAACGCCGAACGCCTGACGCAGATCCTCAAGGATGTCACCAATATCATCGGTGCTAGCGTGCTCAATATCTCGCGCCAGGATTACGAGCCGCACGGTGCCAGCGTGACCATCCTCATCGCCGAACATGAACTCGATGAGCACGATCCCGAGCATATCGAGCCGGGCCCGGGGCCGTTGCCCGAAACTGTACTCGGGCACCTCGACAAGAGCCATGTCACGGTGCATACCTATCCGGAATCGCATCCAGACAACGGCATCAGCACCTTTCGCCTGGACATCGACGTCTCCACCTGCGGCATGATCAGTCCCCTCAAGGCGCTGAACTACCTCATCCACAGTTTCGATTCAGACATCGTGACCACGGATTATCGAGTGCGCGGTTTCACGCGCGACGTCGACGGCCGCAAGTTGTTCATCGACCACGACATCACCTCCATTCAGGACTACCTGGCGGAAGACACCAAGCGCGCTTATCAGATGGTCGACGTCAACGTCTATCAGGAAAACATGTTCCACACCAAGATGTTGCTGAAGGACTTCGAGCTCGACAATTATCTGTTCGGCAGCACGCGTCGCGACCTGACCTTCGAGGAAGCCCGCGATATCGAGGACCGGCTACGCAAGGAGATGCTGGAAATCTTCTACTCCCGCAACCTCGACTGATCCGCTGCGGGACGGTGGAGCCGTAAGCTCGAAGCTTGAAGAAAAAGCGACCCCCACTTCGGCTAGATCGAGGTGGGGGTTCTGCTTTTGGAGTTACTTTCAGCTTCCGGCTTCCAGCTCGTCTCGCAGGGACGCTTACAGCGTATAGACGGACTTGGTCATCATCTGCGACATCACCCTCATGCCCAGCTTGAGAGGAGCGGGGAAACGTGAGCCGCCCGCCTCCAGCGCCCAACGTTCGTGATGCGCTTCGTCGGTGCGCATCTGCTCGAGCACTGCCCGCGAGCGCCTATCGCCATACGGCAGCTTGTGCATATGATCGTCGAGGTGCCGGCCGACCTGTTCTTCGGTGGCGGCGACGAAGCCCAAGCTAATGTTATCGCCCAGCTTGCCGGCCAACGCGCCCATACCGAAAGACGCCGCATAGAACGCCGGATTGAGATAGCTTGTCCGGCCATCGAGCTCGCACAAGCGTTCATCACACCAGGCAAGGTGATCGATTTCCTCGGCCGCCGCCTGCTCCATTTGATCACGTGTCTCGTGCAGCTTGGCGGTTGCCCCCTGCCCCTGATAGAGCGCCTGGGCGCACACCTCGCCGGTATGATTGATACGCATCAGCCCCGCAGCATGGCGACGCTCGGCGTCGGTCATTTCGGCGTCCTGCGTGCCCACGGCGGGGTTGGCGCGTGAGGCACCGGCGGCGTGCGGCACTAGCGTGCGCAGGATGGTATCGAACTGCTGGATCAAGTTATCGGTGCGGGAAAGCTGGCGGGACATGTAGGAGTCTCCATGCAACGAAGCGGAGTATAAAAAGCGCGACCATCGTGAAACCGGGCCACTCGAGGAGCGAGTGGCCCGGCAGCATCAATGCGTCCATCGCTGGGAGAAACGCGCAATATGCTGGCGCGTTACGGTCAGCCCGCTGGCCAAGTGAAGCGACGACCGCCCATCAAATGCATATGCACATGATAGACCGACTGGCCGCCATGGTCATTGCAATTCATCACTACGCGATAACCGTCCTCGGCAAAACCGAGATCCTGCGCCAGACGTGCGGCGGTATGCTGTAGCCGCCCGATCAACGCCAGATCGCTCTCTTCGATGTCGTTGAGCGTAGCGATGTGCTTCTTGGGGATGATCAACACATGCGTGGGCGCCTGGGGATTGATGTCGTTGAACGCCACCACATGATCGTCCTCGTAGACGATATCGGGCTCGATATCGCGATTCACCATCTTGCAGAACAGACAATCCATGACCCTTCCTCTTCGCGTCGATGTAAAAATAGCCGTCCGGGCCTCGCTTGCAAAATACTCAACGAAAGCGGCGCTGATCCAATAACTGCGTCACCAACGGCGCCAGGATCAAATCCATGGCTAGCGACATGCGCGCGCCCGGCACGACCAGAGTATGCGGACGTGTCATGAAAGAGTCGCGAATCATGGTCAGTAGATACGGAAAATCCACCGAATGCGGGTCGCGAAAGCGAATCACCACCATGGACTCGGCATCGGTGGGAATATCCTGCACCTCGAAGGGGTTGGACGTATCCACCGTCGGCACACGCTGAAAGTTGATGTGACTACGCGAGAACTGCGGCTGAATATAACGCACATAATCGTGCATGCGTCCCAGAATGGTATCGATCACCGACTCTTGGGAATGGCCACGCAGATTGGTGTCGCGATGAATCTTCTGGATCCACTCGAGATTCATCGTCGGCGCGACCCCGACCAGCAGATCGACATGCTTGGCGATATCGTATTCATGCGTCACCAGCCCACCATGCAGGCCTTCGTAGAATAAGAGATCAGTGCCACCAGGCACTGGCTCCCACTCGGTGAACGTGCCCACCTGATATCCAGCCTCGATATACTGCTTGTCTTCGGCATGGATGTAATGACGATGCATGCCCATGCCCAAATCGCCGTATTCCTGAAACAGGCCCTCGAGGCGATCGAGCAGATTGGCATCCACCGCAAAATGCGAAAGTTCGGATTTGCGGCTGGGCTCCTCCTCGAAGATGCGCGCCAGCTCATCGCGCGTGTAGCGATGAAAGGCATCGCCGTCGACAAACGCCGCGTGAATGTCCTCACGCGCGAACATGCGCTCGAACGTCCGCTTGACGGTCGTGGTGCCGGCCCCTGAGGAACCGGTCACCGCAATGATCGGATATTCACGCGACATGACGCATCTCTCTGGCTCGCGTAATTCTCGACACACGGCACATACTCACCGCGCGCTCGACACTGCTCGATCGTACAGCTTCCATGTCGCGTTACCCTGCTCGTCGCTTATCGTTGGTAGAGCGGCATGCCGAACGTCTCATGCGCCGGCGTCGCGCTCCCGGGCCACCGCACGATGGGCGATGTCACGGCGGTACAACGCCTCTTGCCAGTCGATCGACGCCACGCCTTCGTAAGCATGCTCGCGCGCCACCGTGACGCGTGCCCCCAAGGCCGTCACACATAGCACGCGGCCACCGCTGGTCACGACCCGACCATCGTCGCGCAAGGCGGTGCCGGCGTGAAACACCTTGCAGCCCACGGCCTCGGCGCCGTCCAGCCCTTCAATGACATCGCCCTTGCGGTAGGCGTCGGGATAACCGCCGGCCGCCATGACCACACCCACCGCCGCGCGCGTGTCCCAATCGCATTGCTGAGCCACGAGCTGCCCTTGTGTCGCCGCCAGGCACAGCGCCACTAGATCCGACTTCAAGCGCAGCAGAATGGGTTGGGTTTCCGGGTCGCCGAAGCGGCAGTTGTATTCGATCACCTTGGGCGCACCTTGCGGCGAGATCATCAACCCAGCGTACAGGAAGCCGGTATAGGGGCGCCCTTCGGCTGCCATGCCGCGCACGGTGGGTAGAACGATCTCATCCATGATGCGCTGCTCGACCGCCGGAGTCACCACAGGCGCCGGCGAATAGGCGCCCATGCCTCCCGTGTTGGGGCCAGTATCGCCATCGCCGGCACGCTTATGGTCCTGGCTGGTGGCCATGGGCAACACGTGCTCACCATCCACCATGACGATGAAGCTGGCTTCCTCGCCTTGTAGAAACTCTTCGACCACCACCCGAGCACCGGCATCGCCGAAGGCATTGCCAGCGAGAATGTCGCGCACCGCCGTGTCCGCCTCCTCCAGCGTCATGGCTACGATCACCCCTTTGCCGGCGGCGAGACCATCGGCTTTGATGACGATCGGCGCCCCCTGTTCGCGGACGTAGGACAGTGCCGGTTCGATATCGGTGAAGGTGGCATAGGCGGCAGTGGGAATCGCATGTCGGGCCAGAAAGTCCTTGGCGAACGCCTTGGAGCCCTCCAACTGAGCAGCAGCCTGAGTGGGGCCGAAGACAGCCAACCCCGCCGCTTGAAAACGGTCAACGACACCTTCGACCAGCGGCGCTTCTGGACCAACGATGGTCAGCTCCACGCCATTGTCGCGGGCGAAATTCTCCAGCCCCGGCAGGTCGGTGGCGGCGATATCCACGTTGGTGAGTTTCGACTCGCGCGCCGTGCCGGCGTTACCCGGCGCCACGAAGACGGCATCGACCCGTGGGGATTGGGCCGCCTTCCAGGCGAGTGCGTGCTCGCGGCCACCGCCGCCGATGATCAAAACCTTCATCTGGATAAGACCTTATGGAGCTATGACGAAAAAGATCGAACTATTATGGCAGAAAGCGTGCGCCACGACAGAGCAAGGTGTCAGCGTTCCGGCATATCGCTGTTCCGCATCTGACTTTCGCGTATCACACCGTCTTCAATGAGACTTTCAAGTCATTGTGCACCGACATTGAAGCAGCGCAAGCCACCCACGACAGCAAGCGAGCATGGTAGTAGACTAAGCGCGCCATTCGCGGAGCTTCCATGAACCTCATCCTCTTCGACGACAACGACCGCCTCGATGCCCAACGCATGCACCTGAGCGATCCCGTACGCCTACGCCACCTGCGCGACATACATCGCGCCGTGCCCGGCGACGAGCTGAGTGTGGGTCTGGTGGGCGGCGCGCTGGGGCATGGGCGGCTACAATCGCTGGATGACACGGGCGCCACCTTCACGGTGACCCTGGATCGCGAGCCCCCTGCGCCGCTGCCGGTTCACCTGCTGCTGGCGCTGCCGCGTCCACGCATGCTGGCCCGCACGCTCGAGCATGTCACCACGCTCGGGGTGAAACAGCTTACCCTGCTGCATACTCGACGCGTCGAAAAAAGCTACTGGCAGTCGCCGGAACTGACCCCCGAGAAGATCCGCCATCATCTCATCCTCGGACTCGAGCAAGCACGCGACACGCATCTGCCATGTGTGACATTCGAGCCACGTTTCAAACCCTTCGTCGAGGATCGACTGCCCACGCAGTTGAGTGGGCATCGCGCGTTGATCGCGCATCCCGGTATGACCACTATCTGCCCGCGCAGCCTCGATGAACCCGTCACATTGGCCATCGGCCCCGAAGGCGGCTTCGTGCCTTACGAAGTCGAGCGGTTCGAGGCCCTCGGCTTCGAAGGCGTGCACCTAGGGGAGCGCATCCTACGCGTCGAAACCGCCGTGACCGCACTGCTCGCGCGGCTTTTCTAACGCCGCTCTGCCCAACACGCCAGTACGACACCCTCGCGCCACTCTTCCTAGTGGCCAACGCGACAAGCCACGGCGCGTTCACCGCTTTTCGGTGTCGCGCAGCTTGTCGAGCAAGGCATGCGTAGGGAAGCCATCCGGCGTCATGCCGTGGCTACGCTGGAATTCGCGTAAACCGCCCCGCGTATTGGGGCCCACAATGCCATCCGGCGCTCCGCCGGTGGAAAAGCCCAGCGCGTTGAGTCGACGCTGCATTTCCTTGATCTGAGTGCGCGACAGCGGTTCGAGATCGCGCGGCCAGTCGCCCTGAATACCATCACCACCTGCAATACGTTCTGCCAGCATCGCGACAGCCAAGGCGTAACTGGTAGAGGCGTTATAGCGCATGATGACTCGAAAGTTGAAGCCCACCATAAACGCTGGGCCGCGTGCGCCCGCCGGGGCAATCACCGAGGCTTCGTCGAACGACGGCCACGCATCACCGCGTGCACGCACGCCTTGCGAGCGCCATTCATCGCTGGAGTGACGCACCGAGAGCTCGCTCTGAGCGTAATCGAAGTCATCGGGCAGCGTGACTTCCACCCCCCAAGGTTGCCCGGCTCGCCAACCGGCTTGCTCGAGGTAATAGGCGGTCGAGGCCATAACGTCGTCCACGCTACCCCAAATATCACGCCGGTCATCCCCATCGGCGTCAACGGCATAAGAGAGGAAACTCGACGGCAAGAATTGCGTGTGCCCCATGGCACCCGCCCACGAGCCACGCATGTGCTCGCGGTCGATATCGCCGTTTTGCAGAATCTTCAAGGCCGCAAGCAATTCGCGACGGGCGAAGTCCTGGCGCCGTCCTTCGAACCCCAGCGTGGCCAGCGCATCGATGGTCGAAAAGTGGCCAAAGTAGCTGCCATAGTTGCTTTCCACGCCCCAAATCGCCGTCAATATCTCGGCCGGCACCGCGTAGCGATTCTCCGCATGCATCGCGGCATCGCGGTGGTTGTCGAGTTTCGCACGCCCCTGGCGGACGCGCTGATCGGAGACCGCCGTGTCCAGATACGCCCATACAGGCCGGGAGAACTCCGGTTGCGAACGGTCGAGCTCAACGATGCGCGGCTGAAAGCGGACATCGTCGAAGGCCGCCGCCAGCGTCACGGCGTCAATCCCCTGCTTCGCCGCATACGCTCGATAGTCCTCCACCCAGGCAGTGAAATCCCGGGGCGACGCTTTTTCGTCGCCCGAGGCCTTAGCTACGCCGGCACTGGGAACCTTCTTCGGCGCGCTATCGACCCGGGCCGAAGAGGCCGTCGTATCGCTGGTCGCCGTACCTTGGCATCCCGCCAGGAAAAGCCCCAATACGAGACTGCAAATGGGTCGTTTCATATATCGATCCTTGTCAATGACGACGCTGAGGCCAAACGCGGGCCGAACCCGGCCGACAGGCACGTCTGTCGGAGACGATCATGCTACCTAGGCGACGCCGCCGCCACCAGAGTCCCTATGCTCTGAAAAACATGCACCGCTGCATCTTTCGCCGTCCAGGCTATGGCGAGGCCAGGAAGGGACATGGTACATTCGATCAACCATCCCGTTTTGGCGCCCGACGCAGCAAATCATCAATCAATAAAAGCCGCTGTCCACACAGCTTCGCGCCGAAGCGTTCCGAAGGAGGAGAGACACCATGACAGGACACTCCCTGCCCGGCTGCCTGCCGCTGCGCATGCCCTGCCATTACGGTGCCCATCGTCTGTCACTCATGCCAACCGGCGATGCAACCGACCGCACCCCTGCCTGGATGCTGGCACCCCGAGGTATTAGACGCCCTTATCTGACGGACCCTCCCGTCGTGCGCGACTGACGTTCGCGCTGCCGCCGTCTATACGCGTATCCGAACCTCCGCCCGGAAGGTCGCGGGTACCCTCAAACGTTAAACGACAAGAGCAAGTTGCATGTCATTGCTACTGATCGTGCTGTTGCCGCTGCTCGGCAGTCTTCTGCCATTGCTGAGTTCGAACCAGCGACGCCATCGATGCGCCTTGTTGACCGCCGCGATGCCATTCATTGCACTGCTGGTCACATTACGCGAGACGCCCGACGTGCTCGTCGGCGAGGTTCCACGCATGGCCTTCTCATGGGTGCCAGCCTTGGGCCTGGATCTCGCCTTACGCCTCGATGGCCTCTCACTATTGTTCGTGCTGCTGATCCTGGGAATCGGACTGCTGATCATCCTCTATGCGCGTCACTATTTGTCCGCAGCGGACAACATGCCGCGCTTCTATGCGTATTTGATGCTCTTCATGACCTCGATGCTGGGCATCGTGATGGCCGACAACCTTATCCTGCTATGGATGTTCTGGGAGTTGACCAGTCTGTCGTCATTCTTGCTGATCGGCTTCTGGAGCCATCAGTCAGCCGCACGCAAGGGCGCTCGCATGGCGCTGGCCGTCACCGGCATGGGAGGGCTGGCACTGCTTGCTGGCTTTATTCTGATCGGCCAGATCGTCGGCAGCTTCGACATGCAGACGGTGCTCGACAGCCGCGATGTCATCCTCGCGGATCCACGTTATCTGCCAGCGCTGCTGTTGGTTCTGCTTGGCGCGTTCACCAAGTCGGCGCAGTTTCCGTTCCAGTTCTGGCTTCCCCAGGCCATGGCCGCGCCGACGCCGGTGTCGGCCTTCCTGCACTCGGCGACCATGGTCAAGGCCGGGGTATTCCTGCTGGCCCGCATGCATCCGGCGCTGGCCGGATCGCAAGAGTGGCTGTACCTGGTCAGTCTGACCGGGTTGGTGACCATGCTGTTCGGCGCCTATTTCGCGCTGATCAAGCTCGACCTCAAGACGATTCTGGCATATTCGACGGTCAGCCATCTGGGGCTGATTACCATGCTGTTCGGCCTCAACAGCCAGATGGCAGTGGTCGCCGGCCTTTTCCATATTCTCAATCACGCGACTTTCAAAGCGGCACTGTTCATGACCGCTGGCATCGTCGACCATGAGTGCGGCACGCGGGATATTCGCAAGCTCAAGGGCTTGTGGCGCTATATGCCGATGACCACGGCGCTGGCCACCATCACCGCGGCCTCTATGGCCGGTTTTCCCTTGCTCAATGGCTTTCTCTCCAAGGAGATGATGCTTGCCGAGACGCTTGAGACGCCGCTTCTCGGCGGCCTGGCGTGGCTGATCCCCGCTTTGGCCACTATCGGGAGCATCCTGGCCGCCGCCTATTCGCTACGCTACGTGCGCAATACTTTCTTCGGCGGTAATAGGCCGCGCGAGCTGGAAAAGACGCCACACGAAGCACCGTTTCCCTTGCGCCTGCCCGTTCTGATACTGGCGATCATGTGCATCATCATCGGGCTTTTCCCCGCCTTCACCGCCACGGGGCTATTGACGGCCGCCGCCGATGCGTCCTTGACGATACCCGCCCCCGAGCTTCACCTCAGCATCTGGCACGGTTTCAATCTGCCCTTGCTGATGAGCGCGATCGCCCTGACCGGCGGTCTCATAGTGTATGTGCTGCGCCAGCATCTGTTCACCTTCCACCGCCAATTCCCGGCGCGCGACTCGCTGGCAATCTTCGAGGGCGCCGTTCAGCGCTTGGTGGGCTTCACTCAGTGGGCCATCGATACCCTCGAAAACGGTTCGCTGCAGCGCTACATGCTGTGGGTGGTGATCAGCGCCCTGGTCGTGTCTGGCATGAGCTTGATGGGAATCGAGGCCTTGAAAGGCGAGTTGGGCGTTCAGGAGGCCGATCCCTTACTCATCGTCGGTGCCGTAATCACCTGCTTCGCCGGACTGGCGACGGCTTTCCTGCATCGCCGCCGCCTGATTTCACTGATCATGCTCTCGGTGGTCGGGTTGATGGCATCGCTGATCTTCGCGCGCTTCTCGGCCCCCGACCTGGCATTGACTCAGTTGGCTGTTGAGGTGGTTACGGTGATCCTCTTGATGCTGGCGCTATTCTTCCTGCCGCAGAAAACGCCCAAAGAGTCGAGTGCATCGCGTATCGTACGCGATGTCCTGCTGGCAGCGGGCTTCGGCGGCGTGGTGGCGAGCCTCAACTATGCCCTGCTGACACGCCCCTTGAACTCGATTTCCGACTATTTCCTCGAGCACAGCGTGTCCGGCGGCGGCGGGCATAACGTGGTCAATGTGATTCTGGTCGACTTCCGTGGGTTCGATACTCTGGGCGAAATCACAGTGCTATGCATCGCAGGGATCGGCATTTACAAGCTACTCAATCGCTTGCGCCTGTTCATGCCCTCCAGCGATAGCGAAGGACGCCCTTGGTCACCAGATCGCTATCCGATGATCCTGGCCTCGGTTTCCCAGTCGCTGCTGCCCATGGCCTTTCTGGTCTCGGTCTTCATCTTCCTGCGCGGCCACAACGCGCCGGGCGGTGGCTTCATCGCGGGGCTGGTGACGGCAGTGGCGCTGATCTTGATGTATATCGCCCATGGGGTCGAATGGGCCCAGCAACGCTTGTCGTTCCAGTATCAGCCGATCGCCGTCGCCGGTGTCGCCATCGCCGCGCTGACCGGGGTCGGCAGCTGGATCTTCGGGTATCCGTTCTTGACCTCGGCCTTCGGCCACTTCCACATCCCGCTGATCGGTGACGTGGAACTGGCCACGGCCATGCTGTTCGATCTCGGTGTCTACCTTACCGTGGTCGGTGCCACGCTGATGATCCTTGCCAATCTGGGCAAGGTGACCACATCGCACCGCCCCTCCAAGCAGAAGGAGAAAGCGTGATGGAAGCGCTATTCGCGACCACCACGGGGATCCTGGCCGCCAGCGGTTTGTACCTGGCGCTACGCGGGCGCACCTTTCCCGTGGTCGTCGGCCTGACGTTATTGTCCTATGCCGTCAACCTGTTCTTGTTCTCCACCGGAGGACTGACCACCGACGGTGCGGCCGTGATCAGCGATGGCGCCGGTCATTATGCCGATCCGCTACCGCAGGCATTGGTGCTTACCGCCATTGTCATCGGCTTCGCCATGACCGCCTTCTCGGTGATCCTCGCCATGCGCGTGCGTGGTGACGTGGGCAGCGATCACGTCAACGGCAACCGTGTCGACGAGCCGCGGGAGGACAAATCCTGATGCAGCACTTGATCATTCTGCCGGTTTTGTTGCCGCTGCTCACTGGAGTGGCATTGCTGATCCATCGCGGCGGCGCGCTAACCTTACGCCGCACGGCCAACGTGATCTCCACGATCGCGCTGGTGGTGGTGGGGATCTTGCTGGTCATCGAAAGCACCGATGACACCATCCGCTATTACGCCCTGGGCGACTGGCAACCGCCATTCGGTATCATTCTAGTACTCGACCGTCTGTCCGCCCTGATGGTGATGCTTACGTCGCTACTGGCGCTGGGCAGCTTGCTCTATGCCTGCGCCGGTGATGACGAGCAAGGCTCGAACTTTCACGGATTGTTCCAGCTGCAACTTATGGGTATCAACGGCGCCTTCCTGACTGGCGACCTTTTCAACCTGTTCGTCTTCTTCGAAGTACTGCTCATCGCTTCCTATGCGCTGTTGATGCACGGCGGCGGCAAGGCACGCACACATGCAGGCTTTCATTATGTGGCGCTCAACTTGCTAGGGTCGATGCTGTTTCTAATCGCGCTGGGCATCCTCTATGGCACCATGGGCACGCTCAATATGGCCGACATGTCAGCGGTCGTGACGACGCTGGATACCGCCGACCTGGGGCTGGTCAAGGCCGGCGCTCTGTTGCTGCTGATCGTGTTCGGGCTCAAGGCAGCCATGTTGCCGCTATACTTCTGGTTGCCGCGCGCGTATGCCGCTGCGCCGGCACCAATAGCGGCCCTTTTCGCAATCATGACCAAGGTCGGGATCTATTCGATCATCCGTGTGTATACGCTGATCTTCGGTGAGCAGGCCGGCCCTCTGGCAAACCTCGCCCAGCCGTGGATATGGTGGCTAGGCTTGGCCACGCTCACGCTGGGTGCCGTAGGCGTGCTATCCGCACGTGACATGCGTACCCAGGTGGCGTACCTGATTCTGGTCTCGGCGGGCACACTGCTGGCGGGCATCGGCATGCACAGCGAAGCCGCGCTAGGCGCACTGCTTTATTACTTGACCCACACCACCTTGGTCAGTGGCGGCATGTTCCTGTTGGTCGATGCCATCGCGCAGCAACGTGGCAAAGCCGGGGCGCGCATCGTACAGTCCCGCACGCTGACGCAGCCCGCCACATTGGGTCTACTTTTCTTCGCCGGCACCATCGCCATGGCCGGCTTGCCGCCTCTTTCCGGTGCTTTCGGCAAGGCCCTGCTGCTTCAAGCCGCCACGACGGCACAGCAGCATTGGTTATGGCCGATTCTGCTGGGTAGCGGGCTAGCGTCTTTGATAGCGCTATCTCGCACCGGCTCGACCATCTTCTGGCGGGCGTCAGGCGAGAAGACCGGTATCACGCTCGGCCCACTGCGCATCACCGGCACGCTCATTCTGATCGGCTGTGCGCCGCTCATGGTGGCCTTCGCCGGCCCCATTACGGCGTTCACCCAGGCGACCGCCGCCCAATTGCTCGACCGCGATGCGTATGTCGAGTCAATCATCGCTCGCGGCGACACTGGAGATGATGCATGATTCGTCCTCGCAAGTGGCTACCGATGCCGCTGCTGTCCGTCTTGCTACTGATCGTGTGGCTACTGTTGATGAATGGCGTCGCCTTCGGACACTGGCTGCTCGGCAGCTTTCTGGCCATCGTCATCCCGCTGATTACCAAGCCCTTCTGGGAGGCACAGCCCAGGATCAAGAAGCCTTGGCTCATGCTGCGCTATTTCTGCCGAGTGCTGCTCGATATCGTGGTCGCCAACCTGGAGGCCTCCAAAGTCATACTCGACCCGCGAGGACGGGCGCGCCCCGCTTTCATCGAGTATCCGCTCGAACTTCAGGAGAATTTCGCGATCACCATGCTGGCCAGCACCATCACTCTGACGCCGGGAACGGTCTCGGCGCATCTGCGCATGGATGGCAAGACCCTGTTGATCCATGCTCTGGATGTAGGCGATATCGACGATATGAAGCGTCATATCCATGAGCGCTATGAGCGTACGCTCAAGGAGATCTTCGAATGCTAGATTTTGCCCTCAAGATCAGCGTGGCACTGTTCGCGGTCGCAGTCGTGCTCAATTTGTACCGGGTCGCGGTCGGCCCCAGCCTTCCTGACCGCATTCTGGCACTGGACACCATGTACGTGAATTCCATCGCCTTGATCGTGCTGTTCGGTATCTGGCTGGGGCATCGTACCTATTTCGAGGCAGCGCTGCTCATCGCCATGCTCGGTTTCGTGAGCACCGTGGCGGTTTGCAAGTACTTGCTACGTGGCGACATCATCGAATAGCGGAGGAACCATGATTGCCTTATATACTTTGATGGAAGGTGTCATCGCCTTCTTCTTGATCGCCGGTAGCATCTTCGCCTTGATCGGCTCGCTGGGACTGGCACGCATGAAGGATTTCTACATGCGCCTGCATGGTCCCTCGAAGATCTCTACGCTGGGCGTTGGCTGTGTACTGCTGGCCTCGATCGCCTATTTCAGCCTGCTCGCAAGCGGGCCCAGCCTGCAGGAACTGCTGATCACCATCTTCTTGTTCATCACCGCCCCAGTCTCCGCGCATCTGCTGAGCAAGAGCGCATTGCATCAGAAGCTCGCTTACGACTCCCGTACTCGTGGCAACCCCGAGGAGCTCCAGGACGATGATGATGAGCGCACCCTCGAGGAAGCATCCCAAGGCAGTTCCAAACTGCCCTGAACTGCGTCTGATGCCCAACTCGACGCCCGATGGCTCGCCATCGGGCGTCTTGCATATAGGCCTTGTCGAAACGCTCAGCGGCGCTACCAGCCTTGGGTATGTTGCTCGACGAGCGAGGCCAGCAGGTCGATATGATCCTGGCGATCATTGAGCGCGGGAATATACTGGTAGTCACCGCCGCCCGCCTCCTCGAAATAGCCGCGATTTTCGACCTCGAGCTCTTCCAGCGTTTCCAGACAATCGGCAGCGAAGGCGGGGCTGATCACGTTAACGCCCTCGAGACCCTCGGCGCCCCATGCCTTCAAGGTTTCGTCTGTATATGGCTTGAGCCATTCTTCGCGTCCGAAACGCGACTGGTAAGTCTGGCGCCATTCATCTGCATTGAGCCCCAACGCCTCGGCCACCAGACGGCTGGTCTCTTCGCAATGTCGTGGATAAGGATCACCGGCATCGGCGTAACGCTTGGGAATGCCATGATAGGAAAGCAGCAGTCGCGACTGCCGGCCATGCGCCGCCCAATGCTCGCGAACGCTTTCTGCCAGCGCCTCGATATAGGCCGGATGATCATGGTAGTCGCGCACGAAACGCAACTCCGGCAAATGCGGACACGGCGCCAGGGCACGCGCCAGGCGGTCGAATACCGCCCCCGTCGTGGTGGCGGAAAACTGCGGATACAGGGGCAGCACCAGAATGCGTTCGACACCGGCATCGCGCAACGCCAGGCCGGCTTCCTCCATATTGGGCTTGCCATAAGTCATCGCCAGTTCGACGGGAATGTCGGTGCCCATACGCATCGCCAGTCGTTCCTTCAACGCACGTTGCTGGCGGCGCCCGATGGCGAGCAGCGGCGATCCATCCTCTCCCCACACGGAGGCATAGGCCTTGGCGACACGCGGTGGCCGAATGCGCAGGATGATGCCATGCAGAATCGGTAGCCATTTGGCACGCGGCAGGTCGATCACACGCCGGTCGCCGAGGAATTCCGCCAGATAGCGACGCACCGCTGACGCCGTCGGCGCCTCAGGCGTTCCAAGGTTGACGAGCATGACACCGAAGGGAGCTGACCCCATTGAAACCTCTCCTGTAAAAGACCGTGGTCAATCAGTGTAACAAGCACGGGCACATTGAGCTTATCGCGTTATACTATGAAGGCTATTTGTACAATATTTGGATAACTTATGCCCAAGTCATTACGACTCGTGCTCGGCGACCAGCTCAGCCTGACGCTGCCCATACTGCAGGATGCGCCGCCAGGAGCGACGGTCGCACTCTGCGAAGTCGATGAAGAAGGACGCTACGTTCCCCACCATCCGCAAAAGATCGCCATGATGCTCGCTGCGATGCGACATTTCGCCGCCGATCTGCGCCAGCGGGGCTATCGCGTGCATTATTCGGCTCTCGACGATCCCGACAACCGACACTCGTTGATCGCAGAGGCTGAACGCCTGGCGAAACGCTACGACTGCGATGAGATCCACGTGACCCGGCCAGGAGAGTGGCGCCTGCTGGAGGCCATGGAGGCACGGCAGGCGCAGGCCCGAACACCGCGCTGGCATATCGTTGAAGATACCCGTTTCTTTTGTTCTCACCGCGATTTCGATGCCTGGATGGAAGGCCGCAAGCGGCCACGCATGGAAGACTTCTATCGCATGCTTCGTCGACGCACCGGGCTACTGATGGACGGCAACGCACCGATCGGCGGGCAGTGGAACTTCGACCGCGACAATCGTGCGCCCATCGATGACGCACCGTCGCCACCCTCACCGCCTCGCCATCGTCAGGACGCCATCACTCGAGAAGTACTGGCTCTCGTCGAGACACGGTTTGCCGATCACGTCGGACGCCTGGAAGGCTTCAACTGGTCCGTCACCCGACGCCAGGCGCTTGCCGATCTGCGCCACTTCGTCGCCCAAGCCTTGCCCGCGTTCGGTACCTACCAGGATGCCATCAGCGATACGGCGCCCTACCTCTTCCACTCCAGGCTCTCCGCTGCACTCAATATCGGTCTGCTATCCCCCGGGGAGGTATGCGAGGCGGCGCAAGACGCTTGGCAACGTGGTGCGGCGCCACTCAATGCCGTCGAGGGTTTCATTCGCCAGATACTGGGATGGCGAGAGTACGTTCGCGGTATCTACTGGCACCGTATGCCCGCTTACAAGCGCGAGAACAAGCTCGGTACCAGCAGCGGACTTCCTCAGTGCTACTGGGACGGCGATACCGATCTGCGCTGCCTCAAGCGTGCCATCGAAATGACGCACGACAATGCCTATGCGCATCACATCCAGCGCTTGATGGTCACGGGCAATTTCGCCCTGCTCTGCGATGTGCGTCCTGCGGCCTTGTGCGATTGGTATCTCGCGGTTTACGCCGACGCCTGCGAATGGGTCGAACTACCCAACACGCTGGGTATGGTGCTGCATGCCGACGGCGGTTACCTGGGCTCCAAGCCCTATTGTGCCTCGGGCAAGTACATTGATCGCATGTCGGATCACTGCTCCCAGTGTCGCTATGATCCAAAACAAAGCGTAGGCGACGATGCCTGCCCGCTCAACGCCTTGTACTGGCGCTTTCTGGAACGCCATGCCGACCAGCTTGCTGATAATCCTCGCATGCGCGTCATCTACGGCACGCTCAACAAAATGCCGGCTGAGAAGCGTCGGGCATTGCGCGAACGGGCGGAGACTTTTCTCGATACGCTGACGTGGACGTCACCCTATGGGCAAGGGCAGCATGCAAAAGACTATGGGGAGTGAGGCTTCAAGCGAGGGAAATGCCCGGTGCCTTCGCACCCAGGCCCCGGCTTCTCGCCGGGCTATAAATTCAGCATTGCGGTGGGTGAATGGAGCGCTGGACGCACGTTGGATGAATCATGCGTGGGACGTCAAAATACCAACGGCACGCGCGAAGTCAGCGGAGACTGATAATGAGTGTCACGACCGATCACCTCGTCATGGGCCACCCACTGTACGAGATAGGCGCGATGGATTCCTGCCTGATTGAGCTCGGCATAGACATCGTCCAGGGCACGAAACAGCATCGGTTTGCCACGCCGCATCAGCGGGTAGCACTGGCCTTCGATGTCCTCCATCTCGACGCGGTACAGACGACTGCCTGCGTGGCTTATGACGCGAATCTCGAAGTTATGCTCCGCATCCATGAAGTGTTTGAGCTCTTTGATTTCCATAACGTTCTCCCTGAGAAAATAAAACTCGAAAAGGCATACGCCACTTAGCGCAGCGCACGTCCATCTTGCCTTGTTCAGATGACAGAAATGTTGCAATAAGTATGACGAAGACAGTGATCAACGTCTCGTCGAAGAGCGTGCCATCCGTCTAAACCTTGACTGAAAAGAGGAAAAATACACTCATTGAGACGCATCGCCGCGCAAGAAGTTCCACCACTGGCGCACTTGGCGAGGGAAATACATAAAGGAAGGAAAGGATATGAAACGCTCAAACAATGAGACGGGGTCCGACCCGACAACCCCGCTCGCCAGGAGCCGGCATACCGGCCCCTGCGTTCACTCAACGTGATGTATCAAGAATCACGCTGGTACGTGGATGGATCGATAGCCACCCCGAGCGAGTTACGATCGACCCAGTTGCCCGCACGGGTTTCCTTGTAGCGAAACACCACTAGATCACCGATCGCGACAGGCAGTTCGGCATCCTCAGTCTGATAGCTGTATGTTTCACCATCGACGACCAGAGAATAACGGTAGAGATCGGGCATCCCCAACCATTCCTTGAACGGCCCTTCACGCTCGACGCTTTCCAGTTTACCGCGCCCCTCGAGCTTAGGGGTACGTTTCTTGCCACGTTGAAATCCGCTCGCCATCTCCCCTCCTGTTCACTTGCGAGCCGGCATTATAAGGCAACACCGGCATGTTTGCCTGGCCATCATCACTCGTCCATATGCTGACCGTAGCTGTCGGGAGCGAGATCCTCAAAACGTGTGTACTTGCCGATGAAGGCCATGTGCACGGTCCCGATCGGGCCGTTACGTTGCTTGCCGATAATCAGTTCAGCCAGGCCGTGATTGTCGGGGTTGTCAGGATTATAGACTTCATCACGATAGACGAAGGCGATGACGTCGGCATCCTGCTCGATAGCCCCCGACTCGCGAAGATCCGACATCACCGGCCGCTTGTTGGGCCGCTGCTCGAGCGAGCGGTTGAGCTGCGACAACGCGACGACCGGGCAGTTGAACTCCTTGGCCAAGGCCTTGAGCGAGCGCGAGATTTCGGAAATCTCGCCGGTACGGTTCTCGGAAAAACCGGGGATCTGCATGAGCTGCAAATAGTCGATCATGATCATGCCGATGTTACCGTGCTCGCGCGCCAGACGCCGAGTGCGTGAGCGCATCTCATTAGGTGAAAGTCCTGCCGTATCGTCAATGAAGAGTTGCTTGTCCTTGAGCAAGTTGACCGCCGAGGTCAGGCGCGGCCAGTCTTCGTCTTCCAGTTGCCCGGTGCGCACACGCGTCTGATCGATACGCCCCAACGAGGACAGCATGCGCAGCATCAAGGCATCGGCGGGCATTTCCATGGAAAACACCATGATAGGCTTGTCACTGGAGATGACCGCATGCTCGACCACATTCATGGCGAATGTCGTCTTACCCATGGAAGGGCGTCCGGCGATGATAATAAGATCCGACGGTTGCAGCCCCGACGTCATCTCGTCCAGATCCCGGAAGCCGGAGGAAAGCCCCGTCATCTCGCCCTGCATGTTGAAAAGCTCGTCGATACGATCGACGGCCTTGCTGAGCAGGTCGCTCATACCGATCGCCCCACCGGTCTTGGGACGGTCCTCACTGATCTGAAATACCAGGCGCTCGGCTTCATTGACCAGCTCGTCAGAGGGCCGGCCCTGCGGAGCAAAGGCGCCTTCAGCGATCTGATTGGCTGCCTGGATCAACTTGCGCAAGGTGGCACGCTCGCGCACGATATCGGTGTACGCACGAATGTTACTCGCCGATGGCGTGTTGCGCGCCAACTCGGCCAAGTAAGCCAGTCCGCCCACGCCTTCCAACTGATCGCGGTTTTCCAGCGCCTCCGAGAGCGTGACCACATCGAGCGGATGCCCTGCTTCGGCGAGCTGCGCCATCGCATTGAAGGTCAGACGATGTTCGTAGCGATAGAAATCGTCAGCGGTCAGACGCTCGGAAACCGTATCCCAGGCGCTATTGTCCAGCATCAGCCCGCCGAGCACTGATTGCTCAGCTTCCAGCGAGTGTGGCGGCACCTTGAGAGCCGCAGTTTCCTGGTCGTGCTCGACGTATTCGCTCATGCTCGTTTCCTGACCGGTCGATATCGAAGGTCGGTGAAGTGCAGACGGTCACCGTTTCGGCCACCCCCATGATGCCGTGATGGCTATACCTTTGCACCTCATGGCCCCTGTCTCACGTACCCCAAGCCCGTGGGTCATGGCACAAAAAGGGCGCGAAGGTTAACCTTCGCGCCCCATACCGGCATGTCACTTGGCGGTAATCGCTTACTCGGCCACGATCACGATGCGCACGCTGGTAGCGACTTCCGAGTGCAGTTGCAGCGTAATGTCGTACTCACCAGTCCGGCGAATCGGGCCTTCTGGCATACGCACTTCGCGCTTGACCACATCAAGGCCTGCCTGCGTCAGTGCGTCAGCCAGATCACGCGGGCCGATAGAGCCGAAAAGCTTGCCTTCATCACCCGCCTTGGCGACCAACGACAGCTCGATTTCAGCCAGCTGTTCAGCGCGTGCTTCGGCTTCGGACTTACGCTCTGCGGCTTGCGCTTCGAGCTCGGCACGTTGCGCTTCAAAAGCGGCAACGTTTTCTTTGGTGGCCGGCACGGCCAAACCGTAAGGCACCAAGTAGTTGCGACCATAACCGGCCTTGACGGCGACTTGGTCACCCAAGTTACCCAGCTTGCCAATCTTATCGAGCAGAATGATATCCATCTCGTTAACCTCTCATCAGTGGTTGCCGGCCAAACGTGCGCGGAAATCCGCGAAAGTATCGACAACGGCCAGCAACAGCACAACCAGAATCGTGGGCCAAGTCGTCAGCAGCAATGCATAAAAGCCGACCAACCAGAACCCGCTCATCCCCTTCAATCCAATCCAACCATGCACCAGCGCAATGCCTGCCACGAGCAAGGGTATCCACGCCAGCATCGTCGCCATCGGCATGGATACCAGCACGCCCAATACACCAACGCCTACCAGCAGCAAAAGCTCCTTGGTGTTCAAGCGCAGCGCATGGAACTCGTTGCGAAAGCCGCCGGGGTTATACAACCCGGCTTGCCAGCTACGCGCTAGTGCCAAACAAGCGACTGCCGCAAGCAGTACCACTAGCCCTGTCACGCCGCCAATCAACATGCCCGCCAACTGTTCGCTGGGCACACCCTGGGCACTCATCTCGGTGAGCATGGCATCGACGTCCGCCGAATTCTGGCGCACCTGTTCGAGCAGCGGTCCCGCCCCACCCGGAGGAAGGAAAATGCCGGACTGGACCAGCACCACACAGACCAGCATGCCGGCAATCAGGGTCTCCCCCCAACGCATCCGAGCGCGTAGTATGGTCGCCATCAGCGTCACCAGCAAAACGCTGGCAAGCGGAACGGCATCCCCCTGCACCCACCACCAGCCGGCTGGCAGCGCGGCGGTAATCAAGACGGGCAGGCCAGGGCCCAGACCGCGACGTAACGTTACCAGCGCGGCGACGGCGGCACTCAGCCAGAACAACCAGGGAATCAACGCCGCAATCAACGTGACCATCGCCGCCTGCGGAGTACCACGCATTACCCAACGGGCCAGTGCCTGCATCGCGCCAGTCGCCTTGTTTTACTGGTGACTGTCGGTATAAGGCAGCAGCGCCAGATAACGAGCGCGCTTGATGGCCGTGGACAGCTGACGCTGATAACGAGCCTTGGTGCCGGTAATGCGGCTGGGGACAATCTTACCGGTTTCAGTGATATAGGACTTGAGGGTATCAAGATCCTTGTAATCGATGTACTTCACGCCTTCGGCGGTGAAGCGGCAAAACTTACGGCGACGGAAAAAGCGTGCCATGGTTTATCCTCCAGAGGTACGAATCAGTTGGCTTCAGCTTCGGCGTCGGCATCAGCGTTCGTTTCGGAACGCTCAACGTTCGGACGCTCGTTTTTCTCTTCACGACGACGCGTCTTTTCTTCAGCCGGCTTCATCATCGGAGACGCTTCGGTGACCGCCTCTTTGCAACGCACCACCAGGCTACGGATGATGGCATCGTTGAAGCGGAAGATATTCTCGATTTCGTCGAGAGTTTCGCCGCTGCACTCGATGTTCATCAGTACATAGTGGGCCTTGTGGATCTTGTTGATCGGGTAGGCCAGATGACGACGCCCCCAATCTTCCAGACGATGCACAGTGCCGCCGTTTTCGGTAACGAGCCCGGTATAGCGCTCGACCATGGCCGGCACCTGCTCGCTCTGATCCGGGTGGACCATGAACACGATTTCGTAATGACGCATGATAGCTCCTTACGGTTTGACAGCTTCCACGAGGCCCGTCATGCACAAGTACCTATACAAGGCTGCAGGACCGCGAGAAGCAAGGAGAGAAAATCTCTATGTTTCCAGACACGCAAAACGATGCCCGGAAAGCCGACCAATTGTAGTGATCACCCCGCGTGCATGCAACTTGTCTCGCCCAACCAGGCATCAAGCGTCATGGCGTTGGCGCACGGCTTCGAACAGACACACGCCTGTGGCAACCGAGACATTGAGACTGGAAACACTACCCGCCATGGGCAGTTTGGCGAGCAGATCGCAGCCCTCGCGCGTCAGCCGGCGCATGCCTTTGCTTTCGGCGCCCATGACAATGGCCACCGGCCCTACCAAGTCGATCTCGTAAAGGTCCTGCGCCGACTCGCCCGCCGTACCGACGATCCATACCCCGTGCGTCTTGAGGCGCGCCATCGCCCGCGACAAGTTGGTGACCTGATAGACAGGCGTGACATCGGCAGCGCCGCAGGCCACCTTGCGCACCGTGGTGTTGAGGGGCGCGGCCTTGTCCTTGGGTACGATGACACCGTGCGCACCTGCCGCGTCGGCGCTGCGCAGGCAGGCACCGAAGTTATGTGGATCGGTCACCCCATCGAGGATCAACAATAACGGCAGAGACGGCTGCTGCCAGGCACCGAGGCGAAACCAAAGCGCTTCCTCGCTCTCGGCCTGCAGCGGTGGCGCGAAGGCGATCACTCCTTGATGCACGGCACCCTTGGCCACTCCATCGAGCGTTTCGCGGGCGACGCCGACGCACTTGATGCCAGCCTGACGGGCGCTCTCCAGAAGGCTTTCAAGGCGTGCCTCGGCACGCCCTTCCTGCAACCAGAGCTCTCGTGGCGGCTGGCCTCGCTCGAACAATGCCCGCACGGCGTGCACACCATACACGGCGTCCAAGCCTTCGGGTGTCGCGACACGCGCCCGGGAAGGTTTAGCTTTCATGATGCTCTACTACCCGCTCTATGGCGCCTATTCAACGCTTGTCACCTTTGCCGCCGCCCTTGCCGCCTCGCGAACGCCGACGCGGCTTATTGCCGTCACGCTCCTTCTTCGTCGCGTTGCCGGCTTGCCCTTCGCCCTGCTTGCCGCGTGCCGATGCACCATCGCTAGGGGATTTCTTGCGCCGAGCGGGGTTCTGCGGACGCGGTTTCTCGTCGGCCAGTTCGAAGTCGATCTTGCGATCGTCCAGGTCGACGCGCGCCACCTGCACGGTGACCCCATCGCCCAGTCGGTAGGACATGCCGCTACGCTCACCCTTGAGACGGTGTTTCTCGGCCTCGTAATGATAATAATCGGACGGCAGCGAGGTCACGTGGACCAGACCCTCGACATAGACGTCGTCGAGACGCACGAAAACGCCGAACTGCGTTACCGAGGCGATGGTGCCCTCGAAAACCTCACCCAGCTTGTCCGACATGAACTCGCACTTCAGCCAGTCCTCCACGTCACGCGTGGCATCGTCGGCACGACGCTCGGTCATCGAGCAATGCTCACCGAGCTCGAGCATTTGCTCGAAACTATACGGTGCCCATTGGCTGGGCGGCTCTACCGGCGCGCCTTCAGCACGCAGCACCGTATTGGTCTGCCGCGGACCGCGAATCACCGAGCGAATAGCGCGATGCACGAGCAGATCCGGGTAGCGACGAATCGGCGAAGTGAAGTGCGCATAGGCAGGATACGCCAGACCGAAGTGGCCATCGTTCTGTGGCGAATAAACCGCACGACTCATCGAACGCAGCATCACCGTCTGGATGACGTCGGCGTCGGGACGACCCTTGATCGCCTCGGCAAGGTCACGGTAGTCCTGCGGCGTGGGATCGTCACCCCCGCCCAGAGACAGCCCCAACTCGTTGAGGAACAGACGCAACTTGTCCAGGCGTTCCGGCGAGGGCTTCTCGTGAATGCGATACAGCGCCGGCAGATCATGCTTGTCGAGAAAGCGCGCCGTCGCCACATTAGCGGCCAGCATGCACTCTTCGATGATCTTGTGCGCATCGTTGCGCGAGCGCGGCACGATTTTCTCGATCTTGCGCTGATCGTTGAAGACGATGGCCGTCTCGGTCGTCTCGAAATCGATGGCGCCGCGTTCCTCGCGGGCTTGCCTCAGGATCGTGTAGAGACTCTTGAGATTCTTGAGCGATGGCACGAGATCGCGATACTGCTCGCGCAGAGCATCCCCTTCGGGGCCTTCGTCATCGAGAATCGAGGAGACTTTGTTGTAGGTCAGGCGCGCATGGGATTGGAAGACCGCTTCGTAGAAACGGTAACGGCTGATCGCACCGTTCGGTGAAATGTTCATCTCGCAGACCAGCGCCAGACGGTCGACCTCGGGATTGAGCGAGCACAGCCCGTTCGAGAGCAACTCCGGCAGCATCGGCACGACCTGGCCGGGGAAGTAGACCGAGGTGCCGCGCGTCAACGCCTCCTGATCCAGCGCGCTCCCCGGACGCACGTAGTGCGACACGTCGGCGATGGCCACCAAGAGTTTCCAACCCCCGGACTTGGTCTTCCAGGCACAGACGGCATCGTCGAAGTCCTTGGCGGACTCGTCGTCGATGGTCACCAGCGGCACATCGCGCAAGTCGATGCGGTGCTGCTTGTCGGCCTCGTCCACGGACGTGGACATGTCGGCGATCTCGGCATGCACTTCGGGCGGAAATTCGGCAGGAATCTCGTAACTGCGGATGGCGATGTCGATTTCCATCCCGGGATCCATGCGTTCGCCGAGCACTTCCGTGACTTCGCCCACCGGCTGCACGCGGGTCGCCGGCTGCTGGGTGATACGAGCCGAGACGATCTGTCCGTCACGCGCGCCGCCGCTGACACTATGCGGGATGATGACTTCCTGAGCGATGCGCGATTTCTCGGGAATCAGCACGCCGAATTCGGCGGTATTCTGACGATAGATGCCCACCAGCGACTGCGTGTTGCGGGCGATGACTTCAACGATGGTCGCTTCGTCACGCCCGCGCCGATCACGACCGCTGACACGCACCAACACCTGATCGCCGTCGAAGACACGCCGCATTTGACGTGGCGGCATCACCAGGTCGGGCTTCTTGCCATCTTCTCGGATCAAGAAGCCCATGCCATCACGGTGGCCCTGGACCTTCCCCTTGATGAGGTCGAGCTTGTCGATCAACGCGTAGGCGCCACGTCGATTGCGTAGTATCTGGCCTTCACGCTCCATCGCAGCAAGCCGACGACGCACGCCTTCCAGGCGCTCTTCATCATCCACCGCCAGCATACTACTGAGGTCTTCGGGTGTGATGGGCTTACCGTATTCTTCCAGGCGGGCGAACAAGTATTCGCGGCTGGGGACCGGATTATCGTATTTACTCGCTTCACGTTCCGCATGCGGATCGTCACTGAGCTTCCAATGATTCATGGTAATGACTTCCTTACAGGCGAAGTGGCAAGTAAACGTGGTGCGCCAATGGCGTTGTTATAAAATTCAATCATGCCGCCAGTATAGCGGGCACAGCCAGTCGACCCAACCATGACGACTACCTGCCTGCCAAGAAACAAGGCATGATGCATGGCGAAGTGGCTTGCATTCGCACTCAAAATGGGTATTATACATCGCGCCTTGCCCAGGTGGCGGAATTGGTAGACGCGCTAGCTTCAGGTGCTAGTGTCCGTATGGACGTGGAGGTTCAAGTCCTCTCCTGGGCACCATCGATCTTTCACGAGATCGACGCAAGGCAACGCCCGGATGGCGGAATTGGTAGACGCGCTAGCTTCAGGTGCTAGTGTCCGTATGGACGTGGAGGTTCAAGTCCTCTTCCGGGCACCATCAGAAACATCAGTAAAGTGCATGACGCGCCCAGGTGGCGGAATTGGTAGACGCGCTAGCTTCAGGTGCTAGTGTCCGTATGGACGTGGAGGTTCAAGTCCTCTCCTGGGCACCACCGTGCATGCTGATTTATAACGTTTCAAAGTCCCGTTCTCTAGAACCCCCTTTCTGTAACTCCCTATTCTCCTATTGGTAACGCCCGGGTCGCCGCGCGACACGCTGCAATCCCCACCCGTCTGTCTCGATATTCGCTTCCAAGGACGTTTCGACACCTTCCGGCAAGCGTGGGAAAAAATCGAGCCGCGTTCTCGCTTCGAGCTCATCGATACTGACCAGAAAACGGTCGAGCGGCTCGTCGCCACGCACCGTCTGCGGAATCAGGAACGCCAGCGCCCGCGGATGCTCACCAGGCACCACGATGATCTTGTAAAACGCCGACGGCACTTGGGTGAAGCCCACCCGATGCATGAAGCGCTCATCGAAGACCGGACCGGTGACCACTCGGAGTTGCTCGAAGCGCGGTAGGAAATCGTCCATCACGACCTCTTCGAGACGTTGCCACACACGCCGGTTCAAATCGGGGCGCTGCGGCGTGATATTGGTCATCTGGAAGGTATCGAGCTGGGCCTCACGCCCGTATACGCGGGCAATGGCGTAGTTGGGAGCCAGGTGGCCGCGGTCGTAGCCGCTGTGCGTGTACTGATCCGAAGTGACCGGCCACAACGAGCGCCAGTCCTGCGCAAAGCCATGCGGGCGATCACCGATCGGCGCATCAGGCGTTTCATGAAGCGAATAACTGACCCATAGGGGGCTGACCCGAATATCCGACCACCCCACCAGAAAGGCGTCACTACGCAGTACCCGGTTAAATCCTTGCCAACTGGTGGTCTGCCACGCGGGCACACCCATCCAGCTAAGCTGGTCGCGGACCTCGCGCTCCTGCCAATACCACAGGCCGGACCCCACCACGGCAAAAACCAGAGAAATGCCCGCGCCACGCACCAAGCGCCGAAACTGATAGAAAATAACGGCGATCATGCCGGCGACGTGTCCTTGTCCTGCGAAAACGAAAACGTGAAGTGAGCGATTACCCTAGACGATGAGGACGCCGCTACCAACCTAACGAGAACATGGTCTCGAGATCGTGACGCGAATGCACCTGCATGGCGTTGAGTGTCTCCGTTTCACGAATGCCCTCGACCTCCATCAGGCGCTCGGTCACGAGCTGCGCCAGCGACTCGAAGTCGCGCGTACGGGCAATGGACACCAGGTCATAACGGCCACAGGTGGAAAACACCTCGCTGATCCCCTCCAGCTCGGCCAACCGCTGGGCGACCGCATTGATCTGGCCCTTTTCCACATCGATCAAAATCACCGCACTTTGCATGACACTCTCCTACACTGCCTACTGCACTCGGGGCGTCGCACCCGCCTAGGCCGGCACGCTCAAGACGCACCGGCACGACACTTCGCCGACGGCGCGAAGGCCAGTATATCAGCCCTGCGCACCGCGGCTAGCGACGCGTTTCAGTCACCGCCTGGCGCATCACCGGGGAGCGGCCACTGATAGCGGCGATATCCGCGTTCATCGTGAATGGCACTGATGGTAAGCATCTCATCACGATCGCCCTCGACGAATTCCTGGTTGCCGGAACTGACGATGGTCCGTGAGCCACCAGGGCCATGCTGAAACACCGGCTCGGAAATGTCCTTGGTGAGGTTCGAAACCTTCTCGCCATGCTCCATGTCGGTGATCGAGCGCCGGTTGACTGCTTCCTCCACCGAGCGCTTGATATGACTGCGATAGCGCTGCAGGAAACGCTGCCGGTTCACAGTGCTCTTGTTCTTGGCATTGGCGCGTCGATCAATGAAATAGCGCATGTCGCTCACCTCGTCACCAATATTTGTCGATAGATTCGGCGCCCCTCGTAGCCCGTAGTATTTCCTTTCAACGAAGCGCCACGACCCTGGACATGAGAGCCCATAAACGGCCATTGGTTCGTTGAAATCCAAAAAAGGCGGGCAAGGCGAGAGTACATCGATACCCTCGCCCTGGCGTCTCGATCAGGCAGCCGACAAGACGTCGCGCGCATCGTCGAGCAAGCGATCGAGCAGTGCTTGGGTGGTGTTCCAGGCACAGACGAAGCGCGCACCGCCCGCGCCGATGAAGGTGTAAAACGTCCAGCCGCGCTGGCGCAGGGTCTCTAGTACCGCGACGGGCAACGTCACGAAAACACTGTTGGCCTGGGCGGGAAACATCAACTCAGCTCCCGGCAAGGCAGCGAAGCCTTCCGCAAGATAACGTGCCATGCCATTGGCATGCTCGGCGTTACGCAACCAGGCGCCGCTTTCCAGTAATCCCAGCCAAGGTGCCGTGATGAAGCGCATTTTGGAGGACAGTTGCCCCGCTTGCTTGCAGCGGTAACCGAAATCCTCCGCCAGGGCGTGATTGAAGAAGACCACCGCCTCGCCCATCGGCAAGCCATTCTTGGTCCCCGAAAAGCACAACGCATCGACACCGGCCTGCCAGGTGAGCTCCGCCGGCGTGGCCTCGAGCGACGCACAGGCATTGGCGAAGCGCGCCCCATCCATGTGCACGTGAAGACCATGTTTATCCGCCATGGCACGAATCGCCATCAGCTCATCGCGGGTATACACGGTGCCCACCTCGGTGGCCTGGGTCAGCGAAATCGTGCGCGGCTTGGGGTAGTGGATGTCACTACGCTGCGTTACCAGCGACTCGATCCCCTCGGGCGTCAACTTCCCATCCGCACCCGAGCATGTCAGCAGTTTGGCGCCGTTGGAGAAAAACTCCGGGCCGCCGCATTCGTCGGTTTCGATATGCGCCAGTTCGTGGCAAATGACGCTATGAAAGCTCTGTCCCATCGAGGCGAGTGTCAGCGAGTTGGCAGCGGTACCGTTGAAGACGAAAAACACGTCGCAGTCATAGTCGAAGAAACGACGAAAGCGGTCGGCGGCTTTCTGAGTCCAGGCATCGTTGCCATAGGCGAGATCATCGCTTTCGTTGGCGCGCAACATATAGTCGAGCGCCTCGGGGCAGATGCCGGAGGTATTGTCGCTGGCCAGAAAACGCGGCGTACAGTCGGATTCCATGCCTTGTTGTCCTCATAGGTGGCGAGAAGGAAGGACGCTTGAAACGCAACGCCAGGCGTCGGGTGCCAACGTCTGCCGTTAACCTGCAAAAAATTGCGTCTCGATCCAGTCTACTCATCGCCGCCTCTCATCGGAAGCCCGCCAGCATGCGCCTTCTTATACACGCGCTTTTTTAGAGGGGGAGTTACAAAACGGGCGAGCGAAGTCAAGACAAGGCAAAATCGGGCGAAAAAACGGAGTTTACACGGGGTAAATGAGTATTTTGACCGGGCTCGCGTACGAGGCCGATTTTAACGCCGGATTGTCGAGCGCAGTCCTTTTGAAAACACCCTCTTATAAACGTGCCGCCAGACGAGTGCCCTGATCGATGGCCCGCTTGGCATCGAGCTCCGCCGCCGCCTGCGCCCCGCCGATGACGTGCACTTCACAGCCGGCCGCCGTCAGCGGCGCTTCGAGATCCGTCACCGATACCTGGCCGGCACACACCACGACCGTCTCCACCTCGAGGCATTCCCGGTGACCATCACGCACGATATGCAGCCCCGCAGCGTCGATGCCGAGATACTCGCAGCCGCTGAGCATGCGCACCCTACGCTGGCGCAGGGCGGCACGATGCACCCAGCCGGTGGTCGTGCCCAGCTCCTTGCCGGGCTTGCTGGTCTTGCGCTGGAGCAGCGTCACCTCGCGGGGCACCCTCGGCGCTTGCGGTGTCACGAGACCACCCCGTGCCGCCAACGACAAGTCGACGCCCCACTCGGCACACCACGCCTCGCGATCCAACGCGGGATGCTCGGCATGGGTCAAGAGTTCCGCAACATCGAAGCCGATCCCGCCGGCGCCGATGATCGCCACGCGCTCGCCGACACACTCGGGGTGCATGATCGCCGTGGGATAGTCCACCACGCGCGGATCCTCGCTACCAGGCAGCGACAACGCCCGCGGCGCGACGCCCGAAGCCAGCACCACGACATCGAAGGCCCGCAAGCGTTGTGCCTCGGCCGATGTATTCAGGCACACCGTCACATCCAGCGCCTCGAGCATGCTGCGGTAATAGCGCAGCGTCTCGCGAAATTCTTCCTTGCCAGGGATACGCTGCGCGTAGCGAAATTGACCGCCGATCTCGGCCTCGCGTTCGAAAAGCGTGACGCGATGACCGCACTGCGCCGCCGACACGGCAGCCGCCAGCCCCGCCGGCCCGGCCCCGACCACCGCGATGTCACGCAGCGTCGCTGCGGGTGCGAGCGTCAATTCGGTCTCGTGACAGGCGCGTGGATTGACCAGGCACGAGGTCAACTTACCCTGGAAGGTGTGGTCCAGACAGGCCTGGTTGCAGGCAATGCAGGTATTGATGAACGCCTCACGCCCCTCGCACGCTTTGGCCACCCACTCGGGGTCGGCAAGAAAGGCGCGCGCCATCGAGACCATGTCGGCGTGCCCTTCGGCCAGTACACGCTCGGCCACCTCGGGCATATTGATGCGATTAGTGGCAATCAACGGCACCTTGAGCACCTCCCGCAGGCGCCGCGTGACCTCGGTAAAGGCCGCTCGCGGCACGCTGGTGACGATGGTCGGCACTCGCGCCTCGTGCCAGCCGATCCCGGTATTGATCAGGTTGGCGCCCGCCGCCTCGATCGCGCGCCCCAGGACTACGACTTCGTCATGGCTGCTGCCGTCCTCGACCAGGTCGATCATCGACAGGCGAAAGATGATCAAAAAATCATCGCCCAGTGCCCGACGAATGCGCTGCACGATCTCCACCGCGAAGCGCATGCGCTTCTCGAATTCGCCGCCCCACTCGTCGTCGCGGTGGTTGGTACGCCGACACAGGAACTGATTGATCAGGTAGCCTTCCGACCCCATGACCTCGACGCCGTCGTAGCCCGCCTCGCAAGCCATTTGAGCGCAATTGACATAGGCCTCGATCTGCTCCGTCACCTCATCGCCGCTCAACGCCCGGGGCGTGTAAGGGTTGATCGGTGCCTTGAGCGCCGAGGGCGCTACCAGGGCAGGCGAATAGGCATAACGTCCGGCGTGCAGGATCTGCATGCAGATATGGCTGCCTTCGGCATGTACTGCCTGGGTCACCTGCCGGTGCGCCTCGACCTCGTCCGGCTCGGTCAATTTGGCGGCGCCTTCGAACACAGCACCCTCGGGAATCGGAGCGATGCCGCCGGTGACAATCAACGAGATACCCGCGCGTGCCCGTTCGGCATAGAACGCCGCCAGACGCGCGAAGCCTTCGGGGGCTTCTTCCAGATTGGTGTGCATCGAGCCCATCAGAATGCGGTTATCGAGCGTCACGGGCCCCACGGTCAGCGGGCGAAAGAGATGCGGATACTGAGTCACGGCGCGTCCTCGCTTGCACACGGTGTGAAACCACCATACATTTTCAAACAACTGTATGAACAGTGTAGCGAAGGCGTTCCGGGAGGCAATCCCGACCAAGGGCGCAGGCATGACTGCCTTCTCACGCTAGACAAGCGAGGCCCGAATGAACTATCAGACCTCTCAACATCGCATTCCCATCGCCACCGGCGGAGAGCTGAACCTCACCCACTTCCAGCCGGAACGCATCGACGGCCTGCCCATCCTGTGCTGGCATGGCGCCATCGAGTCGGGGCGCATTTTTCACAGCCGTAGCGGCAAGGGGCTCGCGCCCTGGCTCGCCCGACAGGGCCACGAGGTCATGGTGATCGATCAACGCGGTCGCGGCAGCGCCTCGCCGCGTCCGGCACGCGGTGTATCGTTCTCGCAGCGCGAGGTCATCATCGATGAAGTCGCCGCCGCACTGGCCACCTGCCTGAATCTGAGCGGGCAATCGCGCTGCCATATCATGGCGCATTCCTGGGGCGGCGTCTTGATCGCCGCGCACCTAGCGCGCGTCCCCGGCAGTCGCGAGCGTATCGCCAGCCAGATCTATTTCGGAACCAAGCGTCGAGTCCGGGTCCAGAATCCCAGCAAGAGGCTCTATATCGACCTGATCTGGAAAGGGCTCGCACCGCTGGCACGTCGTGCGTGCGGTTATCTGCCGGCTCGCGCGTTACGCTGGGGCAGTGACGACGAATACGCCGCCAGCCACGCCGACAGCGTCGCCTGGGTGCGCGAGACAGCGTGGCGGGACCCCGAGGATGGCTTCGATTACGCCGCCGCCCTGGCACAGGCAGGATTGCCCCCCACACTGCATCTGGCCGGACAGCGCGACCAGGCACTGGGACACCCCCGAGATGTCGCACGCTTCGTCGAGGAATGCGGCCCGCATCGGCATGCATTACGCGTACTGGGACGCCAGAACGGTCAGAAGAGAGATTACGGTCATCTGGACATGCTGACGCACCCCAACGCCGTAGACGACATCTACCCGCAGGCACTCGCCTGGTGCCAGGCCTATCAGGACGACGCGATCTCAGTCGAGGAAGACGTTGAGGAAGCAGCGCGACAGGCGCATCTGCGCATTAAAAAGGAAGGCCCAAACGACAAAACCCCAAGTCAATGACTCAGGGTTGGCCGATGGCGATCGTGGCGGACCGGACGGGACTCGAACCCGCGACCTCCGGCGTGACAGGCCGGCATTCTAACCAACTGAACTACCGGTCCGCATTGTCCGATTTGACTCGGATTGGTGGGTGATACAGGACTCGAACCTGTGACCCCCAGCATGTGAGGCTGGTGCTCTAACCAGCTGAGCTAACCACCCGGATCGCATACTACTTGATACTGCGTGTTACTACTTCATGCCTCATCGTCAATGACGCGTCGGCGAGGAAATCGTGGCGGACCGGACGGGACTCGAACCCGCGACCTCCGGCGTGACAGGCCGGCATTCTAACCAACTGAACTACCGGTCCGCTGAATACAACGCTAACCACACATTGTCGAATTTCCGATGAAGAATTGGCGGACCGGACGGGACTCGAACCCGCGACCTCCGGCGTGACAGGCCGGCATTCTAACCAACTGAACTACCGGTCCGCTGCATTCCTCTTTTCACGTGCTCCCCATCACTCGAAATGCATTTCGCGTAATGGTGGGTGGTACTGGGCTCGAACCAGTGACCCCCAGCTTGTAAGGCTGGTGCTCTTCCAACTGAGCTAACCACCCCTGGTCACGTGGCGCTGCATTCTACAGAGAGACTGTGGAAAGTCAACCGATTACATTCATCTGGTTCATTCACTTGCCTGCATGGCAGCGGCCACGACACGTGCCGCCTCCTCGATCAACGCTGCCTGATCATGCCCGGCTCGCCGTCGCGGTTGCCAATCATGATCGCCATCGTCGAGAAAATGCACGTGCGCCACCTCGGGCAAAGCATATTCGCGAACTTCACGGTCACCCCCGAACGGGTCTCGCGTACCCTGCAACACCCAGGTGGGACAGGTCAGATCCGGCCAATGCGCCAGTCGCGTGCGCTCGGGCTTGCCGGGTGGATGAAACGGATAGCCGAACAGTGCCAGGCCCGCCGCTTGATCGTGCGCCGCCAGCAGACTCGCCACGCGTCCGCCCATCGACTTGCCGCCCAGCCACAGCGACGATGGTGTATCGTCGGCGAGCGATTTCAACGTGTCGCGCCATACGGCCAGCTCATCGACCAGGCTCTCGACACGCGGCGGCGGGCGCCGACGATTTTCATGCCATACCCGCTGCATGTAGGCGAAATCGAAGGCCCAGACCTGTACGCCATGCAGCGCCAGTGACTCGCGCAGGCGCTGCATGAAGGACGAGGTCTGCCCTGCCCCGGCGCCGTGGGTCAGCAACAAGCGCCCCACACGCGGCATGCCACGCACTTCCAGCGGGCCAAGGTCGTCCAGATAAAAATACTGCGCCGCGACGCCGGGCGAGACGCCGCTGTCGTGCAGTGACGTCAGTGAGCGTGGCGTCGAGGCATAGGCATGCTCGAAGCCCATATCAGCCGTGCCTCATTGGGAGGCGGAGTGCGTCACGCCTCACGGCTCAGCACGTCGAGTGTCTCGATACGTTTGCTCTGGAACTCGCGTTGCTTGTCTTCCAGCCCTTCGAAATCGAAGAGGTTTCGGTCGGCCAACTGCGACGGCGCCACATTGGTGATCGACTTGAACATCGTCTCCAGGCGCCCGGGGTGTTTCTCTTCCCACTCAGTGAGCATTTCCTTGACCACCTGGCGCTGGAGATTGGGCTGCGAGCCGCACAGATCGCAGGGAATGATCGGAAACTCGCGCCACTCGGCGTACTCGGCGATATCGGCCTCACGGCAATACGCCAAGGGCCGGATGACGACATTCTTATTATCGTCGGAGAGTAGCTTGGGGGGCATGGACTTGAGCGTGCCACCGAAGAACATGTTGAGGAACAACGTCTCCAGCATATCCTCGCGGTGATGGCCAAGCGCGACCTTGTTGGCACCGATTTCCTCGGCGAACCCATAGAGGGTGCCACGCCGCAGCCGCGAACAGAGCGCGCAGGTGGTCTTGCCTTCCGGGGTTTTCTCTTTGACTATTGAATAGGTATCACGCTCGACGATGTGGTAAGGAACACCCAAGTCATCCAGGTATTTGGGCAAAACGTGCTCGGGAAATCCCGGTTGTTTCTGGTCGAGGTTGACGGCCACCAGCTCGAACGAAACCGGCGCGTTACGCTGCAGGTTCATGAGGATATCCAGCATGGTGTAGGAATCCTTGCCACCGGAGAGGCATACCATGACCTTGTCGCCGTCACGGATCATGCCGTAATCGACGATAGCGTTTCCCACCTGGCGCCGCAGGCGTTTTTGCAACTTATTGAATGCCAGTTTGTCTTGGCCGGTGAGTGCTTGCATGACGATAGCGCTTTGACCTGCCGTGGTAAGTGAATCCTTCCATGTTATCACCGCAGTCCATCACGACGAAGTCTCGAACCTGGCCGCTCAGGCACTGATCGCACGTCCATGACACAACCGCAGATACATCAGCGCCGTGGTCACGGCATCCCCCAACGCCGTATGGCGCCCCATGACCGGCACGCCCAAGGCCTCGCTCATGGCTTCGAAACGCACATCCGGCTCGATATCCGGCTGCACGCGACGGCGTTCACGCGCATACAATCGGCACACATCCAGCGTTCGATTGGGGAGGTCGAACCCCGTACGCGGGCGCAAGTGGCGATTGATGACCGCCACGTCGTAGTCGATACACCAGCCAACCAACGGGCGATTGCCGATGAAGTCGAGCAGACGGTCGAGTGCATCGCCCAATGCCTCGCCGCCCCACAAGTCGACACCGCGCAAACCATGAATGCGGATGGAGTCGCCCGACAAGCTCTCCGGCCGCTGTAGGCGCAGGTCCAACGACTCGCTGGTCAGGACACGTCCATCGCGCACTTTAACCGCCGCCAGCGCCACTAACTCCGCGCGCCGCGGATCAAGATCGGTCGTCTCGCAGTCCAGGGCAATGACCTCGCTGCCGCAATACGGCTCGAAGCGCCAGGCGTGATGCCCGCCCAGTTGGCGTCGTCGATCACCGGCACGGCGTAATGCTTTTATCATCGCAACCTCCGTATGCCTCTGACGATAGTCCGAGTGGCTTGACTCAGCCATTCGTGGCGCTTGCCTGACGAGCACCTCAATACTCGAGATGAAAACGCTGCGACAAGCGTTGCTTGAACTCCTTGACCGTGCGCAACGCCTCGCGCAGCAAGTCACGCTCGAAGCCACTGAGACGCTGAACGACGACGCGATTGGGCTCCTGCGACGTGTCGTTCCCCTCCAGATTTTCCAACTGCTGACGCAGGCGCAGCTCGGAAAACAGTGCCATGGCTTCGCCCAGGTCGTCGGCGAAAGGCCGGTCGAGGCGACCGTCGTCGACCAAGGCATCGAGACGCGCAAACGTCGAAGTGGCCGCGACACGCCGCTCTAGTGCCAGAGTGCGCACACCATGCACGATGGGAAAAAGCCCACCTTTCTTGATCTCGATGCCATGCTCCGGACGCTTGAGCGTGCCGAACAGGGTCAGCGGCGTGGAGTAACGCAACACCCCCCGAGCGAAGTACGACAGTAACAACTCATCGTGGGAACCGCGCGCGAACAGGTGCTCACGCAAGCCCTCGAGCAAGCTCGCGTTGCCGGCGATGGCATGGGCGTCAAGCATGACGGCGAGATTCATCAACGCATTCGGATCGCGGCTCGAGGTCCAACGGGCAATTTTGCCGCGCCATGCCGACTCGCTCGCCACCCACTGCGGATTGGAAACCATGATGTTGCCCGGACAAGGCGGATAGCCAAGCCTGCCCAGCGTGTCGGTCAAGCTGCCCATGGCCGCTTCGATACCCGGCCAATCGCTGCCATCGGCCAGAATCAGCGCATTGTCCTGATCGGTCTTGAGGATCTGCTCGCCGCGTCCTTCGCTACCCATGACCAGTAGGCACGATTGCTCCCGTTGCGTTTCAGGCATCAGGAAACGAAATACCTTGTGGATGATACGCCCGTTGAGCGCCGCCAGAAGCTCCATGGCGAAACGCAGCTTCACCCCTTGCGCCATCAGCGCCTGGATCAGTTGTGGCAGTCGTGCGCTGGCACGCGCCAAGGTATCGATATCCTCGGCTTGCTCGATTTGCAGACTGACGACATGGGCACGGCTCGAAAAATAGCCCAGCACATCGGTCAACTCGACGACACCCACCGCCTGCGCGCCCTCCATGACCACGACACGCGCCACTTCGTGACGCGTCATGCTGACCAGTGCGGTAAAGAGATAGTCGTCGGCATGCGAGGTGATCAGCGTAAAATGCGCGATGCCACCCACCTCGGAGGAATGTGGCAAGCCTTGCTGAACCAGCGCATCGAGAAGGTCGGTCTTGGTCACCATACCGCAACGCCCGGCATGACTGACCAACAAGCTGTCGGCATGACGCTCGCGCAGATGCGTGACGGCCTCGGCAATCGTGGTATGCCCTTCGACCATGACGGGTTCGCGCATGCATTCCGCCACCCGTGCCAGCATGAAGCGTGCCATGCTCATGCCACCCTCCGCCCGCCGCTGAAGCACATGGCGCGCCTTTTCGGCCAGGTGCTGGCGGAAGTACTTATCGAAGGCAGGATAGGCAGCGCAAATGTCTTCGAAAAGCCGGCGGGGCAGCAAGTAACACAGACTTTCTTGCTCAGCCTGAAACCTATAACGACTCGTACCGTTGAGGATGCTGATCGCCCCGAACAGATCACTCGCCGTGTAGTGGCCGATACGCCGCTCCCCCTCGCTCGCGTTGAGGTCGAGCTCCGCCACTTCGCCCTTGTGAATCAGGAATACATGCTCACCAGGTTGTCCGGCATCGAGTATAATCTCGCTCTCATTGAAATAGGCGAGATCGACTCCGTCCCGAACGCGTTGACGCCCTGTTTCATCGAGCAAGCTGAAAGGTGGTTGCGAGAGGTTGATATCGACCATGGTAGTACCCTCGTCCTGTGCCGACCCTGGCGCGACTTGGTGTCATCATTACCGCTTCATGTTCCTTATACTTTTCGGTAACACGGCCGAAAGATGCTTACTATATTACGTAATCAAGAGTAGCAAAGCTGAATTTTATTACGACACATAGACTATCGTTCTACGCTGAAACCGCATCCCCAAAAAGCCATTGACTTACGCCCCACAAGACTCGCTTACGCCTTTTTTATAAGCCTGCTAAAAAGTCTTGTCCCCTTCACAACACCATGAAAAAAATGATGATTCAAAAAATGACTCTTTAAACTAAGGGCTCGATACCAAAGTATGGGGTTCTTTTTTCCACGTCATTGGCCACTATCATCAGCATGACTATTCAAGGCAATCGCAGATAATTAACACAACGACGGACAGCACCGCCATGGTCGATAAAAGTCTAGCGCCACTATCGTATCAATGACGCCACTCTACAGAGTGTTCTATACCTTAGACTGCTTTGAAGCGTCTCAAAAACTTTCATCACAACGCCCACATATCCCTACCAGTGGAGAGCGATACCATGGCAGATGACAAATCCAATGCCGAAGCTTACTGGAAAGCCAACGTGCGACTAATCACCGGCTGCCTGATCGTCTGGGCATTCGTTTCTTACGGCTGCGCGATCCTCTTCCGGCCGTTGCTGGCCAGCATTCCCATCGGCGGGACCGACCTGGGATTCTGGTTCGCCCAGCAAGGCTCCATCCTGACCTTCGTCGCCCTGATCTTTTTCTACGGCTGGCGAATGAACAAGATCGACAAAAAATTTGGCCTGGAGGAGTAAGCCATCATGAGCCAATTCGTCATCAATTTGCTGTTCGTTGGCGCATCCTTTGCGCTCTATATCGGTATCGCAATCTGGTCGCGAGCCGGTTCGACCAAGGACTTCTATGTCGCTGGCGGGGGCGTGCATCCGGTCCCCAACGGCATGGCAACCGCCGCCGACTGGATGTCCGCCGCCTCGTTCATTTCCATGGCCGGACTGATTTCCTCAGGCGGCTATGCCAACTCTACCTTTCTCATGGGCTGGACCGGCGGCTTCGTCATCCTGGCCATGCTCTTGGCGCCGTACCTGCGCAAGTTCGGGAAATTCACGGTACCTGACTTTATCGGCGACCGTTTCTATAGCCGCACTGCGCGCGTCATCGCGGTAGTCTGTCTGATCGTCGCCTCGGTGACATACGTCATCGGTCAGATGACCGGGGCTGGGGTAGCATTCTCACGCTTTCTCGAGGTCAGCAGCACTGCCGGCATCTGGATCGCGGCGGCCATCGTCTTCCTGTACGCGGTCTTCGGAGGCATGAAGGGCATCACCTACACCCAGGTGGCGCAATACATCGTGCTCATTGTCGCCTACACGATTCCGGCAGTGTTCATCGCCATGCAGCTAACCGGCAACCCGATACCGATGTTCGGCCTGTTCAGTACGCACAGTGAATCCGGGGTGCCACTGCTCGAAAAGCTCGATGAGGTCATCAACGCACTGGGCTTCCAGGACTACACCGCCGACGTCGACAACAAGCTCAACATGGTGCTGTTCACCCTATCGCTGATGATCGGCACTGCAGGCCTACCGCACGTCATTATCCGTTTCTTCACGGTGCCCAAGGTCGCCGATGCTCGCTGGTCCGCTGGCTGGGCGCTAGTGTTCATCGCACTGCTTTACCTCACGGCCCCCGCCGTGGCATCCATGGCGCGCCTCAACCTGATGACCACCGTCTACCCTGAGATGGCCGGCCAGGTCGAGAACTACGACGCCGCCGCCGACAACGCACTGCAATACGAGGACCGTCCCGGTTGGTTCCGCACCTGGGAGGAAACCGGCCTCATCAATTTCGAGGACAAGAACGACGACGGCCGTATTCAATCCTACAACGATAGCAATGAAGACTTCGCCGATACGGCACAGGAACGTGGCTGGGAAGGCAATGAGCTGACGGTCAACAACGATATCCTGGTACTGGCCAACCCGGAGATCGCCAACCTGCCACCTTGGGTCATCGGCTTGATTGCTGCCGGGGGTATCGCCGCCGCGCTCTCCACGGCAGCCGGGCTGTTGCTGGCGATTTCATCGGCCATCAGTCATGACCTGATCAAGAACACGATCAACCCCCGCATCAGCGAGAAAGGCGAAATGCTCGCGGCCCGCATCTCGATGGCCGGTGCCATCCTGGTGGCGACCTACCTGGGCCTCAATCCTCCGGGCTTCGCCGCACAGACCGTGGCCCTGGCCTTCGGCATTGCCGGCGCCTCGCTGTTCCCGGTGTTGATGATGGGCATCTTCTCTACCCGAATGAACAGCGCCGGGGCTGTCTGCGGCATGCTGGCAGGCCTCCTCAGCACGCTGCTGTACATCTTCACTTACTTGGGCTGGCTGTTCATTCCTGGTACCAACATGCTGGCCAATACGCCGGAGAACTGGATGCTCGGTATCTCACCGCTCTCATTCGGAGCTGTGGGGGCGATCATCAACTTCGTAGTAGCCTTCGCTGTCTCCCGGGTCACCAAGGCACCGCCGCAGGAGATCCAGGACTTGGTACAGAGCGTTCGTTATCCGAAAGGCGCTGGCGCCGCGCTCGACCACTAAGCCATAATAACGCGGCCTGGCACGCTAGGCCGCAGCCAACCCTCTCACTCGGGCTTCCTCAGGGAAGCCCGAACGCTTTCAGGAAAGACGCCCATGATATGGCACTTGATAGCAGCGCTTTTCGCCGGACTCGGCACCGCCGGTATCGGCCTGGTGCTGCGTTTCATCAGCGCTAAGCGTCTGCCGCGGTGGATCGTTCCGGCACTGGGTGGCCTCGGCATGCTTGGCTACCAAATGTATTACGAGTACAGCTGGCTGTCGTTCAAGCAGCAGCAACTACCCGACTCGGCTGAAGTCGTCGATGCCGAGTACGGCGCGATGCTATGGCGTCCCTGGACCTATTTGTACCCCATGCCCGTTGCCTTCGAAGTCATCGACCGCGACCATCTGCGCGTCGTCGAGGCCGACGGGGAGCGCATGGTCGAGTTCTTTCTCTACCGTTTCGAAAAACAGGTCGCGGATCGCGTGACCCATCAAGCCTACCTGATGAACTGCGGCGAACGGGAATGGGCACCGCTGGTCGGCGATGAGCGCCAACCGGACGCCTCCGCGCTGCACGACATTGGCGCCGACACCCCGCTTTATCAGGCCCTGTGTGAAACATCCTGAGCATATGGACGACTGACGCGCGCCAGCGGATTACCCTAGAATGGCGGCAGACATAGGAGAGAGAGCATGTTTGCTGGCTGGCTACTGATCGTCGTATCGCTGATCTACATTGCCGTATTGTTTGCCATCGCTTGGCGTGGCGATAGCCAGGCCAAGCGCCATGGACCGGGCAAACGGCGTCCCATCGTCTACAGTCTCGCGCTGGCGGTCTACTGTACGTCGTGGACATTCTATGGCGCCGTCGGTGAGGCCGCTACGTCGGGCTGGTCGTTCGCCAGCATCTTTGTCGGCCCGATTCTGACCTTCCTGCTGTTCTGGCCCGTGTTGGCCAAGATGATCCGTGTCGCCAAGCGCCAGAACGTGACCTCGATCGCCGACTTCATCGCCTCGCGCTATGGCAAGACCCAGTCACTGGCGGCGTTCGCCAGCCTGGTGGCCTTGATCGGCACGCTACCCTACATCGCCTTGCAGCTGAAGGCCGTGGCCTCGGCGTTCACCGTATTGACCGACAGCGCCGACCTGACTCGTGCCCCTGTATTCGGCGATACAGCCTTCTATATCGCGGCTTTCATGGCGCTGTTCGCCATCCTCTTCGGAACGCGACATACCGATGCCACCGAGCATCACGAGGGGCTGATTCACGCCATCGCCTTCGAATCGGTGGTCAAACTGCTGGCGTTTCTGGTCCTCGGCGCCTACGTCACCTGGGGCATGTTCAACGGCCTCGGCGACCTGTTCGGCCGTGCCGATACCTATCTAGAATTGCAGCGCCAGTTGACCGAGCAGGATTTCGGCCACGGCTTCTGGGCACAGACGCTGCTGGCAATGCTGGCCATCTTCTGCCTGCCGCGCCAGTTCCACCTCGCCGTGGTGGAAAACACTCATGCGGACGATGCCAAGCGTGCCCGCTGGCTGTTCCCGCTATATCTAGCCGCCATCGGACTCTTCGTTCTACCTATCGCAGCGGCGGGCTTGACGATATTTCCCGATGGCGACGTCAACCCCGACACCTTCATGCTTGCGCTGCCCATGGCCGGCGGCAGCGAATGGCTAGGTCTACTCACCTTCATCGGCGGGCTCTCAGCAGCCACCGGCATGGTCATCATGGCCGCCATGACGGTGTCGATCATGATCTCCAACGAGATCATCATCCCGCTGCTGTTCCGCCTACGCTGGTTCGTCACCGAAGGCGACTACGCCAAGCTGGTGCTACGTGCGCGACGCGCGACCATCGTCGTCATTCTGCTGCTGGCCTATATCTTTTATCGCCTGATCGCCGAATACAGCACCCTGGCTTCGACAGGCATGTTGTCGTTCGCCGCAGCCGCCCAGTTCGCGCCTGCCTTGCTGGGTGGGCTTTACTGGAAGCGTGGCAACCGCCTCGGTGTCATTGCCGGCATGAACGTCGGTTTCGCGGTGTGGGCCTACACGCTGTTGCTACCATCGCTGGTGCAGGCCGAATTACTGCCGATGACCTGGCTGACCAGCGGCCCCTTGGGGCTCGACTGGCTGGCACCGACGCACCTGTTCGGTCTCAACGTCGGTGACAGCTTCACCCACGGCGTCATGTTGTCCTTGGGACTCAACCTGTTCTGCTACATCTTTGTCTCGCAGATCACCCCGCAGCGCGTCGTCGAGCGCATCCAGGCATCATTATTCGTCGATAGCGTCGAAACTCGCCAGACCTCGGTCAACCGTCCGTGGACCGGTGCCACTACGGTGGGCGATCTCAAGGTTCTCTGCGAGCGCTTCCTGGGCACCAGCCAGGTACAGCGCGCCTTCGAGGACTATTCACGCCGTGGTGGCCAGTCCGTGGACGACAATACCCGCGCCTCGATCGACGTCATCCAGTTCACCGAACGGCTATTGTCGTCGGTACTCGGGGCGTCCTCGGCACGCATCGTGGTCAATTCGGCGTTGCAGGGACGCGGTATCGGTATTTCCGATGTCATCTCGATCGTCGACGAAGCCTCGCAGGTACTGGAGTTCAACCGCGCCCTGCTGCAAGCGACCATCGAGAACATCAACCAGGGCATCAGCGTGATCGATCAGAACGCGCGCCTGGTGGTATGGAACCAACGTTATCTGGAACTGTTTCGCTTCCCTGACAGTTTGATCCGAGTCAACGCGCCGTTCGACAAGATCCTGCGCTACAACGCGCATAACGGTGAATACGGCCCCGGCGACCCCGAGGAGCACGTCGAGCTCTTGATGGACAACATCCGCCAGGGACAACCGCACCGCTACGTGCGTTACCGCCAGGATGGCACTGTGCTCGAGGTCCAGGGCAACCCCATGCCAGGCGGTGGATTCGTCTACACCTATCAGGACATTACCCAGCAAAAGCGCACCGAAGAGGCGCTGATCCGCTCCGAAAACAACATTCGCATCTACACCGACAATGTGCCGGCGCTGATCGCCTATTTCGACAAGGAATGCCGCTACCTCTTTACCAACCGCGCCTATGAAGCGGCGATGGGCATTGACCGCAACGAAGCGATCGGCGAACGCTTCGACCACGTCATGCCCGCTCAGGTCATCCGCGAGCGTTCGCCGTGGATGCATCGTGTTCTGGCCGGCGAGCGGGTGAGCTTCGAAATCTCACAGGACGACGGCGACGGCGGCGTGCGTTACATGCTGGTGACCTACACGCCGCACTTTGGCGAAGGCGAGAATGTACTCGGGTTCTTCGCCCTCTATCAGGACATCACCGAGCGCCGTCTGGCCGAAATCGCTCTGCGCGAGACCAACGAAAATCTCGAGGAACGCGTCCGCGAGCGGACCCAGGCACTGTCCGAGGCCAATGCGGCCCTGCGTCAGGAAAACCACGTGCGCGCCGAGGCCGAGTCGGCGCTGCGCCAAGCCAAGCAGGTCGCTGAGGAGGCCAACGCCTCGAAAACACGTTTTCTGGCTGCCGCCAGCCATGATCTGCTCCAACCGCTCAACGCCGCGCGTCTATTCACCTCGGCACTGGGGCAGCAGGTCGAAACCGACGAGCTCCGCCATACCATTGATCATATCGACAATTCGCTACAGGCCGCCGAGGAGCTTTTGAGCACGTTGCTCGACATCTCCAAGCTTGATGCCGGCGCCCTGACACCCCGCCGCACACAGTTCCCATTGACCGACATCCTGCGCCCGCTGCGCGCCGAGTTCGAAGTCATGGCGACGGATCGTGGGCTCGATCTGGATGTCGTCGCCACCGGGACCTGGGTGGACAGCGACGCCCAGATGTTGCGACGCATCGTGCAGAATTTCCTCTCCAACGCGCTGCGCTATACACAGCAAGGGCGTGTGCTGCTGGGTTGCCGGCGCAAGGGCGAAAAACTGAGCATCGAGGTCTGGGATACCGGTCCGGGAATTCCCGAGGCCAAGCAGGCGGAAATCTTCCAGGAATTTCGTCGCCTCGATCAGGCCTCGCGTCACAAGGAGGGCGAGAAAGGCCTGGGACTCGGGCTGTCCATCGCCGACCGCATGAGCCGAGTGCTTGAGCATCCCATCAAGATTCGCTCGTGGGAAAATGTCGGCACCGTGTTCTCGGTGTCGGTGCCACGGGTCGAGGAACGCCAGCAGGAAAAAAGCGCCGAGGATACGCCCACGCGGCGTCCCGGCAACAAACTCGCAGGCGCCAGAATCCTGTGTATCGACAACGAGACACTGATCCTCGAGGGCATGAAGGCGATGCTCGATGGCTGGGAGTGCGAAGTCTTCACCGCCACGTCCATCGGCGGCGCCAAGTCGGTGTTACGCCATCTGGACAGCGATCCCGAGGCCATTCTCGCCGACTACCATCTAGATAACGAGGTCACCGGATTGATGACTCTGGAAGCCCTCGAGAAACTCTGCGATGGGCCCGTCCCGGGTATCGTGATCACCGCCGACCAGACCGACGAGGTCGCCGAGGAGATTCGTCGCAATGGCTATCAGTTACTGCTCAAGCCGGTGCGCCCGGCCGCCTTGCGGGCGCTTTTGACACGCACCCTGCAAGCCAACCGCGCCGCTCGCCAGGACCGCTAGCGTGGGAGACAGACGACACTCGGAAGCAATTAATAGTCAACATCAATCGCTTCTCGGGACAACGACTATTGGTCAAGCCAAGGCCTCTAAGTTAACCTTTAGACATTCGATTAACCATGGTTAAATTAGGGTCGCTACCATGCTGAGTACAATTTCCGACAGTGCGATCCGCGAGCAAGCGGCCTCGACGCTCAATGGCAAGGCCCGACGCTGGGGATGGACAGCCTTTTTCGGCCCTGCGCTGATCGCCGCGGTGGCCTATATCGACCCCGGCAACTTCGCCACCAACATCGAAGCGGGGTCGCGCTACGGCTATACCCTACTGTGGGGGGTACTCGTCGCCAATCTGATGGCCATGCTGATCCAGACCCTCTCGGCACGCCTGGGGCTCGCCACCGGGCGCAACTTGCCCCAGGTGATTCGCGCACGCTATCCACGCCCCGTGGTCTGGTGCTATTGGATACAAGCAGAGGTCGTGGCCATCGCCACCGATCTCGCCGAATTTCTCGGCGCGGCATTAGCCTTCAATCTGTTGTTCGGGCTATCGCTGATGGAAGGCGCGTTGCTCACCGGAGCGATCACCTACCTGGCACTGCATCTCTACCGCTACGGTTTCCGCCTCATGGAGATCGTCATCGGCGCCATGATCCTGGCCGTGGCGGGCGGCTTCATCCTCGAGCTGGTGCTCAGCCGACCGGAAACGACACCGCTACTCGAAGGTTTGCTGATTCCCGGCTTTCCAGATAGCTATTCGCTCTACCTGGCGGCGGGTATACTCGGCGCCACGGTCATGCCGCATGTCATCTATCTGCATTCGGCCCTGTCGCAGCAACGCATCCAAGTGAAGGACGATGCCCACCGCTTACGCTTGATGCGTTACTATCGCCTCGATGTCATCATCGGCATGGCTATCGCCGGTGTGATCAACCTCAGCATGCTGGCCATGGCAGCGGCAGTCTTTCATGCCAACGGCCGGTTGGATGTCGCCACCATCAGTGATAGCTATCAATTGCTGGCACCGATGCTGGGGCAGGTCACTGCGAGTCATGTCTTCGGTGCCGCCTTGTTGCTCGCCGGGCTGTCGTCGTCCATCGTCGGCACGCTGTCTGGGCAAGTCATCATGCAGGGCTTCGTGAACTTCACGATCCCTCTTTGGCTGCGCCGCCTGGTGACCATGTTGCCGGCGCTGGTGATCATCATGCTCGGCGTGTCCGAGCAGAAGGCCTTGGTCGCCAGTCAGGTGATTCTCAGCTTCGGGATTCCGTTTGCACTCATCCCACTGCTTTTCTTCACCGCCAATCGCCGTATCATGGGCAACCTGGTCAATCACAAATCGGTAACCGTGGTGGGCGGTATCGTGTGCACGTTAATCGTCGCCCTTAATGCGTACGTGCTATTTTCTACGTTCACGGGACACTGAAAGCAGGGGTTGCATGAAGTCTCAGCCCAAGCACGAATATTTCAAACGCGTTCGGCAGGATCATCAGACCGAGCTGGTCGAGGATTATGTCGAGGAAATCGCGCACCTGCATACGCAGCTGGGCGAAGCTCGTGCCAGCGATCTGGCCGAGTGCTTCGGCGTCAGTGCGGCGGCAGTGTCGAAAGTCATCGCACGTTTGAAACGCGACGGCCTTGCCGTCGCGCGCCCCTACCGCGGGATCTTCCTGACCGACGAGGGGGATGCCCTCGCCAAGCGCGTCATGGCACGCCACCGGGTAGTACTCGATGCCTTGCGGGCGCTCGGTGTGCCCGAGGAAGTCGCACGTGCCGACTCCGAGGGCATCGAGCATCACTGCAGTGAAGAAACCGTCAACGCCATGCGCGATTTCCTGGACCGCCAGTCGCCTTCATGAGCCGCCTAACACGGCCCTGGGAGTGCGTACTGATACGCAGATAGCCCCCCGTACGAAGAAGCCGCTCCCATGCTACTGGGAACGGCTTCTTGTCTCTCACATGGCCTCGTCTCGTATGCTGTCGCCAAGGGCAGCCTAGGACTCGACCTTGGGCGGCTCGACCTCGAGTTTCTGTGCAGCGATGACCGCCTGCGTGCGCGAATGCACCCCCAGTTTACGGAGTATCGCCGTGACGTGCGCCTTGATGGTCGCCTCCGACACGTTGAGCTCATAGGCGATCTGCTTGTTGAGCAGGCCTTCGTTCAACATGTTGAGTACCCGGAACTGCTGGGGCGTCAGTGAGGCGATGGCTTCGGCGAAACGTGCTTCCTCTTCGTTCGATTCGCCGAGAATTTCAGCCATCTCTTCTGGCAACCAGACCTCTCCCTCGAGCACCTGGCGGATCGCCTCGGCGATAACATCCAGCGACGAGGACTTGGGAATGAAACCCGATGCGCCATAGTCGATGGCACGACGCACGACGGGCGGCTCCTCGCTACCCGAAATGACGACCACGGGCACCTCGGGCGACTGACCGCGCAGTTGGATCAGTCCCGAAAAGCCATGTGCGCCCGGCATGTGCAAGTCAAGCAAGATAAGATCGGCATCGGGATGGCGCATTACCATGTCGGAAGTCGCCTCCATGGTATCGGCTTCGACGATCTCCGCCTGTGGCGCTACTTGGCGCAACGCCTGGTTGAGCGCGGCACGAAATAGCGGGTGGTCATCGGCGACGATGAATTTCTGGGCAAAAGCCATTGTGTCTCCTCCGGATCCCCCATGGAGCGAACGGTCGTGCCGCGATTGTCTTCGGCAAGCATCAGGTTCACGTCTTGTTTTCAACATGTTACCCCATGCTGTAGACAATACCCAAGCCTTGCGTCGACGCACCCCCGAACGTTCCTGGTGGCACGAAAAAGCCGGCCATCGGCCGGCGAAAGTCGGGCGGGCACCCGAGGCGAGCTGGCGTGCCGCCCCATGTCGAACGAACCGACGCCGGATACCCACCCCAACACGTGTCAACGATTGGCGCGATGCTCGATCAACTCATCGACCACGCTCGGGTCAGCCAACGTACTGGTGTCGCCCAAGCCCTCGCACTCGTTGGCGGCGATCTTACGCAAGATACGCCGCATGATCTTGCCGGAACGGGTCTTCGGCAGCCCCGGCGCCCACTGAATGACATCCGGCGTCGCTATAGGCCCGATATCCTTGCGCACCCATTGCGTCAATTCCTTGCGTAGCTCCTCACTGGGTTCAACGTCGTCACCCAGGGTCACGTAAATGTAGATGCCCTGTCCCTTGATGTCGTGGGGATACCCAACCACAGCGGCTTCGGCAACAGCGCTATGTGCCACCAGCGAGGATTCGATCTCGGCGGTGCCCATGCGATGTCCGGAGACGTTGAGCACGTCGTCGATGCGGCCAGTGATCCAGTAGTAGCCATCTTCGTCACGGCGGCAGCCATCGCCGGTGAAGTAGACGCCTTCGTAAGGAGAGAAGTACGTCTGCACGAAGCGTTCGTGATCGTTCCAGATGGTACGTGCCTGACCAGGCCAGGAATCGAGGAGCACTAGATTGCCCGAAGTGGCGCCTTCGAGCACGTTGCCATCATTGTCGAGCAACGCCGGGCGCACGCCGAAAAACGGCCGCGTGGCGGAGCCCGGTTTGAGATCAGTCGCCCCTGGCAACGGTGTGATCATGATGCCACCGGTCTCGGTCTGCCACCAGGTGTCGACGATCGGGCAGCGCGAATTGCCGATCACACTGTGAAACCAGCTCCAGGCCTGGGGATTGATCGGCTCGCCCACCGACCCCAGTACACGCAGACTGTCACGCCGGCTAGAGTCCATGATGTTCTCGCCATGCGCCATCAACGCGCGGATGGCAGTCGGCGAAGTGTAGAGGATCGATACCTGGTGCTTGTCGATGATCTCGCCGAGACGCCCATGCGAAGGATAGCTTGGCACGCCTTCGAACATCAGCGTGGTCGCGCCGTTGGCCAGCGGACCATAGACGATGTAGCTATGTCCGGTGACCCAGCCCACATCGGCGCTGCACCAGTACACCTCACCCTCATGGTAGTCGAATACGTAGCGATGCGTCAGCGCCGCATAGAGCAGATAGCCACCGGTGGTGTGCTTGAGCCCCTTGGGACGTCCGGTAGAGCCGGAAGTATAGAGAATGAACAGCGCATCCTCGGCGTTCATGTTCTCCGCCGGGCATTCGCTGGACTGGCGCTCGACCCACTCGTGGTACCAGACGTCACGGTCGTCATGCCATTCGATCTCCCCGCCGGTGCGGCGCACGACCAGCACCTTGTCGACGATATCGGTACCGTCGCGAGTCATCGCGGCGTCGACGTTATCCTTGAGCGGCACATGCTTGCCACCACGTACCGACTCGTCGGCGGTGATGACCACCCGCGACTGGGCATCGACCACGCGCTGAGCCAGAGCATCCGGCGAGAAACCGCCGAATACGACCGAGTGGATAGCCCCGATACGCGCACACGCCAGCATGGCCACCGACGCCTCGGGGATCATCGGCATGTAGAGCGTGACGGTGTCACCCTTGGTGACTCCCATCTCCTTGAGGGCGTTGCTCAAGCGGCACACCTCGGCATGCAGCTCGCGGTAGGTAATGGTCTTGTCCTGCCCCGGGTCGTCGCCTTCCCAGATGATCGCTGGTTGATCGCCACGGGTCTCAAGATGGCGATCGAGACAATTGTAGGCAGCGTTGAGCTCGCCATCCTCGAACCAGCGAATATCCACGTTGGAAGAAGCGAATGAAGTATTCTTGATCTTGGTCGGCGCCTTGAACCAATCCAGAGACTCGGCCTGTTCCGCCCAGAAGCCTTCGGGATCGTCGACGGAGCGCTGATAAAGGCTCAGATACGTCTCGTTATCCGCCCAGGCATTGGCGGCGAAATCCTCCGCCACCGGGTAGACTTTCTGCTGTTCGGTCATGGCTTCCTCGCAAAGGTCGAGAAATGGATAATCGGTCACACGCTTGCCAATGTGACCGTCCAAGAATGTGTTACCAGCATATACCCCTAGCCCCCCTGGCTCCCTATTAGACCTTGGTATTACCATTTTTTCTTTTTAATTCATTGAGTTACATCATTTTTTAGCAACGAAGTGCAAGCGCTGTCGACAATGTCGGCAATGATAGTTCGTGCCTCGCTGTGCCAGCGAATGACGCCGTGCGGAAAAATGATGCTCAGTGACACAACCACAACGGTAGCAATACGGCGCGGGACTGGCACGCGTGACATCGAAGCGATGCGTGGTACGTGGTGGCAAACCGTAGAGCTTGCGCATGACGGTACGCCATTCGTGACCGTGCGGACGCGCTGGCGGCCCCTCGAGATGGAAGACCAGCCAATGCGCCATCTCATGCGGCACCACATCCACCATGAACGCCTGGCGGTTCTCGCGCAGCAGGACCGGATTGAAACGTAGACCACCGCGCGAGAAGTGCGCCTGACCGGCGCCCTTGCCACGCAGATCCAACCACACGCCGGGGCGCGGCAGAGAAGGATGAACATCGAGGGCAACGCGCCAAGCCGCCTCGACACGCGCATATAGCGCCTCGTGCAGGGCCGGCTCGTCGAGCGACACTAACCAATCGTTATCGGGAGAGGGCAAGGTGACAGACATCATGGGATGCTAGAATGCCGCGCAACGCGACAGGCGTCCACCACTCACCGACAGCTCCCTGCAAGAGGCCCATCATGTCCGAGACGTCGCCCCCCATGCCACTGCTCGACGACGCAGCGCTCGAGACCCTCGACGATTTCCTGGCATCCGACCAGGTCGATCCCGAAGCGCTCGACTTGATCGGCACGCACGGCTTCCTCATCGCTCTCGCGATCGCGCCGATCGAGACACCGGCCACGACCTGGGTCGCCGAGCTTTACCATGGCGAACCGCAGTTCACCGACGCCGCGCAACGCGAGCAGATTCTCGGCCTCTGCGAGACACTCAAGCAAAACGCTATCGAAGCCCTCGAGCACGGCCATCTACCCGAACTGCCGTTCGATCTCGAGCTCGGCGACATCGCCCCGGAGGAAACGCCCATCGGCGATTGGTGCGCGGGCTTCATGGAAGGCGTATTCCTTAATGAAGTCGCCTGGTTTGAACACGACGAAACTCGGGTCGCCGAACTGCTGCTGCCCTTCATGGCGTTGTCGGGATTGTTCGATGACGAACCCGACATGCACGAGCTGATCGCTGACAGCACTCGCGCCGAGGCACTCGTCAAGCAGCTACCCGAGCTGATTCTGGATCTCTATCTGCACTACCGCGTCCCCGAGGAAAAACCCAAGCCCACGCCGCGCAAGAAGAAACCCGCCGGACGGCCAGGCAGCAAGGGACGCGGCTAAGCACACGTTCAGCGCAATCGCGTCATCCATCCGTTGAGGGTGCCGAAAATCCATTCACGACCGCGCTGAGTCCATGGACGCTGACGCCACTGATCCCAATGGTTTTCCTCGCTGGCAGCGAAGTTGCGCTCGAACAGGGCCGCCACGTCGCGGGCGAAACCGGCGTCCTCGACTTCCTGGTTGGCCTCCAGATTCCACTGCAGACTCCAGTGGTCGAAATTGCACGAGCCGATCGATGCCCAATCGTCGACCAGCACGAACTTGGCGTGAATGAAGGTCGGCTGAAACTCGTAGATGCGCACCCCGGCCCGCAACAGTCGCGCGTAGAAACGCTGCCCAGCATAGCGAATACCCGGATGGTCATGGCGCGATCCCGGAAGCAACAGGCGCACGTCGAGCCCCAGGCGCGCGGCACGGATCAGGCGTCGGCGCAGACTGAAGGTCGGCACGAAGTAGGGTGTGCACAGCCACAACCGCCGCTCGGCAGTGGCAATACGCTGATGCAGCGAATGCCGGATCGCCTGGTAACGATGCCCACGCCCACTGATCATTCGCCCGCGCATGTCCTCCGTGAGTGGTGCGATGTGGCGCGGGGACGGCCAGTACCGCAGCGCTGCCTTGCGGCGTGTCAAGGGCGACTCCCAGAGCTGCGCGAACAGTCTGGTCCAATCCGCGACGACCGGTCCCTCGATACGTACGGCGACTTCATACCATGCCTCGATGAAGGAATCGACGGCGCCGAAACCACCAGTAAAAGCCAGTTGCTCGTCGACGATCAGCAGCTTGCGATGATCGCGCGACAGATTTTTGCCCAGTTGATGCCAGGCCAGCGGATTGAAGAAGCGCAACGTCACGCCTGCTTCGCGCAAGCGCTCGCGGTCCGCATGCGCGAGCTTCATCGAACCGTAGCCATCGAGCAGTACCAGCACCGTGATACCCCGCCCAGCCGCCGTGCACAAGGCATCGATCACCCGCGTGGCGAGCGTGCCCGATTCCATCAGATAGAGTTCGAGATAAAGCGTAGTGCGCGCTTCATCGATGGCTGAGAACAAGGCGGGAAGAAAACGCTTGCCTTCCGGCAATAAGGTGAAACGGTTGCCTACCTGCCAACGTCCGCGCATGGTGTCTCCTTGATTCGCCGCCTGCGCAGCGGCTTGGTCATGCGTATTGACGCACGTTTGCAACGTCGCTTAAAAGCGCCAGCCTTGGGCCTACCCCGCCTGGACCTGGCTAGCTATACTGCTTTATCGCGTTCCTTCAAGGCTAATGGATGGCTGTTCTACGCACGCTCCTCGCTCCCTTGCACGCCCTGTGCCGCACCCTGCTCGACCACTGGCTCGACTACCGTCATGTCGAAGCGCAGCAGCTCGCGCTCGATGCCACGCGGCCAACGATCTACGTGCTCCCGCACCCCGCCTTTTCGGACAGACTGGCACTCGAACTGATAACACACCGCGAGGGCCTGCCCAGTGCCCGAGGCAGTGTCGCGCTCGGCGAGACGTACCTTCACGCTTGTATCGCCCTGCCCCGGCTCAGTCGCGGGCTGACGCAGATACACGGACGACGCTCTCTGCATCTCGACACCTTGCTGGCAGAGCTAGCCGACGCACCCGATCGAGATATCCAGCTCGTGCCGGTAAGCATGTTCTGGGGGCGTGCCCCAGGCAAGGACTTCGGCTTCTGGAAATTGCTCGCAGCGGATAGCTGGCAGTGGAGCGGACGCCTGCGCCGACTCTTGTCGATGGCGATCAATGGCAAGCATGTGCAGGTACATATCGGCGCACCGTTGCAACTACGCACGTTGGTCGAGACACGTTCGCTACCGGTCGCCCAGCGCAAGACGGCACGCGTACTACGCGTTCACTTTCGTCGTGTACGCGCTCGCGTGCTGGGTCCCGATCTTTCGCATCGCAATACGCTGATCCGCGGCGTGGTCGACAGTCCACAAGTGCGCCAGGCGATCGCCGATGCGGCCACCGCCCGCGGCACAAGCCCCGCGCGTGAAACCCGCCGCGCGTTGCGCTATGGCCGCGAGATTGCTTCCAACACCTCGTACCCCGTGCTGCGTTTCCTCTACCAGCTGCTACGCCGGCTCTGGAATCGCCTCTACAACGGCGTCACCGTGAACGGACTCGATGACGTCAAGGCACTGGCCGGCGATCATGAATTGATCTATGTGCCCTGTCATCGCAGCCATATCGACTACCTGCTGTTGTCCTACGTACTATTTCGCGAAGGATTGATGCCGCCGCACATCGCGGCGGGCCGCAACCTCGACATGCCGGTGATCGGCGCTTTGCTACGTCGTGGCGGGGCTTTCTTCCTGCGCCGCAGCTTTCGTGACAACCGCCTCTACGCGGCGGTGTTCAACGAATACGTGCATCGCCTGATCTCGCGTGGGCACCCACTGGAGTACTTCATCGAAGGCGGACGCTCGCGCACCGGGCGCATGCTGGCACCGCGCCCAGGCATGCTGGCCATGACCCTACGCTCCTTCGCCCGCGACCCCCGCCGCGAGGTCGCCTTCGTGCCGGTCTATGTCGGCTACGAGAAAGTGCTGGAAAGCGGCAGCTACCTCAAGGAATTGCGCGGCGGGCACAAGAGGAAGGAATCGCCCTTCGATCTGTTGCGCATCGTGCGTCGTCTACGCCAGTCGTACGGGCATGTCACGGTCAATGTCGGCGAACCGCTCATGCTCAGCGGCTTTCTCGACCGCCAGGTCCCCGATTGGCGGGACAACCGCCGTCAAACGCGCCCCGACTGGATTAATCAGGCCGTGCCCGCGCTGGGGTCTATCCTGGCCCAACGCGTCAACGCCGCAGCGGCTATCACGCCGGTCTCGCTGGTCGCTCTGGGACTGCTGGCCAATTCGCACCACGCCATCGAGGCCGACCTGCTCGAGCGTCATATGCGCTTGCTGGTGGACCTGAGACGGCATCTCCCGGGCGGTGAACGTATCACCCTGCCCGCGGGCGAACCTCGGGACTGGATTTCCCACACCGCTCAATTGGCATTCATCGAGTGCCGCCAACAGGCACTCGGCGAACTCGTACTCGCCACGCCGGAGCAAGCCACTTTATTGACCTGGTATCGCAATAACGTCTTGCATCTATTCATCGACATGGCGCTGGTCGCCTTCGCGTATCGGCATAACACCCGTTTTAATACGCAAGAGTTGCTCACGCTGCTGGGCCCCGCCTGGCCGGTGCTCGCACATGAATTCCACCTGCCCTTTGAAGCCTTCGCGCCACGCCTGGAACGCGCTCTGGCAGCGCTGGCATCGGAGGATCTGCTGATCGAGACCGATCACGCCTGGGAGCGCCCGGCGGGGCATCTGGCCAGCAGCGAACACCTGCGCCTGCTGGGGCGGCTGGTACAACCGACCCTGGAGCGCGGTTATCTGCTGCTGGCCGTACTGCTGCGCGAGGGAAGCGGCACCCTGACCCGCGAGGCATTGGAGGAACAAAGCCGTCAGTTGGCTGAACGTCTCACCCTGCTCTCCGGGCTCAACGCGCCGGAGTTCTTCGACAAACGTCTCTTCAGCGGCTTGCTCGACACCCTCGAGGCACAGGGCTGGTTATGGCAGGAAAACGACACGCTGTGCTATGACAGCTCGCTCGAAAGCGCTCAGCGTCGCGGGCAGGCGCTCTTTGATCCCAGCCTGCGCCACCGCCTGACCCAACTGGTACATCGCCAGCCATCGTAGTATCGGGCGTTAGATGATGACGGTCACGCGGGTTTCAGGCTGCGATGCACATAGAGATCATAGCGGCTGGTCTTGCCCTCGAGAACGTGATCGGGCGCGGGGCCCTCAAGTGGCGGCGCGCGGCGTGGGCGCTTGACCACCACCCGGTGCGTAGCGACCTGCAGAGCGGCTTCCAGCAGACGTGGCGCGTCATCATCGCCACCGGCCAGTTCGCGGAAAACGCGCATCTCCTTCTTGACCAGCGCACTCTTGTCGCGGTGTGGAAACATAGGGTCGAGATGTACCACCTGCGGCGCGACGTCGTGATGCGCCACCAGGGGCGCCAGCTCACGCGCAGCATCGCCATTCGCCACTCGCATGCGCGCCACGATCTCGGCGGCCTCATCATCCGCTTGGGCACGCCGCACGCCATCTTCGAGCAGGGCGTAAATCGCTGCCACGCGCTCGATCAGCAACACCTGGGCGCCGAGGCTCGCCAGCACGAAGGCATCACGCCCCAGCCCCGCCGTGGCATCGACGATGCTCGGTGTCACGCCGTGCGCCAGTCCGCATGCCTTGGCGATCAGTTGCCCACGCCCGCCGCCAAAGCGGCGTCGGTGCGCGACTTTGCCAGCGGCGAAATCGACTCGAATCGGCGCGCCATAGCGACGCGTGTCGCCCGACAGCGCTAGGCCCTCATCGCTCATGACCAAGTACAAGGCAGTGTCGGCATCTGCCTCGGGCTGCCAGGGCAGCCCGAGCCGCGCAGCCAGCGCACGTACCGGCTCACCGATGGCCGTGACCCGTTCACTCATGCCACCCACACCAGCAGCACGACGCCCAGAATCAGGCGGTAGATGACGAACGGCAGCATGCCGATGCGATCCAACGCGGCCAGGAACAACTTGATACACAGCCACGCCGCGACGAACGACATCAGCGTCCCCGCGATGATCGTGCCCCAGGCCACACCCTCGCCCGCTTCGACAAGCTCGATGCCCTTGAGCGAACCGGCGGCGAGAATCAACGGGATCGACAGCAAGAACGAGAAACGCGCGGCGGCCTGGCGGGTGAAGCCCAGCAGTAAGGCCGCCGTGATCGTGATGCCCGAGCGCGACGTCCCGGGAATCAATGCCAAGGCCTGGGCGAGCCCGATGATCAGCGCATTGCGCAGCGACATCGCGGTCAACGCATGCTGGCGACTACCGCGTACATCCGCCCACCACAGCAGCAGCCCGAAAACCAGGGTGGTGATGGCGATCACCAGCGAGGCGCGAAGATATGACGCGATGACACTTTCCAGCAGAAAACCGATGATGACGGCCGGCAGGGTGCCGATAATCACCGCCCAGCCCAGGCGGCTTTCCGGCGTCGCTGGTGCACCGCGACACTGCGCCACCCAATCACGCACGATTCGAGTCACTTCACGATGAAAGACCAGCACCACCGCGGCTAACGAGCCGACATGTACAGCAACATCGAAGGCCAATCCCTGATCGGGCCAACCCAGCAACTGCGACGGGAGAATCAGGTGAGCGGATGACGAAATGGGCAGGAATTCGGTAAGGCCTTGAATGATGGCCAGCGCAACGACGTGCAACCAATCCATGAAGTGTCCTTGAAGCAACGAAAAACATGACGCTGCGTACGAGCGTGCGAGCACGCCATTATTATTCTCGAGAGCTTAAGAAACGCTTAGCCGCGCTGCCATGCCACCTCATTGCGCAGATACACCGGAACCGCCACGTCGGGCGACGGGAGTTCGCCCGACTGCCAAGCCCGCACGGCCAGATGGATCATATCCTCGGCAGCTGGCTGCGGTTCACTCAGGCACTGGCCAAGCGCCGACTGCACTTCCACGGGCATACGCTCGCGTAAGGTCCAGCCCGAGCCGATGCCGACCCAATCGACATCGTGGGAAGCGACAGGCAGGCGCACCCGCTCCGGTGCCAACACGGCTTCCTCCATAAGCGGCTCGAGTACGCCATCGTGACAGCGATAGGCCGCGGCATAGATCTCATCCATGCGGGCGTCCATTGCCGCCACCACATAGCGCGCATAGAGACGCCGATGGGCAGCAAGCGCCAAGGCTTCCAAGGTGGAGACGCCGATCAAGGGGCACTCGAGCGCGAAAGCCAGCCCCTGCGCCGTCCCGGCAGCGATGCGCAAACCGGTAAACGAGCCCGGCCCACGACCGTATGCCAACGCATCAAGATCGGAGAGCCCTACGCCCGCCTCAGCCAGCACGTCATCGACCATCGGCATCAGGAGTTGGGTGTGCTGACGCGGGGCATCACGATAACGGGAGATGACATGGCCATCGCGCCACAGGGCGCAGGAACAGGCGCTAGTAGAGGCATCCAAGGCCAACAGAGTGGGCATCAGCGATCATCGAGCAACGGGTGAGCCCGCACTATAAACGTGCCATCGGTCATTGGCAAAACGCCCGGCACACTACTCGACGCAATGTTTGACGCAGGTCGTCATTGCGCGGCGCCAGGGACGCCGCGCGGCAGGAACGGAGGCTTATCCCTCGAGCGCCGTCAGCACCTGCTGGCGGATCGACGCGACGCTGCCAGTACCTTCCACACGGTGGTAGGATGGCGCGCTTTGCGGGTCTTGCTGGGCCCATTCGCGGTAATACTTCACCAGCGGCTCGGTCTGTTCATGGTAAACGGACAAGCGGTTGCGCACGGTCGATTCCTGATCGTCTTCGCGCAGCACGATCGCTTCACCCGTCACGTCATCCTTGCCCTCTTCCTTGGGCGGTTGATACTCGACGTGATAGACACGCCCAGAGCCCGGATGCACCCGGCGACCCGCAAGGCGCTTGACGATTTCTTCGTCATCCACGGCGACTTCCAGCACATGGTCGAGCTTGACGTTAGCATCTTTCATGGCATCGGCTTGGGGAATCGTGCGTGGGAAACCATCGAACAGGAAGCCGTTGGCGCAATCAGGCTGGGCGATACGCTCCTTGACCAGCGAGATGATGATGTCGTCAGACACCAGACCGCCGCTGTTCATGATCTCCTTGACCCTGAGCCCCAGTTCACTTTCCTCCTTGACCGCCGTACGCAACATGTCGCCGGTGGAGATCTGCGGAATGTCAAAATATTCGCAGATGAATTGGGCCTGGGTGCCCTTGCCTGCGCCCGGGGCGCCCAACAAGATCAAACGCATCGATAGTGCTCCTTGAACGAGTCATCACATGTTCGTTATTAGCCATGGCATGCTCCATGAAGCACACACCATCGCCTTGGGAATGGCCCATGACGATACCTGCACGGCTCAAGCGGCACAAGCACGCCCGCCCCGGGCTCGGCCTGCTCCAATCGCCATAATTCGTCTTTTTTCATAGAGTTGCCTGAAGCGTTGCACTTTCGTAGCGCGCCTGACAGCGGCTTTATTTGTCGCGACATAAAAAAGCGGCCCCCTTAGGAGGCCGCTTCTATCACGTCACCTATGTGCCTGGATCACATCAACAGGCGACGAATATCGCTCAGCGCCTGGGCCAGGAAGGCCGTGAAGCGAGCCGCGTCGGCACCGTTGACCGCCCGGTGGTCGTAGGACAGCGACAGCGGCATCATCAGCCGCGGCGCGAACTCGGCGCCGTCCCATACGGGTTTCGTCTGTGCCTTGGAAATGCCGAGGATGGCGACTTCCGGTGCATTGACGATGGGCGTGAAGGCGGTACCGCCGATGGAGCCCAAGCTGGAGATGGTGAAGCAGCCACCGGTCATCTCTTCGCGCTTGAGCTTCTTCGACTGTGCCTTGCCGGCCAGTTCGACCGATTCCTTGGCAAGATCGATCAGCGATTTCTGGTCGGCGTTGCGGATCACCGGGACCATCAGGCCGTCCGGCGTGTCCACGGCAATGCCGATGTGCACGTAGTGCTTCTGTACCAGCGTTTCGCCGTCGCTCTTCAGGCTGACGTTGAACTGCGGGAATTTCTGCAAGGCGTAGGCACAGGCCTTGATCATGAACGGCAGCGGCGTGAGCTTGGCGTCCTGCTTGGCAGCCTCGTCCTTCATCGACTTGCGGAAGGCTTCAAGCTCGGTGATGTCCGCCTCGTCGAACTGCGTGACGTGCGGCACGTTGAGCCAACTGCGGTGCAGGTTGGCCGCGCCGGCTTTCATCAGGCGGCCCATGGGCTTTTCCTCGACCTCACCGAACTGGCTGAAGTCGATATCCGGCACCGCTGGGATGCCCGCACCGCCACTCGGCGCAGCAGTGCTTCCGGCCCTGCTGGAACGCTGCTGAAGGGCGGTCTTGACATAGCCTTGCACGTCTTCCTTCAGCACGCGACGCTTGGGCCCGGTGGGCGTCACCTGAGCCAGATCGACGCCCAGTTCGCGGGCCAGCATGCGCACCGCCGGACCGGCATGCACATGCGCGCCGGCGGTCTTTTCCTCGCCTTGCTTGTGACGCGCCTCGGGGCTCGGTTCACCCGTGGGCTGCTTGGTAGACGGCGTCGACTTGGAAGCACTAGCTTTTTGCTGACCGGAGTCGGCCTTCTGATCCGCCTTGCCAGCGTCGGACTTCTTGCCGGCATCGGCTTTCTTGGCCGGCTTCTTGGCGCCGGCCACGTCGATATAGCCGATCAAGTCGCCCTCGGAGACGCTATCGCCTTCCTTGACCGAGACCTCGACCACCTTGCCCTTGTAGGGGCTGGGCACGTCCATGGAGGCCTTGTCGGATTCCAGCGTGATCAGTGTGTCTTCCTCGCTGATCTCATCACCTTCGCTGATCGCCAGCTCGATGACCGGCACGTTTTCGCTGCCGCCGATATCGGGGACGCGGAGTTCCTTGCGGCCACCCTCGTCACCATTTTCTTGTGTCTCGTCGTCGGCGTCTTGATCCTCGGCACCCGCGTCTGACTCGGCACTGCCGGAATCGTCTTCCGCCGGCGCTTCGTCAGTAGCGGCGTCGTCACCTTCATCGACGATCTCCATGCTGCCGATCAGGTCACCCTCGGAGACGCTGTCGCCCTCCTTGACCGCCAGCGAGACGAGCTTGCCGCTGTAGGGGCTCGGCACGTCCATGGAGGCCTTGTCGGATTCCAGCGTAATCAGCGAGTCTTCAGCGTTGACGTCGTCGCCTTCGCTGACCGGCACCTCGATGATCTCGACACCTTCGCCACCGCCGATGTCCGGTACCTTCACTTCAACGGTGCGCTTGCCGCCACCGGAAGATTGCTTCTTCGGCGCCGCCTTCTCAGGCTCGGCTTCGTCCTGAGACTTGGCATCGTCCTGAGAGGACTCGTCGGCATCGCTATCGCTCTGCCCGTCGCCACCACCTTCGGCTTCGAGCTCGAGGATATCGTCACCTTCGGAGACGCTATCGCCTTCCTTGACCAACATCTTGACGACCTTGCCGCCCTTGGGCGCCGGGACGTCCATGCTGGCCTTGTCGGACTCCAGCGTGATCATGGCGTCCTCGGCGACGATGACATCGCCTTCGGACACCGCCACCTCGATGATCTCGACGCCGTCACTACCGCCGATATCGGGAACTTTGATGATTTCGCTACTCAAGGTCGCGCTCCTTTCCAATCTGGCAGTCTGGTCGTCCCGGCAACACATCGCACCCGGGCAATACGACCAGACCAGGCAATCTGGCCATGGCCGCCACCACATCTAACCGGTGGCGGCACCTTGATGGGACACTTCAGCCCATGACATCAACGGGGTTCAAGACACCAGCGGGCTGGGCTTGGTGGGGTCGATGTCGTATTTCTTCATGGCATCATTGACGACCTTGGCGTCGATCTCACCGCGGTTGGCCAGCGCACGCAGCGCCTGAATGGTCACGTAGTAGCGGTCGACCTCGAAGAAACGACGCAGCGCGTCACGCGTGTCGGAACGCCCGAAACCATCGGTGCCCAGCACATGGAAGTCGCTCGGCACCCAGGCACGAATCTGATCGGCGTAGAGCTTCATGTAGTCGGTCGAGGCGATAACCGGCCCCTCGACATCTTTCAGCTGCTGTGACACCCACGGCTTCTCACGCTTCTCATCGTAGTCGAGGAACTGCAACCGGTCGTATTCGAGCGCTTCACGACGCAGCTCGTTGAAGCTGGTCACACTCCACACATCGGCGACGACGTCGTGCTCGTTCGCCAGCATCTCGGCGGCGGCTTCGACCTCGCGCAGAATCGTCCCGCTGCCCATGAGCTGAGCGCGTGGCTGCTTCTTGCGGCCGTCCTTCTTGCCTTCCTGAAGCAGATACATGCCGCGAACGATGCCCTCTTCGCTGCCCTTCGGCATTTCCGGATGCGGGTAGTTCTCGTTCATCACGGTCAGATAGTAGAAGCAGTTTTCCTTGTCCTGGAACATGCGCTTCAGACCATCCTGCATGATCACCGCGACCTCGTGGCCATAGCACGGGTCATAGGCACGGCACGACGGCACGGCCGACATCAGGATGTGGCTGTGGCCGTCCTGATGCTGCAGGCCCTCGCCGTTGATAGTCGTGCGTCCGGCAGTACCGCCAATCATGAAGCCGCGCGCCTGCAGATCACCGGCGGCCCAGATCAGGTCACCGACACGCTGATAACCGAACATCGAGTAATAGACGTAGAACGGAATCAACGGCAGGTGGTGGTTGGAATAAGCCGTCGCTGCTGCAATCCAGGCGGAAATGGAACCGGCTTCGGTGATGCCTTCCTCGAGGATCTGACCCTTCTGGTCCTCGCGGTAGTACATGATCTGGCCGGCATCCGTGGGCTCATACTTCTGTCCTTCGGCGGCGTAGATACCCAACTGGCGGAACATGCCTTCCATCCCGAAGGTACGCGCTTCGTCGGGAATGATCGGTACCACGCGCGAGCCCAGTTGCTTGTTCTTGACCAGGCCGTTGAGCACACGCACGAAGGACATGGTGCTGGACACTTCGCGGTCGCCAGAGCCCTTGAGCTGGCTGGCGAACATCTTGTCGTCGAGCCCGGGAATCTCGAGTGCCTCGAAGTCGTTCTTGCGCGCCGGCAAGAAGCCGCCGAGCTTCTCGCGCTGGAGATGCAGATACTTCATCTCCGGGCTATCGTCGTCAGGCTTATAGTAAGGGATGTCACCGCTTTCGATCTGCTCGTCAGAAATCGGCACGCCGAAACGATCGCGAAACGCCTTGAGGGCTTCGTTATCCATCGACTTGATCTGGTGCGCTTCCATGTCAGCTTCGCCGCTGCCGCCGCCCATGCCATAGCCCTTGACGGTGTGCGCCAGGATCACGGTAGGACGATTGCCGGCATTGTTGACCGCTTCATGGTAGGCCGCGTAGATCTTCTGCGGATCGTGACCGCCACGATTGAGACGGAAGATCTGCTCGTCGGAGTAGTCCTTGACCATCTCCGCCGTTTCATCGTATTTACCGAAGAACTGATCGCGAGTGTACTTGCCACCCTGAGCCTTGTAGTTCTGGTACTCGCCGTCGACCGCCTCGTCCATGCGCTTTTGCAGCATGCCCTTGGTGTCCTGTTCGAACAGCGGGTCCCACTGACCACCCCAGACGACCTTGATCACGTTCCAACCGGCACCGCGGAAGACCCCTTCGAGCTCGTCGATGACGCGCGAATTGCCGCGTACCGGCCCATCGAGACGCTGCAGGTTGCAGTTGATGACGAAGATCAGATTATTGAGCTTCTCGCGGCTGGCCAGATGCAGCGCGCCCAGCGATTCCGGCTCGTCGCACTCGCCGTCGCCGAGGAAGGCCCAGACCTTGCGGTCCTGCATGTCCTCGAGCTCACGCGAATGCAGGTACTGCATCACGTGGGCCTGGTAGATCGCCTGGATCGGCCCCAGTCCCATGGAGACCGTGGGGAACTGCCAGTAATCCGGCATCAGATACGGGTGCGGGTAGGACGGCAGGGCCTCGCCGTCGACTTCCTGACGGAAGTTATCCATCTGCTCCTGCGTCAGACGGCCTTCCAGGAACGAGCGAGCATAGATACCCGGCGTGACGTGCCCCTGGATATACAGCAGGTCGCCCTTGTGGTCACCGTTATCGGCACGGAAGAAGTGGTTGAAACCGACTTCATAAAGCGTGGCACTGGACTGATAACTGGCGATATGACCGCCCAGGCCCTTGTGCTTCTTGTTGGCACGCAACACCTGCACCATCGCGTTCCAACGAATCGCCGAACGAATCTTGCGCTCGATGAACATATCGCCGGGCATCTTGGCTTCACGATGCACCGGGATGGTATTGCGATGCGGCGTGGTCCCGGAAAAGGGGGGTGAAGAGCCATCGCGACGCAGACGATCCGCCAAGCGGCTCATGATGTAACGAGCGCGCTCTTCGCCCTCATGCTCGATGACCGAGGCCAAGGAATCCAGCCATTCCGTGGTTTCGATCGGATCGAGATCGTTTTTTGCCTCCAGACTCATAGACGTCTCTCCGAATGAAGATTGTATGTCGGTCATGGCCCGTCGCGATGGGGCCTGTGGCGCTCTTCAGTGCGGGCGCGACCTTCTTTGGGTCGTGTCTCCGAGAAAACTTTCTGTAATTTCCTTACAGCGGGGCGTGCAAGACGCACGAATTCAGGTCACGACGATACCGCAAACGCTGTCTGCTGCCAATTCGATAGGCCGCAAGCGGCCTACAAAAGACATATTGCCCATGCCCGCTAAAGACTTATTGCCCATGTCCGCTTAGGCCATCCCGCAGGAATTCGACAAAGGTTTACACGAGGTAGTGAATTTACACGCATGCGGTACTTCAGGACGCCGTGCCCACTACCTCCTCGAGACAACGGTAAAAATAGACCCAGTCAAAGGCCGGGCCAGGATCGGTCTTGCGCAACGGCGCGATACGCGCATGGCTGGTGATCCGCTCGCCACTCAAGGCAGGATATTGCGCTCGCAAGGCACTGAACACACGCACCAGGCAGCGATACTGCGCGTCACGATAAGCATGAATGTCATCGCCCTCCAACTCGATACCGATACTGAAGTCGTTGAGTTCACGACGTTCACGCTGGCCATCCCACCAGCGCGAGCGACCGGCATGCCAGGCGCACCGGTCGAACCCCACGAACTGCACCGCCTCGCCGTCGCGACGAATCAGCACATGCGCCGAGACCCGCAAGGTGTGAATCGTACCAAAGTAAGGATGCGCGGCGGGATCGAGACGATTGGTAAACAAACGCTCGATGGCATCGCCACCGAAGTGTCCCGGCGGCAGGCTGATGGCATGCAGCACCAATGCCGACACCTCCCCTTCGGGGCGCACGTTCTGATTGGGCGAGACAACATGTCGCGCCGTCGTGAGCCAGTGATTGTCGACCCGCATGCCTGCTCCTATCTTGTCGGGGCGTATTTCCCTAAAAGTACGCCTCGAAACGTACTTCTCGGGACGTACTTGTCGGAATCCGCCCGGATGGCCAGCATACCCCTGACCGAATCGCCGTGATCCCGATATAATGTTCCTATTGTCGCACATCAAAGAAAGGCGCCTGACATGCAATATCGCGAAGCTCTCGCGGAGGATATCCGCACCAGTGCTGCCCGCCTGCTGGCCGAGGACGTCGGCCCCGGCGACATCACTGCACAGCTGATTCCCGCCAAGCAATGGGCCTGGGCACGCGTCGCGGCCCGCGAGGACGCGGTGCTATGCGGGATGGCCTGGGTCGACGAGCTTTATCGGCGTCTCGACCCAAGCGTCAAGCTACATTGGCATGCCGCCGATGGCGATGCCCTGGCGCCCGAGGAGACATTTCTCGAACTGGAAGGCCCTGCGCGCAGCCTGCTGACCGGAGAGCGAGCAGCCCTCAACCTGCTGCAGACACTCTCAGGTACGGCGACGCGCACACGCGATTACAGGGCGTGGGTCGCCGACACCGGTGTGGCACTGCTGGATACGCGCAAGACCCTGCCCGGCCTGCGCCTGGCGCAGAAATACGCCGTCACCTGCGGTGGCGGCCATAACCACCGCCTCGGGCTACACGACGCCTTTTTGATCAAGGAAAACCATATCGCCGCCTGTGGCGATATTGCCAAAGCCGTCACCACCGCGCGCCGCATCGCCAGCGACCTGCCGGTGGAAGTAGAAGTAGAAACGCTCGACGAGCTCGACGCCGCACTCTCCGCCGGCGCAGACACCATCATGCTCGACAACTTCGATCTCGAGACGCTGCGCGAGGCAGTCGCACGTACGGCTGGACGCAGCCGCCTGGAAGCCTCCGGCAATGTCAGCGAGGCCACCCTGCGTGATATCGCCGAAACCGGGGTCGACTGCATCTCCATCGGCGCGCTGACCAAGGACGTCAAAGCCGTCGACCTATCGATGCGCGTCGTGCGTACCGAAATGCTTTGACGGTCCTCATACGGCCGTTGATTGACCTGGCGGGCTCAGCGACCGAACGTCAGCATCCGCTCCAGGGGCTTGAGGGCCCGCTGGCGCAGCCCCGCCTCGATGTGAATCTCGCCACCGCCTTCACTAAGAGCGCGTTCGAGGCGATCCAGGTCATTCATCGCCATCCACGGGCAGTGCGCGCAACTCTGGCAGGTCGCGCCGTTGCCCGCCGTAGGCGCCTCGAAAAGCGTTTTGTCCGGGACCGCCTGCTGCATCTTGTAGAAGATGCCGCGGTCGGTGGCCACGATCAGGCGCTGTTGGTCGAGTTCGCGTGCAGCCTTGATCAGCTGCGAGGTCGAGCCCACTACGTCGGCCAGCTCGATCACCCCCATCGGCGACTCCGGATGCACCAGCAAGGCGGCGTCGGGGTAAACCTTCTTGAGATCCCGCACACCCTGGGCCTTGAACTCCTCGTGCACGATGCAGGCGCCATCCCAAAGCAGCATGTCGGCGCCGGTACGCTCGCGGATATAACGTCCCAGGTGCTTGTCCGGCGCCCACAGGATCTTTTCGCCGCAGGCCTGGAGATGCTCGATGACCTCGACCGCGATCGACGAGGTCACTACCCAATCCGCGCGCGCCTTGACCGCCGCCGAGGTATTGGCATAGACCACGACCGTACGGTCGGGATGCGCATCGCAGAACGCCGCGAACTCATCCGCCGGACAGCCGTCATCCAGCGAGCAGGTCGCTTCCAGCGTGGGCATCAGCACTGTTTTCTCGGGGGACAGGATCTTGGCGGTCTCACCCATGAAGCGGACGCCCGCCACCACCAGGGTCGTGGCCGAGTGCCGAGCGCCGAAGCGCGCCATCTCCAAGGAATCGGCCACACAGCCGCCGCTTTCCTCGGCCAACTGCTGAATGGCATCGTCGGTGTAGTAATGCGCCACCAGGGTGGCATTACGCTCGCGCAGCAAACGCTTTATCGTGTCGGTCTGCGCACGTGCCTGTGCACTCGGCGCGACCGGAGAATACGCCCGGACCAACGGCGACGCCGCTTCGGGCGCTTTCGGTGTCATGATCGTCATCGTGTCTACCACTGTGACTGGCAGGGGCTCCCCCTGCATAACGAGAAGCGTCGCGCCGCGATCTCTTCGCGGACACAGCGCACCCGACTTCATGATACTGCCCGTCGATGCCGGCTTGCCAGCCTTGTGCTCGCACGCATGTCATCATCGTCGCAGGCGCCCAGAACGCAAAAACCCCGCCTCATGCGAGGCGGGGTTGAATGCTGGTGGGTCGTGTAGGATTCGAACCTACGACCAATTGGTTAAAAGCCAACTGCTCTACCACTGAGCTAACGACCCATAACTTGCCCGTTCAGACAGTTGTCGGCGGCAATGGTGGGTCGTGTAGGATTCGAACCTACGACCAATTGGTTAAAAGCCAACTGCTCTACCACTGAGCTAACGACCCGCCGCCGGGTCTTCGAAACGTACCTTGCACCACGCCATTCAAGGACGCTTGCCAATGGTGGGTCGTGTAGGATTCGAACCTACGACCAATTGGTTAAAAGCCAACTGCTCTACCACTGAGCTAACGACCCGTCTCGATAGGGCGCACATAGTACTGATAATACTCGACATTGACAAGATTTTTTTGCTGAAAAGCCGCTCACCGCGAGCGCCGCGAGCTCTTCGGCTTGCGCATGGCATTGACCGGGCGACGCTTGTTCTTGTCGCGGCTCCAGCGATTCTTCTCGTCGGGTGTCAACGCGGGTACCTTGCGCGCCGACAGACCTGCCAATTGCGCCAGGTCGTCTACTTCTTCCTGGGACAGCTCGACCCACTCCCCCGCCTTGGCGCGTTTATCGAGAAAGATATTGCCGTAACGAACGCGTTTAAGGCGGCTCACCGTGAGCTCTTGCGACTCCCAGAGACGCCGCACCTCGCGATTGCGCCCCTCGAGAATCACCACGTGGAACCACGTATTGATGCCTTCGCCGCCGAACTCCTGAACATCGGTGAAACGCGCCGGACCATCTTCAAGCATCACTCCCTCGGTCATGGCGGTCACGTTCTCCGGACGAACGCCGCCCATCACGCGTACCGCGTATTCACGCTCGACCTGCGTGGAGGGATGCATCAAGCGGTTCGCGAGTTCGCCGTCAGTGGTAAATAACAACAAACCGCTGGTATTGATATCCAGGCGACCGATGGCGATCCAACGCTCTCCCTTGAGGCGCGGCAAACGATCGAAGACAGTCCGCCGTCCTTCGGGATCGCGGCGCGTGCACAACTCGCCCTCAGGCTTGTTGTACATGATGACGCGCCGCGGCACTTCCTCGGCATCGCGCAGATTGACGGAGCGCTCGTCGAGGGTGACCCGGTCACGCGTCTCGATGCGATCGCCCAGTGTCGCGACCTGACCATTGACCTTGACGCGGCCATCGCTGATGGCGGTTTCCATCTCACGGCGCGAGCCGAAGCCCGCACGGGCCAGTACCTTCTGCAATTTTTCGGTAGGCGTGTTCATGAATCGAACGTTGTCTCGTCTGTTGAATGTTCCGCGTCCGCCGCGTCCAAAGCGTTGTCGTCACCCTCGGTAGACGACGCCCCGGCTTCCTCTTCCCGTCGGCGGGCGCGTTCAGCCAGGCGAGCTTCGAGCTCAGCGAAGCTCACTCCCGACCGCTCGGACGCCGTCCCGGCGTGCTGATCGTCGGCCGTCCCGGCCGTCGTCGTATCTGTCGTCTCTATCGCGTCTGACTCGGTCTCGGATGGCGACGTTGCCTGCGACGCCCCCTCTACCGGTGACGTATTCTCGACGTTATCGGCGTGACTGTCACGCGCCGATGGATGATCCGCCTCATCCTGACCCAGCGTTTCCTTATCGTGCCCGAGAGCCTCCTCAAAACGCGTCTCGAATTCCTTGAGTTCGTGCATCGGCGGCAAGGCATCGAGGGTCTTGAGGCCGAAGTCGTCGAGAAAGGCACGCGTGGTGGCATAGACCGAGGGCCGCCCCGGCACGTCACGCTGTCCCACGACGCGGATCCATCCCCGCTCGGTCAAGGTACGCATGATCGAACTGCTCACCGAGACCCCGCGTACCTCCTCGATATCGCCACGGGTGACGGGTTGACGATAGGCGATCAGCGCCAAGGTCTCCAGCAGCGCACGCGAATAGCGTTGCGGCTTTTCATCCCACAGTCGCGATATCCACGGAGAAAAATGGGCACGAATACGCACTTGAAACCCAGATGCGGTCTCGATGAGTTCCAGAGCGCTATGCTCGAGGCGTTCGCCCAGGCGCGCCAAGGCATCGCGCAGCTCACCGCGCGATGGGCGCTCACGCTCGTAGAACAGACTCTCCAGGCGTTCGGCGGTCAGCGGTGCGCCAGCGGCCAGCAACGCCGCTTCGCAGACTTCGTCGAGAGACGTCGGCGCCTCGTTCATCAGGGGTCCTCTTCGGCATCGGCGAAGGCGCTTTCTCCGCCATCGCCATCATCCGTCGCAGCGGTGTCGTCAACCGCCTCGGCCACTAGCCGGGCTCGCACATGAATCGGCGACAGCGGCGCGTTCTGCGCGATCTCGATCATCGCCTCCTTGGCCAGCTCGAGAATCGCCATGAAGGTCACCACCACGCCCGCACGCCCTTCCTCAAGCGTGAACAACGCCTCAAACGGGGTATAACGTTGGCCGTCCAACTGCTCCATGACACGTAACATGCGCTCGCGGGTGGATAGCACCTCGCGGCTGATCTGGTGAGACTGCTGAAACTCGGCCCGCTTGAGCAATCCCGACAGGGCATGCAGAAGCTCATCCAGCTCGACCTTGGGATGAACCACTCGGGTCTCGAGCGTGGGCAGCGCAGCCTGCGCCGCTACCCAATCACGCCCTTCGCGCGGCAATTCACCCAGCCCCTCGGCGGCCAGCTTCAACTGCTCGTACTCCTGCAGGCGGCGGATAAGCTCGGCGCGCGGATCTTCGGCATCCTCGTCCTCGCCCTTGGGCGGACGCGGCAACAACGTGCGCGACTTGATCTCCGCCAGCATCGCCGCCATCAGCAAATACTCGCCGGCCAGATCGATCTCCAACGCACGCATCAGCTCGACGTATTCGATGTACTGATGCGTGATGGCCGCTACGTCGATGCCCAGGATGTCGAGGTTCTGACGCCGAATCAGGTACAGCAATAAATCCAGCGGCCCTTCGAAGGTTTCGAGAAAGACGCGCAACGCCTCGGGCGGAATGTAGAGATCTTCCGGCAGCTCGGTGATGGGCTGATCGTGCAGGCGCGCCAACACCGCTGCTTGGGACGCGGCCAAGGTGGTATCGGCACTGACAGGCTCGGCGGTATCACTCACGCGTAACGCTCTCCTCGACTGCGCCTCACGGCGCGACCTTCGACAAACACGCAGTGTAGCAAGGCCACCGGGAGGCGAACACGCCCGCGGCACGCAAGACGTGCCAGTGGACCGTCAGGCGCCCTGGGTCGTTCGCGCAAAGCGCCGATAGGTAAAGTCGGCATCCCCTGCGGCATCGAGCACCGCCAAGGTCTGGACCTCGTCGTGATAAGGCGATTTTTCGCACACTGGGTCCATCTGCGCCGCATCGCCGGTAAGCATCAGCGCCTGACAACGGCAGCCGCCCCAATCGATTTCCTTGCGCTCGCAGCTCTGGCACGTTTCGGGCATCCAGTCGGTACCGCGATAGGCGTTGAAGGCAGGGCTGTCGTACCAGATTTCTCTCAGCCCATGATCCGCAACATTCCAGAACTCCAGATGCGGGATCGTTTCCGCCGCATGGCACGGCAGCACTTTACCCGATGGCGTCACATTAAGTGACTGGCGTCCCCAGCCATTCATGCAGGGCTTAGGAAACCGCGCATGGTAATCCGGCACCACGGCGTCGATGACGAGACGTCCTTGCAGGCGCTCACGCGCCGCCTCGACGCGTTCGACGGCCGCCATGACCTGCTCGCGACTTGGCATCAAAGCCGCGCGATTGACGAGCGCCCAGCCATAATACTGGGCGTGGGCAATCTCAAGGCGTCGCGCGCCGAGCTCTAGCGCCAGCTCGACGAAGTCATCGATCTGATGCAGGTTGGCTCGATGAATCACCGCGTTAAGCGTCAACGGCAGCCCGATATCCGTCACCTCGGCGGCGAAGGCGCGCTTGCGTGCATGCGCGCCGGCCATGTTGGCGATATGATCCGTTACCTCAGGCGTGGCGCCTTGTACCGACAATTGCACGTGGTCCAGGCCCGCATCCGCCAGCGTCTCCAACCGGGCACGGTTGATGTTGACGCCCGCAGTAATCAAATTGGAATACAAGCCCGCGTCCGCGCAGGCCTGTACCAATTCAGGTAAGTCCGGGCGCAGGGCCGGCTCGCCTCCCGAAAGATGAACCTGCAATACGCCAAGTTCAGCCGCATCGGCAAAGACCCGCTGCCAGGTCGCGGTATCAAGCTCTTGGCGGCGGCGCTCCAGCGCCACCGGGTTGGAGCAATACGGACACTGCAGCGGACAGCGATGTGTCAACTCCGCCAGCATGCCCATGGGCGGCTGGGGAACCTCGGGCGACGCCATTACATAACCTCCAGCACACGCTTTTCGACCAGCCCCGCGAACATGCTCGTCACGTCCTCGGCAATACGCTCGCGCGGCGCTTGATAAGTGTCGCACAGCCTATCGATGATCGTGCCGACACTACGCTCGCCGTCCACTTCGCTGACCACCGTTTGCGCGATACCATCGAGCTGGAAGACGCGCTCAGGGGCCAACAGTACCCAACCGCCCCGCTGTTTGTCTTCTCGTAGCCTGACACCACGCGGCAGGCGCACGATATCGCTTTCCTGAATCGCTGTCATAACGTCTTCTTCATATCTCTATCGGTCACCGGCCGTGTCGCCCCATGCGCCGGGGGGCACATGACCGGGGGCAACATAGGCATGATGAAGGGCATCCAATTGGGTCCACAGCACATTGCACTTGAAGATCAACGCATCGAGCACCGCCTGCTGCTGGTCGAGTCGCCGCGCGTGGCGCTTGACGTAATCGAGCGCCATATCAGCATCCCGCGGGGCCTGGCTCAGGCGCGGCTCGAAATAGGCCAGGGTCTCGGCGGAGACAAAATCGTAGTGCTCGAGCATGCCGCTGACGCGCTGACCGATCACCTTCGGGGAAAACAACTCGGTCAGTGAAGACGCGATGGCTTCCAACACGCTGCGCTCGCGCACGAAATGGAGGTAGGCATCCACCGCGAAACGCGTGGCCGGCAATATGTGCCGCGTCGAGACGACCATGTCGCGGTCGAGGCCTAGCCCATCGGTGAGCATCAACCAGCGGGCGATACCGCCTTCACCTTCGGCTTCGCCATCATGATCCACCAGACGCGAGCGCCATTCGCGGCGCAGCGCCGGATCGTCAAGGCGCGCGATCAGCGATGCATCCTTGTGCGGGATCATGGCTTGGTAGTAATAGCGATTGAGCGCCCAGGCCTGCACCTGACGGCGATCAAGCTCGCCGTTCTGCAACATCAACTGAAAGGGATGCCGGTGGTGGTAACGCTGCTCACCAATGCTGCGCAGACGAGCTTCCAGGGCCTCTGCGCTCAATGGTTCTCGCAGCGGCGCGTCGATATCGTTCATCAGCACTCCAGTTCCATGCCGTCATGGGCGATTTCCCATCCCATCCGCGCCGCTTCCCGGCGCTCGGGTGAGTCATCGATCAATACCGGATTGGTATTGTTAATATGCAGGAAGACACGCCGGCCAAGCGAGGTCGACGACAATGTCGCCATACTACCCGTTTCGCCGGACATCGCCATGTGCCCCATGCGCTGCCCTGTCTTGTGGCCGACCCCAGCGCGGATCATCTCGTCGTCACGCCACAAGGTGCCATCGAACAGCAGTACATCGGCCCCTTCGAGACGCGCCGCCAACGCGGGCGTCATCGCCGCGCAGCCGGGAATGTAATACGTACGACGACCTGCGGCGCGAAACTCGATGCCCACGGTCGCTTCGCCCTCGGCGCCAATGTCTACCTGATCACCTTCCAGGTACAACGCCGTCTTGCCCGGCACCGCAAACATGCGTGCCTCCAGCCCTTCGGCAAGCATCAGAGGCTGCTCCAACGCCACCGACACACGCTCGACGTAATCCGGATTGAGCACATTGAAAATCGGACTGTCACGCAACACGGCCTGGATTTCCGCCGTGGCATACAACCGGTAGGGAGAGCTTTCACGCAGACTCAACAAGCCGCCGACATGATCCACATCGGCATTGGTCAGCAGGATCGACGCAATGGGCGTGTGGCGACTTCCCTGTTGGGGAAAGAGCGCCGGCGTCCGGCGTATCTGTGTCAGCACCTCGGGCGCGCAATTGATCAAGGCCCACGAGCGACCATCGGCACTGACGGCAATGGAGGATTGTGTTCGCGATGTGACGCGTGGATCGCCCGACCACGCCAACCGACATACTTCACAGCGGCAATTCCATTGGGGCAGACCGCCACCGGCGGCCGCCCCGAGTACACGAATATACAAAGCCGCCTCAGAATTCGGCGGGCATGTAATCGTTGATTTCCAGCGCGATGCAGATCTCTTTGACTGTCGGAGTGGTCCAAGTCATGTCATTTCTCCACTAGTGAGTTTGCCCTTTCATCATAACCCCTTGATAGCACTATCGCATTAGCAACTACCAAGAATGCGTATATTGAGGGCGCATCATCCATCGGCCTTGCGATAGCGTCCTTTATAGTCGAAGAGCTTGTCGCGGATCTGCCAGTAACGACCGACCTTGCGTCCCACGACGAAGTCCGGAGCCTTGAGCCGCTGCTCGTCGGCGATGACCTCATCCGCCGAGCGTGGCTGCCAGTCGCTGCCCGGCGCGCGCAGGTGGTAACGCAAGAACGCCAGCGTGAAGGCGCGACGCTGCTCGGGTGTCTCCAGTGCGAACCATTCGTCGAGCGTAGCGCCGTCCTCATCGTGATAGGTCACCTTCAAGCGCGGCATCCCCCGCCCGTTGAGCACCGCTTGCAGCTGCATGCCCGACACGCGCAGCACCTTGGCTTCCTTGAGTCGCAGGGCTGCCTTGAGCTTATCATCGGGATCGACCATGCGCTCGCCGCATTGATGGCAAGCCCGCGCGGCGATGTCGTTTTCCGCGCCGCACTGATCGCATACCTTGAAGCGAAAGCGAAACGCGCATTGCTCCATCACCGATGCGTCAGGGTTCGGTTCTGAGTCATTCGCGCGGGGTCGGGCGCGATGATTTGAGTCGTTCGCGTGGTGGCGGGCGCGATGAGAAAAAACCAGACCTTGGCAGCGGCGGCCGTGATGCTCGATGACCAGATCGCCATCGCGCTTGCCCCAGAACAGGTTGGCATGACCACACTCAGGGCATTCCACCTGGACCGGTTCAGCGTCTGAATCCGGGCGCGGTTCGCCGACTTCCGGCGCGTATAGATCCCAGGGGTTGCCAGCGTAATCGAGGATCAGACAGTCTTCCTTGCCAGGGGACAAGCGCAACCCACGCCCGACGATCTGCTGATACAGACTGACGGATTCCGTGGGCCGCAGGATGGCGATCAAATCCACGTGTGGCGCGTCGAATCCGGTCGTGAGCACCGCCACGTTGACGAGATACTTAATTTCGCGCGCCTTGAAGGACGCAAGCAAGCGCTCGCGTTCCTTCGTGGGCGTCGAGCCGACGATCAACGCCGCCTGCTCGGCCGGTAGGTAACCGACGATTTCCTCGGCATGAGCCACAGTGGCCGCGAAGATCATCACGCCACACCGCTCGCGCGCCTGCTCGACAACCTCGGCGATGATACCCGGCGTCGCCCGATGCCCCTGAACGACGCGATTCAACTCGGCTTCCTCGAAGCCGCCATCGCGTCCTGGTACCAGGCGCGAGAAATCGTAACGGGTCTGCCGACCATCCTCGGCATAGAGCGCCGCATCCACGCGCTTGGGCGCGACCAGGTAGCCCTGCTTGACCATCAGCCGCAGCGGCTGCTCAAACACACAATCCTGAAAGAAACTCTCGGCGTCACCACGCACCATGCCATGATGATGGCGGTGATAGATGAAGCCTTGCCCTAGGCGATACGGCGTCGCGGTCAGCCCCAGCACCTTGAGACGCGGATTGTGCTTGCGCAGATGCGCGATCACGCGATGATAGCTCGACGACGCCTTGCTGTGGCGGGCATCGTCGCTGGCTGGCGGAGGAATGCGGTGGCATTCGTCGATGACCAGCAGGGTGAACGCGCCCCACTCGTCGTGCGCCTCGAAACGCGCCAGGCTATTGACCACGGACTGCACCGAGCCGAAGACCACCTGACGTTCGCTCTCTTTACGCCCTAAGCCAGCACTGAATAAATCCGCCTCCAGACCGTAAGCCAGGTACTTGGCATGGTTCTGCTCGACCAGCTCGCGCACGTGGGCCAGCACCAGTACCCGCCCTCGCGCCAGACGCGCCAGCTCGGCAATCACCAGTGACTTGCCACTACCGGTCGGCAGCACCACCACGGCCGGATCATCGCTCGCGCGAAAGTGCTCGACGACCCGGGACACGGCCTGTTGCTGGTAAGGACGAAGCGAGGGCGCGCTCATGGCAGACTTCCAATCGAATCAAAAGGCGCATCCTACCACCGGCGACAAGATCGGCCAGATGGCAAAACAGACCTTGATCTCGCTCCTCCGCGCCCCGACCTCATTAAAAAGGCGCGGATGACAACGATCACCCCGTATCGTATTAACGTTTCCAGCCAGGAGGCCCCATGCAAGCACCAAGCAGTCCCGATTGTCCTGAATGCGGTAGTCGCGCCAAGCGCTTCCCTCCCGGTCGCGAGGGCCAATATCATGTCTTTTGTAAAAAATGCGACCATGATTTCGGGCGTTATGACCGCCTCGTCGCCGACTACCGTCATCTTCTCGACGACCTGGAAGCCCATCTCGGAACCTCGGACAACGCGCCACGAGACATCTGAGACTGTTATCGGCACTCTTCACTGACATCCGTTATTCGGAGATCCTTCATGTCCTCGACTCAATCCCATTTCGTGGTGCTTGCCGAATTCCATCTCAAGGAAGGCCAGATCCCCGCGTTTCTCGCCTTGGCGCACAACGACGCCAACGAATCCCTGGCCAACGAGGAAGGCTGCCTGGCCTTCGACGTGCTCACGCCGGAAGGCAGCGACAATGTCGTCGTACTGCACGAAGTCTATCGCGACCGCGACGCCTTCGAACATCACATGCAGATGCCCCACTACGCGCCCTTCAAGGAAGGCAGCGCGCCGCTACTCGATGGCGAGCCAAACGTGCGCTTCTTCTATACGGCCATCCGTCCCGAATGAGCGATGATTTCAGTTGAGGCGTCACGCAAGACCGCAGCGCCGATGTTTACTCGGGCTGCGGTCTTGTCGCTATTTTGGCGGAGCATCAACTCAATTCATTCAATACCGCCTGGGTTATCTCATGTGTCGTTGAAGCACCACCCACATCCCGGGAATGGACACCGGAGCGCGTCAAGCGCTCGATAGCCGCCATCAGTCGCTCGGCGGCCGTGGTTTCTCCCAAGTGCTCGAGCATCATGACTGCCGTCCAAAAGGCGCCCACGGGGTTGGCGATGCCTTGGCCAGCGATATCGAAGGCCGAGCCGTGGATCGGCTCGAACATGGAGGGAAAGCGGCGCTCGGGATTCAGGTTCGCGGTCGGTGCAATGCCCAGGCTTCCCGTCAGCGCCGCCGCCAGGTCGGAAATGATATCGGCGTGCAGGTTGGTCGCCACCACGGTATCCAGCGTGTCCGGCTTGAGCACCATGCGCGTGGTCACGGCATCGACGAGCTCACGGTCGATCTTGACGTCGGGGTAATCCTCGGCCACCTCAAAGAACACCTCATCCCACAGCACCATACCGTGCCGCTGAGCATTGGATTTGGTCACCAGGGTCAACATCTTGCGCGGCCGACTTCGGGCCATCTCGAAGGCAAAGCGATGGATGCGCTCCACCCCCTTGCGCGAGAAGATCGACACCTCGGTGCCGATTTCTTCCGGCAGGCCGCGATGTACCCGTCCTCCATTACCGGAATACTCGCCTTCGCTGTTCTCGCGGATGATCACCCAGTCGATCTTGTCGGCGTCCTGCAACCGGCTACCGATCCCCGACAATAACCGAGCGGGACGCACGTTGGCATACTGATCGAATCCCTGGCAGATCGCTAGACGCAAATCCCACAACGAGACATGGTCCGGCACACGCTGACTGCCCACCGCGCCGAAATAGATGGCATCGAAAGTGGCCAGTTCTTCCAGGCCACCCTCGGGAATATAGCGGCCATGCTCCAGATAATAGTCGGAGCTCCACGGGAAATCGCTAAAGGCGAAGCTCAACTCGCCGCTTTTCTCCGCCAGGGCCTGCAGGACCTGCTTGCCCGCCTCGATGACCTCGACGCCGATGCCGTCTCCAGGAATCACGGCGATCTTGTGATGACGCATGGTGAATATCCTCTGCTGCAATTGACCCAAGACTTATAGATGGGTGTGGAAGACCTTCATCAACTCGGCCTTGTCCTCGAAACCAATGCCCGGCATGGCCGGCATGGCCACATAGCCGTTCTCGACCGGCGTGGAATCGGCGAAACCGCCGAAGGGCGCAAAGACTCGAGGATAGGATTCGTTGCCACCCAACTTGAGGCCGGCAGCGATATTGAGGGCAAACTGATGCCCTCCGTGGGGAATGCATTGACGAGTCGACCAGCCGCGAATATGCAACTCGTCCAGCATGCGCAGGTATTCCACTAGTCCATACGACAGCACCGGATCCATCTGCAGAATGTCGCGATCGGGACGCATCCCTCCATGGCGCAGCAGGTTGCGTACATCCTGATGAGAGAACAGGTTCTCCCCCGTCGCGGTCGGACCGGCATAGTGTTCGCATAGCTGGCGCTGCAGGGCGTAGTCGAGCGGGTCGCCGGCTTCCTCGTACCAGCGCACCCCATAGGGGGCCAAGCCATCGGCGAAGTCCAGCGTATTCTGCAGGTCGAAGCGGCCATTGGCATCCACCGCCAGACGCGACGCGTCCCCCACCACCTCGAGCGCCGCCTCGACACGTGCCAAATCCTCTTTCAGCGGCACACCGCCGATTTTCATTTTGGTGGCCACGTAGCCCATTTCCAGGTAATCGCGCATCTCCTCCTGAAGCCCCTGGATTTCCTTGCCAGGATGGTAATAACCGCCAGCAGCGTAGACTGAGACACCGCTATCCACCTCGCCGTCACCGAAGCGTTCGGCCAATAGCTGCGCCAGCGGCTTGTTCTCGACCTTGGCCACGATGTCCCAGATCGCCATGTCGATGATGCCCACCGCTACCGAGCGCTCGCCGTGACCGCCCGGTTTCTCGTTGGCCATAAGCGTCGCCCAGACCTTGAATGGATCGAGGTTGTGGCCACTGTCATCGAGCAATGACGCGGGGTCCGCCTCCTCCAGGCGGGGCAGGAAACGCTCTCTCAGCAAGCCACTCTGGGCATAGCGCCCGTTCGAATTGAAGCCATACCCCACGACCTGCCGGCCATCGACCTTGGTGTCGGTGTAGATTGCCAGGATGGACACATCCATCTTGGCGAATGAAATGTAGGCATTGGCGATATCGGACGCGATCGAGACCCGCGCTTCCTTGATGTCGGTGATTCGCATGTTCTCTCCTTGTCTTGAGGCCACCATTGTTCTTGAGCGATTACGACCAGATACCGGACGGTAGCCTGACGCTCAGGACTTCCGTAAAGGCCAGATAGAATGCCCCGATCAGCACCGCAACGATCGGTGCCCATTGGGCCAGGCGACGCACGGGGACCGGCCCCTCGATATGCGCCAGGTACCAGGTCAGGCCGAAGAAAACGATGGCCGTCGCCACCAAGAAGCCCAGCACACCAATCGCGTACCACCAGGCAAACAACACGAAGATCATGATCACCAGACGTCGTGGATCACCTTCGATTTCCACCTGACGCGCCGCCGGTTTGATAAACGCCTTGACGATCAGCGCCAGTGACAACGCGACCATGATCACCAGGATGGCGCGGGGAAAGATGATGCTCAGCCGGCCCATGCCCTCACGCGGAAACCACAGGATGGCGGCGAACAGTAAGCCAAAGAGTCCCGCGGCGAAATCGGTATTGAGACGCAGGGTCATGATGGCTTCTCCTCGTCCGGATCGACCTTGGCCATGCGCCCGCTACGCTCCAGCCAACCCGGCAACAAGGTGGTCGCGACACTCAACGCCACCAGACAGGCCAGCACGATCGATAGCGGGTTGGCGAACAGCCGCAGCCAGGGTACCGGATCGACAACGGCCGTCAGCATTGTCTGCACATAGCCTTTCTCGGCGATGACGCCCAAGATCATGCCCAAGACGATGGGCGCCGCCTGGATGCCGATCAGGCGCAGGAAATATCCCACCGAGCCCAACAGCAGCATGATGAAGACGTCGGTCATACTGTTGCGCAGCGCATAGGTCCCCAGGATAGTGACCATGGCGATGCTCGGCAGCAGGAAGTAGAACGGCGTCTTGACCACGACACGATGAATCAACCGACCACCCAGCAGGCCGACCGGCAGCAGGAACATGGACGCAAACCCCATCGAGAGGATGAAGCCATTGGTCAGCACCCCGGTTTCGGTGAACAGATCCAGCCCCGGGCGCAGGCCATGCATGAGCAGCACGCCAAGGATGATGGCATCCGGTGGCGCACCGGGAATGCCCAGAGTCAGCAACGGCACCATACTGCCGGCCACCATGACATTGTTGCTCGACTCCGAGGCGATCACGCCATCGACGTTGCCCTTACCGAACGACGACGGATCCTTGGAGAAACGGCGGGCCTCGTTATAGGCCACCAGGCTAGTGACGTTGCCCCCCGCGCCCGGAATGATGGCGATGAGCTGGCCGATGATGCAGGAACGGATTAGATTGACGGGCTTGCCGAAGATATGCCGACCCATGCGCATAATGGCCGAGCCCGCACCGCCCTGAAGCTTGCCGCTTTCCGGCAAGGCGCCTCGCCCCTGGGCCGCCATCGAGATCAGTTCGGGGATCACGAACAGGCCGATCAGAGCGACGATCAATTCGATTCCACCCTGTAGCGCCGGTATACCGAAGATGAAGCGGGTTTCGCCACCGATCGGCGAGACGCCGACGGTGCTCAACAGCATGCCAATACACCCCCCAAGCAACCCCTTGAGCAGCGACCCGCTCGATAGGCTGGCCACCAGGGTCAGGCCCAGCAGCGCCACCCAGAACATCTCGGCCGGTCCGAACACCACGGCAAGCCTCGCTAGGGGCGGCGCCAGCAAGAGCAGGAACGTCACCCCAATGATGCCGCCGACCACCGAGGCAATGGTCGCAGCAGCCAGGGCTTCGTAGGCACGCCCTTGTCGCGCCATGGGATAGCCGTCGAACGTCGTGGCGATGGACGACGGCGTTCCAGGAGTATTGATCAGAATGGCAGTAAAGGCGCCGCCATAGATGGCGCCCATATAAACTGCTCCCAGCGCTATCAGGCCTTGCAAGGGCGACATCGTGAAGGTGAACGGCAACAACACCGCCAACGCCATGGTCGCCGTCAACCCTGGCAAGGCGCCGATGAATAACCCCGCCGTCACCCCGCACAGAATGGTAACGAGCCCTTTGAGCGTCAGGATCGAGAATAAAGCTTCCAGTAACATGTCCATGAGCCAACTCCACTAAGTGCAGGATGGGTCGCTTCAGATGAACGGCCAGCACCCACTCCTGCGACCATGAGGATCGCAGAGGCGGGTGACGCATCACGTCGCTTTATTGGTTGGCTTTGGCTTCTTCGAGGATCGGCTGATAGGCCGTCTTGAGTTGCTGTATGACCTCATCCACTTCGCCATCGGTGATGTCGGTCATGACGAAGCCGAGTGGCTCCTGCTTTTCGGCGATGCGCTCATTGGTTTCGGCGAACGCCTCTTCCAGCGTATTGACGATCTCATCCGGCGTCCCTTTGGGGACTGCGACGCCGCGATAGGCACCGCCGACGATGTCGTAACCCAGTTCCTTGAAGGTCGGCACGTCCGGTAGCGCGGGCACCCGTTCTTCCGAGGCCACGGCCAAGACACGTGCGTTGTCCTGCATCTGCACACCAAGCATCGAATAGTTGAAGATGCCCGACACGTGCCCGCCCTGTATCGCCGCTGGCAACGGCCCCGTGCCGGTGAAAGGAATGTAAGTCACATCGATATCCGCTTCACGCTCCAGACGCAAGGCGCCCAGGTGGTTGGCACTGAACGTCCCACTTCCGCCCAGCGTTACCGCCTGGGGATTTTCCTTGGCGTACTGGACCAATTCATCGAGCGTCTCGAACTGGCTATCCTTGGGGACGATCAAGGCATTGGGCGTGGTATGGAAAAAGGTCACGATCTTCCAGTTATCAGTCTCGTAACCGGCATCCTCACGCATGATGGGCTGGGCGATGATGTGTGGAATATTGACGCCAATCATCTCGTAACCCGTGGGCTCGGCATTATTCTGGAACTCGCTCCAGCCGACGGCACCACCACCACCTGGGCGGTGATTGACGTTGACATCGACCCCCAGGATTTCTTCCAGGTGAGGCTCCTGGAAGCGTGCGGTGACGTCGGACTCACCACCCGGATCGAACGGAATCGTATAAGTAATGGGTTGTTCGGGATACTCGGCGAAGGCGACCCCGGGCATGCCCAAGGCAGCCATCAGGGTTAGCGAGCCTACCCAGCGTGTCGTGGCGAGTGTCATTGGCGTACTCCTTGGTCTTCTTGTGGTCTGACGACGTTCTCCGCTCGATTGTTCTTGTCACCGTCATGGCGGAGCGAATGAAACGTCATACGCATTTCGTGTCGGGGGAAATGCATACCGCACCTTTGAAGCTAGCCAACTTGTAAAATCTGTCCACTCACAAAAGGTAGACCTTAGTCGGGTAAAGCAGGTAAAACACGTCCCCACACAAAAAACCCAACTAAATATAATTTAAAAACAATATCTTACGTACAATACGCTCTTGTGAAAAAAGCAAGCGCACACCGGTCGAGTTGTTTTAAATGAACATGTGGATCTTGCTAACCCTCGAACACGCGAAGGCGTGAGTTACCGATGTGCTCGCGCATCCGCTGGCAGGCCAGCTCGGCATCGCCTGCTCTAATGGCCTCGAAGATTCGCACATGCTCTTCCTGAACTTCCGGCAAGTGCTGCCCAGGACGGCGTAGACCAAGATTGCGCGCCAGGTTCTGGCCGAAATTGATCTGTGCCTTGAGCGACAGGAGGGTATCGGTGAAAAATCGATTGTTGGTGGCATTGGCAACCGCGAGATGAAAGCCGAAGTCCGCATCCACCCCGAGTTCACCCACTTGGATACACATTTCCAAGCGCTGTAGCGCCTTCTCGATCTCCTTGAGCGCCGACGTCGAGGCATATTGAGTGGCTGCACGTGCCGACTCCCCCTCGAGCGCCGCTCGAAACTCGAAACAACGCTGCATGTCCGCCAGACTGTCCAGTGGGGCAAAATCCAGCATGGCACGGTCTGGGCGGCGCATGACGTAACTACCCGCCCCCCGCTGCGACCTCACCAAGCCGTCTTCCCTGAGCCGTGATAACGCCTGACGCACGATGGGCCGAGAGACTTGGTTCATTTCGGCCAGTTTGGCCTCGGAAGGTAGCCGATGACCTTCGTCGTACTCCCCCTGAAGAATACGCTCGACGATAACGCCATAGACCTTGTCACTGAGCCTCGCAGGACGCGCGCGCGAGTCCGCGACCTCCGTGTGATAAAAGCCTCCGCGCCGTTCGGAGTTAGAATCATGTGTCATTGACGGGGCCCATGGAGAAGACATACCCGCTCAACCTAACGCATTTCGAGGCGCCTGTGGATCATGCAAGGCCCCCACAGGCGCCATCGCTGATCACGCCTGCCCGAACATCAATCCATCCACGCGCGCGCATTGCGGAAAAGGCGCATCCAGGCGCCATCTTCCTGCCATTCGGCGGGACACCAGGAGTTGGTCACCGCTCGCGCTACGCGCTCGGGGTGCGGCATCATGATCGTCACGCGGCCATCCGGTGTGGTCAGCCCCGTGATGCCCGAGGAAGAGCCATTGGGATTGGCGGGATAGCGCGTCGTCACCTGGCCGTAGTTGTCCACATAGCGCATGGCGATCTGATCGCTGGTCTGCATGCCGCGCAAGTGGCCGCTGTCACGGAATTCGGCGCGCCCCTCGCCGTGCGCCACGGCGATCGGCAGCCGCGAGCCTTCCATCCCGGCGAGCAGGATCGAGGGACTCTTCTCGACCTGCACCATGCTCACGCGTGCCTCGAACTGCTCGGACTCGTTGCGTACGAAGCGCGGCCAGTCCTCGGCACCGGGAATCAGCGATTTAAGCTGTGAGAGCATCTGGCAACCGTTGCACACACCCAGCGAGAAGCTGTCCTCACGCTGGAAGAAGCCCTCGAAGGCATCACGAGCGCGGCTATTGAAGAGCACCGACTTGGCCCAGCCGCCGCCGGCACCGAGCACGTCACCGTATGAGAAACCGCCACAGGCGATCAGTCCTTTCATGGTTTCCAGATCGACGTGGCCCTCGAGGATGTCGCTCATATGCACGTCGATGGCCGCGAAGCCAGCGCGGTCGAAGGCCGCCGCCATCTCGACATGACCATTGACGCCCTGCTCGCGCAGAACCGCCACGCGTGGCTTCTCACCACGCCCGACATAGGGCGCGGTAATGTCCTCATCGACATCGAAGCTGGGCTGCGCCGAAAGGCCCGGATCACGCAGGTCGAGCAAGGCATCGAATTCGGACTTCGCGCAGTCCGGATTGTCACGCAGCGCTTGCATGCGATAGCTGGTCTCAGTCCAGGAACGCTGCGCGATGGCCCGCGTGGTTTCCAGAAGCGGCTCCTCGAAGAGCGTGACACGCACCTGATCGTCGTAGCGAGGCCGGGCGACCACGCCGCTGGTTTCGAGTCCTGCGGCAGCGAGCTGGGCGAGCACGAACTCGGTATCGCGGCGGTTGACCTGAATCACCGCACCTAGCTCTTCGGCGAACAAGGCATCAAAGGCTTCATAAGCGTCGTCGATCAACCAGTCGAGCTTGATTTCCAGCCCACCGCGTGCGGCGAAGGCCATCTCCAGCAACGTCACCAGCATGCCGCCGTCGCTGCGGTCGTGATAAGCGAGCAGCTTGCCATCGGCGTTGAGGCCCTGAATAACGGCGAAGAAGGCCTTGAGGTCCTCAGCGTCTTCGAGATCAGGACACACATCGCCGACCTGGCCATACACCTGCGCCAATGCCGATCCACCGAGACGATTCTGACCGCGCCCCAGGTCGATCAGGATCAGATCGCTTTCGTCCTGATCCAGGCGCAGCTGCGGGGTCAGGGTACGCCGGGCATCGGTGACCGGTGCGAAACCGGTGATATCGAGCGTCAGCGGCGCGGTAACGCTTTTCTCCTCATCATCGGATTGCCAGGCGGTACGCATGGACATCGAATCCTTGCCCACCGGAATGGCGATACCGAGCGCCGGACAGAGCTCCATGCCCACGGCATGCACGGCATCGAACAATGCCTGATTCTCACCGACATGCTCGGCGGCACTCATCCAGTTGGCGGAGAGCTTGACGTCGGAAAGCTTGGCAATCGGCGCTGCAGCCAGATTGGTGATAGCCTCGGCCACCGCCAGGCGGGCGCTGGCCGCCGGGTCGACCAGGGCCACCGGCGGACGCTCGCCGAGCGCCATGGCCTCGCCCGCATGCGTGTCGAAACTGGCCGTGGTCACCGCGCAGTCGGCCACCGGTACCTGCCAGGGGCCGACCATCTGATCACGCGCCACCATTCCCGTGATCGAGCGGTCGCCTATGGTGATCAAGAAGCTCTTGGAGGCTACCGTCGGCAGGCGTAGTACACGATCCAGCGCCTCGCGCAGGTCGAGATTGTCCAGCCCCAGCCCCGGCATGACCAGTGAATGGCGCTCGAAGGAGCGCGTCATCTTGGGCGGCTTACCGAACAGCACGCTCATCGGGAGGTCAACGGGACGCGTGTCGAAATGTCCATCACGGACGTCCAGATGGTGCGCCTCGGTGGCCTCGCCGACCACCGCATAAAGGCAGCGTTCACGCGCGCACAGCGCATCGAATGCCTCTAGATCGTCCGGCGCCACCGCCAACACATAGCGTTCCTGAGCTTCGCTGCACCAGATGGCCAACGGGCTCATGCCGGGCTCGGCATTGGGCACGTCACGCAACTCGAAGCGTCCGCCGCGACCGCCATCCTTGACCAATTCCGGCAAGGCGTTGGAAAGCCCGCCGGCGCCCACGTCGTGGATGAAACACAGCGGATTGTCATCGCCCAATGCCCAGCAGCGGTCGATGACCTCCTGGGCACGGCGTTCCATTTCCGGGTTGTCACGCTGCACGGAGGCGAAGTCGAGATCCTCACTAGAAGCCCCCGAGGCCATGCTCGACGCTGCGCCACCGCCAAGGCCGATCAGCATCGCCGGGCCACCCATCACGATCAGCTTGGCACCGACCGGAATCTCGCCCTTGGCGACATGGCCCTCGCGAATGTTGCCGTAACCGCCGGCCAGCATCACCGGCTTGTGGTAGCCGCGCCGTTCGATGCCGCCGGCCCCCACTGCGTCCTGCTCGAAAGTGCGGAAGAAGCCAGCCAGGTTGGGGCGGCCGAATTCGTTGTTGAACGAAGCGCCGCCGATGGGCGCTTTCAGCATGATTTCCAGCGCCGACTGAATGCGCGCAGGCTTGCCGTAATCGAAGGCTTCCCAGGGCTGCACGAACTCGGGAATACGCAGGTTGGAGACCGCAAACCCGGACATTCCCGCCTTGGGCTTGCCGCCGATACCCGTCGCACCTTCGTCACGAATCTCGCCGCCGGCACCGGTCGCTGCACCGGGATGCGGCGCGATGGCCGTCGGGTGGTTGTGAGTTTCCACCTTCATCAGGATGTGAATCGGCTCCTGATGAGCCGCGTAGCTGGCCCGCGTCGCTTCGGGCGCGTTGATGTTCGCCGTTCGCGCGGCTTCGGGCGCATTAAGCAGTCGCGCGGTTTCGGGCGCGTTAAGCAGCGGCGCGGCGAAGAAGCGTCCGGCTTCAGTGCCACGTATCACGGCGGCGTTATCGCTATAAGCGGAAAGGATCCCGTCGCTGGAGCACGCATGCGTGTTCTTGATCATCTTGAACAGCGAGTACGGCTGCGCTTCGCCGTCGACATGCCAATCGGCATTGAAGATCTTATGTCGGCAGTGCTCGGAATTGGCCTGCGCGAACATCATCAATTCGACATCAGTGGGATTGCGATCGAGCCCCTGGAAGGCATCGAGCAGGTAGTCGATCTCATCGTCGGCCAGCGCCAGTCCCAAGGCGTCATTGGCCTCCGCCAACGCGGCACGCCCACCGCTGAGCACATCAACACGCCCCAGCGGCGCCGGCTCGTGGCGCTCGAAGAGCTTGGCCGCGTCGCTCGCATTGGAAAGTACCGTTTCCGTCATCGGATCGTGAAGCGCCGCTACCAGGCTGGCGAAGGCCGCCTCGTCGAACGAACCTTTGAGCGTCACACGGTAGGCGATGCCGCGCTCGATCCGGCGAACTTGCGTCAAACCACAGTTGTGGGCGATATCGGTGGCCTTCGATGACCACGGCGATAGCGTGCCCAGGCGTGGCACGACCAACAACAGATGCCCTGCGTCATCGGCGTCTCCACCGTCACGGACGGGACCGTAGCTCAGCAGCTGCGCCAGCATCTCTTGCGCCGCGTCATCGAGCGCATCCTGGTGATCGACGAAATGAACGTAATCGGCATGCAGCGCCTCGACCTCGGGCACGGCATCACGCAACGCAGCTAGCAGCTTGGCATGACGGAAGGCGGAAAGGGCGGGCGCTCCTCGCAGTTCGAGCATGTCGAATGGGCCTCTGGGACAACAAGTAGACGATGCCGCGGGCGGCGGCCAATGAGCGATCATGATACTGGAAAAGGCCCCGACGGGCGAAGACACCTTCATGTCCTGGCCATTGCGTGGAATCGCTGCCAGGTGACACAAGGCGCAACGCCCGCTAAGGTGGCCTTTCTCATCGCTGACTCGAACTGGCATGCTCGATGCTCTCTTACGCTACATGCGGCCAGCCGCGGCCACACTCGTCGCCCTGCTGGCGCTGCTGATTCCCGACGGCCGGACGCTCCCCAATCGGGACGCCGCGTTGTCGGACGTTTTCTCGCGTGATTTCATCCAGGTATTCACCCGCAATACGCCGTCGACCTATTACGAAGGTCGCCACGGTCCGACGGGGTTCGAATACGAGTTGGCACGGCAATTCGCCGAGTCGCTGGACGTCAGCCTATCGATCGATAGCCAGGGCAGCATCGGCGAGGTACTCAATGCCGTGCGCGATGGTCGCGCCGACATCGGTGCCGCCACTCTGGCGCTCGACCCCGCCGAACCCGGAGTGAATTACACCCGCCCGATCATGTCGATGCAGCCCATCGTCATCTATCACCACGGCATTACCCCTCCCAAGGCACCGGGAGACCTCCTGGGGCTGGATATCGCCGCACTGCGTGGCTCGGGAACCGGCCATGCGCTTCGCGATCTGCAGGAATCTCTCCCCAAGTTGACGTGGCGAGAAACCGACGAGCTGGAAGTCACCGATCTCATCGAAATGGTCGAGAATGGCGAACTCGATGCCGCCGTCGTCTATGCCCATCAGTTCAAGCTCAATCGGTTGTTCTTTCCCGACGTCGAGAGCGGCTTTCCTCTGGGCGAGCCACAAAGTCTGGTGTGGGCGCTCCCCAAGCACAGCGGCGTGGCACTTTTGCAAGCCGCCAACCAGTTTATCGCGCGTCTTAGAGACCACGGTGACTTGGCGGACTTGATCACACGCTACTTCGGTCATGACAGCTACCTCGAATACGTGGGTGCGAGCCTTTTCATCCGTCATGCCCAAAATCGCCTACCCCGCTATGAAGACGCTTTCAAGCAAGCGGCGCGCGATTCCGGCTTCGACTGGAAACTGTTGGCTGCACTGGGCTACCAGGAATCGCACTGGAAACCGCGCGCGACCTCGCCGACCGGCGTTCGCGGCCTGATGATGCTGACCAACGCCACCGCCGCCGAGGTCGGCGTAAGCAACCGGCTCGACCCCGAGCAGAGTATCGAGGGAGGCGCCATCTATCTCGGTAATGTGAAGGGTCGTCTGCAGGAAGAGATCACCGAGCCGGACCGTACGTGGATGGCGCTTGCCGCCTACAATGTCGGCCTAGGGCATCTCTACGATGCCCAGGACATCGCCAAGATGCGGGGAGGCGATCCTTACCAGTGGAAGGACGTGCGCAAGGCGCTACCCCTACTGCAGAAGCAACAGTGGTATAGCAAGGTCCATCACGGCTACGCGCGTGGCGGCGAGCCGGTGATTTACGTGCGCAATATTCGTCGCTATTACGAAATTCTCAACTACGTGGATCGCAGTCGACGCCAGTTTCACCAGCTCGGCGAACGCGACGATTCGATGCTACAGGGAACGCCTTTCGACACCGTTCCACCCGTGCTTTAGCGTTCTCCCCCATGCCTCAGATCAGTCGCGCCGCGCGGCGAAGAAGGTTTGCAGGAGTCGCGTCGCACGCGTGGCCAGCAGCCCGCCTTCTACCTGGACACGATGATTGAACCAAGGCTGAACAAACAAGTTTGCCCGTGACTCGACCATACCGCTCTTGGGTTCGGCGGCGCCGTACACGACCCGGGCCAACCGCGCATGGATGATCGCCCCGGCGCACATCATGCAAGGCTCCAAGGTGACGAAGAGCGTACAGCTATCCAGCCGATAATTGCCCAGATGCGCGGCGGCATCACGCAAGGCGCGCACCTCGGCATGCCCACTCGGGTCATGGCACGACACCGGCGCATTGAAACTCGCCCCCACGACCTCGCCACTGGGCTCGACCACCACCGCGCCCACCGGCACTTCGCCTGCCTCCAGTCCCATGCGCGCTTGATCCAGCGCACGGTGCATGTAGAAGGTATCGCTGCGCATCACAGGGGCGCTCCGGTATGCTGGTAGAATTGAGACAATCGTATGAACATGAGTCATCAGAAGGATGCCGGCATGACGCAACCACTCGCCACCCTCGTCGAACTACTAGGCCTGGAATCCTTGGAAGAGGATCTGTTTCGCGGTCGTAGCCAGGATCTCGGCCTTCCTCAGTTGTTTGGCGGCCAGGTACTCGGCCAAGCGCTTTCCGCCGCCACCCGCACGGTCGATGCAGCACGCCGCGCCCACTCGTTGCACGGCTACTTTCTGCGTCCCGGTGACGCCAAACGCCCGGTAGTGTATCAGGTCGATCGCGTACGCGACGGCGGGAGCTTCACCACACGGCGCGTCAGCGCCATCCAGAACGGCAAGACCATTTTCTTCTGCAGCGCCTCATTCCAGGGCGAAGAACCGGGCTTCGGCCATCAGCGCGAGATGCCCGACCTCGCGTCACCCCAATCGCTGCTCGAAGCCGGCGCCGAGGTACAGCGCTTCGACGGTCATCCCATCGAGTTCCTGCATTTCCCGGATACCACCACCGACATGCCGCGCAAGCGCCTATGGTTCCGCCTCGCGGGTGAACTGCCCGAGGATGGCTCACTGCATCGCTACCTACTTGCCTATAGCTCCGATTTTAATCTCTTGACCACCAGCCTCGTCTCGCACGACACCTTTTTCGGCGATTCTCGGCTGCAGATCGCGAGTCTCGATCATGCCCTGTGGTTCCACGACGACGTGACCATCAACGACTGGCTGCTATATGACATGGAAAGCCCGTGGGCCGGTGGGGCACGCGGATTCTCGCGCGGCAGCGTCTACGACCAGACCGGACGGCTGGTCGCGTCGGTCGCTCAGGAAGGTCTGACACGTTTGCGGAATTGAGCCACGCGCTGGCGTGACACATGCGTTCGCCGCGGCGCATCCATACAAATCAGGACGAAGCATCCATCAAAAAGGCGCGGGCATGGCCCGCGCCTGACACGATCACTTAGTAAGCCGTCACGGATTGCTCAGCCGTTCTTCATCGATGCCATGTCGATGACGAAGCGATAACGTACGTCGCCTTTCTGCATACGATCCCAGGCCTCATTGATGTTCTGGATATCGATCATCTCGACATCGCAGGTAATGCCCTTCTCGGCGCAGAAATCCAGAAACTCTTGGGTCTCGGGCATACCGCCGATCAACGAGCCCGCCAGCACACGACGCCGGAAGATAAGGTTGCCACCTGCCACGCCGGGCTCCAGTGGTTGCATCTGGCCGACCAAGATGTGCGTACCATCGTACTTCAGGGCCTCCAGGTACGGATTCAGGTCGTGCTCGTTGGGCACGGTATCGAGCATAAAGTCGAAGGTCTCGGTGACCGCCTCCATCTGCTCCTCATCGGTGGAAACCACCACATGATCGGCGCCGTTGGACTTAGCTTCGGCGATCTTGCTCTCGGAGCGCGTGAACAGCGTAACCTCGGCACCCAATGCCTGGGCCAGCTTGACACCCATGTGACCAAGCCCGCCCATACCGATGACGCCGACCTTATGACCCGGCTTGACGCCGTAATGCTTGAGCGGCGAATAGGTAGTGATACCGGCGCACAGCAGTGGCGCAGCGGATTTCAAATCAATGCCTTCAGGCATGCGCACTACGAAGCGCTCGCTGACCGTGACCCGGTCGGAATAGCCACCCTGAGTGAGGCTATCATCGTGACGATCGGGGCTGCCGTAGGTCATGGTGAACCCTTCGGCACAATACTGCTCCAGCCCATCGTCGCAAGCCTGGCAATGGCGGCAGGAATCGACCATGCACCCCACACCGACAACGTCACCTTCCTTGAAATTGGCGACATCGCTACCGACGGATGTCACGCGCCCGACGATCTCATGGCCCGGCACGACCGGATACTGCGCTATTCCCCAGTCGTCGCGCGCGAAGTGCAGATCGCTGTGGCAAACGCCGCAGTAGAGAATCTCGATGGCGACATCATCGGGGCGCGGCGTGCGGCGCTCGAAGGCATATGGTTCGAGTGCCGACTCCGCAGAATGCATTGCATAGCCTGTAGCTTGTGGCATAGCGAATATCCTATCACTGATGAGTGCAACCGCGTACCGGCTCGGCGAATCGCCCAACCTGGGTCGCGAACACGCCTAGTGTGAGCGTCGTCGACGATTTCCTCCATGCCCGATTCTGTGTGATATTTGCCCAGAGCTCTTGCATCGCCCTCTCAACCGCCTGATAGACGGTATTTTTCATGCACGATATTATCTTTATCTGTATTCGCCATTGTCGAGGAACTGCCCCATGACTCACCCATTGCCCCCGCACTTGACGGCCGTCGGGGCCAGTGCTGAACCTTCCTCGGAGACTCGGTTGGCGACGCGCTTGGCAGCGCTGACTACCGGAGATGGCTTCACGTCCACTACGCTGCCCGGCGTACAACTGATTACCTCGCATTGTGGTCACCCGCGCACGCCCCTCATGTACGAGCCCAGCCTGGTGATCATCGTCCAAGGCAACAAGACAGGCTATCTCGGCGAACGCATCATTCACTACGGCGCCGGCCACTATTTGATCCAGGCCATGCCGCTGCCGTTCGAGTGCGAAACTCACGCTTCCGACTCCAGGCCTTTGCTGGGCTTGTCGGTGAGCCTCGACATGGCCATGCTCAGCGACCTCGTGGCGCGCCTGCCATCGACGACCTGTGCACGCATGCCCGCCCCCATGGCCGCTGTATCCATGGATCCCGACATGGAAGAGAATGTGTCACGGCTCATCGATTGTCTCGATGACCCCGAGCAAGCCGCAGCGCTAGGCGATGGGCGCATCCGTGAAGTCCTGTTCACCGCGCTGCGCGGGCCGCAGGGCGCCTCGTTGCGTCAGCTGGTTGCCTACCATGGCCAATACTCGCGCATCGCCGAGGCGCTGACTTTCCTGCATCATCACTATACTAGGACCCTGAACGTTGACGCGCTCGCGCAACGCGTCAATATGAGCGCCTCGCATTTTCACCATCACTTCAAGCGCACCACGCAACTCGCGCCGATGCAGTACCTCAAGCGCCTGCGCCTGCTCAAGGCGCGCGCCCTACTCACCCAGCAGGGGCATCAGGTCGCGCAGGCCGCCACCCAAGTGGGCTATCAAAGTGCATCGCAGTTCAGCCGCGATTACAAACGCTATTTCGGACGAAGCCCGTTGGAGGATCGACAACGCGTCACCCACGCCGCGTCGTGATACCTCAAGTGGCGACACTCAAATAAGCCCCATCACGCCTCGCACGGCGTAGTAACCGCCCACCAGGGTGACCAACCAGCGCGTCCAGCCACGGAAGCTCGCATCGGTGAGCCGCTTCAGGATGGCGTTTCCCGAACGCGTCCCCAGGAAACTCAAGGGGATCGCCAGGGCGATCCAACCCCACTGTCCCCGCTCCAGTGCCAGCACCGCCTGGACATAAAACACCACCTTGATGGTATGCGCGATGACTTGAATCGCCGCCTTGGAGGCCACGACCGTGCGCCGGTCGAGCCGCGTGCGTACGAAGCCGATATCGATGGTCGGCCCGGACACCCCCGCGGCGATCGTCAAGCCACCGGCGACCAGGCCGCACAGAATGGCATCGACACGACGCGAGACATCGAACCGGAACCAGCGACGAGGCAGCCACACCAGAATCGGCATGACCCCGATCAAAAGCAGCACCACATGCTCGTCGGGGGTATAGCGCATGCTGGCCAGCAAAGCCGCCGCGATAATCACGCCCAGTACGATCCACGCCACGATGCGCCAATCGATGTAACGCCTTGAGAGCCAGGCACGCGAGGCGTTGGAGCCCATTTGGATGATGCCGTGCACAGCGATGGCCGTGGTAGCCGGCATCCACGCCAGCAGAAACCCCATCAGGATCAAGCCGCCCGCCATGCCAAAGACGCCGGATAGCGCCGAGGCAAAAAACACCACGCCGAGAAACACCAAAGAAAGAGGAAACGTCATGCCTGTCCCAAACCGCCTCCGTATCGCCTATTAATCAGCACACATTCACGCACGCTCACAGCACCTTGAGCGTCGGCCAAGCGTGTCTCGGCCGCGCCACCAGGGTGTCACTCAATGCCTCACCCGCCGCCCCGCTGGTCAGCATCACATCGAAGCTTTCGAGGTCGGCGAAAAACGCCGGACGCACCCGGTCGAGTTTACTCTCGTCGGCGACGAGGATGCGTTGCACAGCGGTCTCCAGCGCCACCTGCTTGGGTACCACCTCATGGAAATGGAAGCAGCTCACCCCCTTGTCGGCATGCACGCCGGCGGCGGATATAAAGGCCTTGTTGATACCCAAGCGACGAATCGCAGTGACCAGTTCCTCACCTCCGAAGGACTGCGACACGGGATAATAGAGACCACCCAGCAACACCAGACGCACATGGGGCAATGCCATTTGCTCGATGGCATTGGCAACGTTTAGCGCGTACGTCACCACCGTCAGCGGCATGTCGGGATCGAGCCGGTCGAACAACGGAATCAGCGTCGTGCCACAATCCACGAAGATCGTGTCATCGGCCTCGATCATGCGTGCCGCCTCATCGCACATACGCTGCTTGGCCTGTGCGAAGCTATCCTGCTGGGTGGCGAAGTCGTATCCGGCGGACACCTGCGGATGCTCGGCCAGCAGCAAGCGCCCGCCCAGCGAGACGATGGTGTCCTGGCTGGCGGCTATGTCGCGGCGTATGGTCATCTCCGACACCTGGCAGCGTTGGGCGGCCTCGGCAATCGGCAGCATGCCTTCCGAGCGCAAGGTGTCCTGTAGCCATTGAAGGCGTGCCGCACTGCGGCTGTTCATTGCAAATATCTCCGTCGACACGCCGGTCAACGAGCCTAGCTCGCCCTCCCCCGGCACATTTTGTTAGCTTAGCCACAATTTTTCTGTTAGAAAAATAACAAAAGCGGTCCAACAATAAAGACAAGGACATTACCATGCCAACGTCTTCCTGCGCGTCTTCCGGCACATTCGTCGTCCGCGCGACCGACTCATCGACCCATGCATACGCGTCTGGCGCATGCATATCACTCGGGGACTCACATATATGACCGACCTCCAACCCATCGCTCGTCAGGCGCTCGGCCTGATGGATCTGACCTCACTCAACGACGATGACGACAGCACCCGCATCCAGGCACTATGCCGCCGTGCCGACACGCCCGACGGTCGTCCTGCCGCGCTGTGCCTGTATCCAGCCTTCATCGAGGACGCCCAGCGCGAACTCGACGCCCTCGGCCTGACCCGGCGCGTGCACATTGCCACGGTAACCAATTTTCCCGACGGCGCCCCCAACGCAGAGCGCGCCGCGCGCGAGACACGTCTCGCCGTGGCCGCCGGCGCCGACGAAGTCGACGTGGTCTTTCCCTATCGCGCCCTGCTCGACGGCGCGCCCGATGTCGGCCGCCTGCTCGTCGAGGCTTGCCGTGAAGCCTGCGGCGGCGCAACCTTGAAGGTTATCCTCGAGAGCGGCGAACTCAAGGATCCCACTCTTATCCGCCAGGCTGCGGAAATCGCCATAACGGCAGGTGCCGACTTCATCAAGACGTCTACCGGCAAGGTCGCCGTCAACGCCACCCTCGAATCCGCCGAGATAATGCTCGAGACGATTCGTGACAGCGGCCGCGACGTCGGCTTCAAAGCCGCCGGCGGCATTCGCACCACCGAGGATGCCAAGGCCTATCTCGAGCTGGCTGCGCGGATCATGGGCGAGGACTGGATTAGTCCCGCACACTTCCGTTTTGGCGCCTCGGGGTTGCTCGATGCACTGCTCGCCACTCTGGAAGTCGGTGAAACCCAGGCGCCCCAGGACGGTTACTAGTCACTGCCCGAAAAGTATCTGCGTTCATCGGCAGATATCGACACTCAACGGCAGACACTGACATTCAACGACAAACAACAACGCGGATATCGCCATGCTGATTCAAGACATCCTCCGCCGTAAGCGTGACGCCGAGGCTCTCGACGCCGACGCCATCCACACCTTCATGCGTGGCGTCGCCGACGGCAGCGTAGGCGACGCCCAGATCGGCGCCTTCGCCATGGCAGTCGTGCTCAACGGCATGAACCGTGATGAGGCCATCGCGCTGACCGAGGCCACGCGTGATTCCGGCCAGGTCCTGCGCTGGAAAGATCTGCACCTCGACGGCCCGGTGCTCGACAAGCATTCCACCGGCGGCGTGGGCGATCTCGTGTCGCTGGTGCTGGGACCGTGGATTGCCGCCTGCGGCGGCCACGTGCCCATGATCTCGGGGCGTGGACTCGGCCACACCGGCGGCACGCTGGACAAGCTCGAAGCGATCCCCGGCTATGATGTCACCCCCAGCGACGCGCGCTTCCGCCAATTGGTCAAAGACGTCGGTGTGGCGATCATCGGCCAGACCGGCACCCTCGCCCCCGCCGACAAGCGCTTGTACGGCGTACGCGACGTGACCGCCACGGTGGAATCGATGCCGCTGATCGTGGCCTCGATCCTGGGCAAGAAACTGGCCTGCGGGCTCGATACCCTGGTGATGGACGTCAAGGTCGGCAGCGGCGCTTTCATGCCCACTGCCGAGGCCTCCCGAGAATTGGCCGAGGCCATCGTCGCCATCGGCAGCGGCGCCGGCACGCCCACCAGCGTGCTGTTGACCGACATGAACCAACCGCTCGCCGACTGCGCCGGCAATGCGCTGGAAGTCCACGAGGCGCTGCGGCTGCTTGGCGGTAATGGTAAAGAGAGCCGCCTCTATCAAGTGACGCGGTCGTTGGCCCAAGAAATGCTGCTCCAGTCGGGATTAGCAAGCAACGCAGAAGACGCCGAAACTCGCCTGGATCGGGCCCTCGATTCCGGCGAGGCACTGGAGCGCTTCTCGCGCATGGTGCATGGCCTCGGCGGCCCGAGCGACCTCGCCGAACGTCCCGAGCACTATTTAGCGCCCGCACCCTTCACGACCGATGTCGTCGCGCCTCGAACCGGCACCGTCAACGCCATCGACACGCGCGCGCTGGGGCTCGGCGTGGTCGAATTGGGCGGCGGGCGTCGCAACGCCGGGGATACCATCGATCATCGCGTCGGCCTCTCGCAGATCGCCGCGTTGGGTCAGCGCGTCGATGCCGGCCAACCACTATTGCGCCTCCACGCCGCCAGCCAGGCCAACGCGGAGGCCATCCAACGCCAATTGGAGGCGGCCTTCACACTCGGCGAGGAAAGTAGCGTCGCGCCGGCGTCGCCGATCCACGCCACTCTGCGCCAGGAGGATCTATCATGAAACGCGCCATTCTGCTGGTACTCGACTCCTTCGGTATCGGCAACGCCCCGGATGCCGCCGCCTTCGACGATGCCGGGGCCGATACACTGGGCCATATCGCCCGTCATCGCGCCGCTGCCGGCCGGCCGCTTGCGTTGCCCAATCTGGCAAGTTTGGGGCTCTATCACGCGCATCACCTTGCCACCGGCGAGTGGGCAGCAGGCGTCACCCTGCCCGAGCGCGTCGACGGCGCCTACGCGGCGGCGGCCGAGATTTCCTCAGGCAAGGACACGCCCTCCGGGCACTGGGAAATCGCCGGTGTGCCGGCGCTGTTCGAGTGGGGTTACTTTCTCGACAAGACGCAGAGCTTCCCATCCGAACTGCTCCAAGCATTGATCGAGCGCGCCGAGCTGCCAGGCGTGCTGGGCAACTGCCATGCTTCCGGCGTGCCGGTGCTTCAGAAGCTGGGCGAAGAACATATCGCCACCGGCAAGCCCATCGTCTATACCTCGGCGGACTCGGTATTCCAGATCGCCGCCCACGAGACCCATTTCGGACTGGACCGCTTGTACGCGCTGTGCGAAATCGCCCGCGAGCTGCTGATGCCCTACAACATCGGTCGCGTCATCGCTCGCCCCTTCGTCGGCGAGACATCGGCCACCTTCGAGCGCACCGGCAACCGCCGCGACTACGCCATCGAACCGCCCACGCCCACCGTGTTGCAGAAACTGCATGATGGCGGCGGTACGGTGCTCGGTGTGGGCAAGATCGGCGATATCTACGCTCACTGCGGCGTTTCGAAAGTGCTCAAGGCGCACGGCCATGACGCGCTGTTCGATGCCACGCTCAAAGCCATCGATGAAGCGGGCGACCGAACGCTGGTGATGACCAATTTCGTCGACTTCGACACGCTCTACGGCCACCGCCGCGATCCGGATGGCTACGCCGAGGCGCTGGAAGCTTTCGACCGGCGCTTGCCGGAAGTGCTCGCCAAGCTGCGTCCCGAGGATTTGCTCATCCTCACCGCCGATCACGGCAACGACCCGACCTGGCGCGGCACCGATCACACTCGCGAACAGGTCCCGATTCTGATCACCGGTGATGCCCTCACTCCCGGCAATTACGGCCGCCGCGAGACCTACGCCGACATCGGTCAGACGCTCGCTGAACATTTTGGCCTGAGCGCGATGGAACACGGACGAACGATGTTGAACGAAAGCCCCAAGAACGGAGACGAATGAGATGGCTACGCCGCATATCGATGCCCCCGCAGGCGCGTTCGCCGACACCGTGCTCATGCCCGGCGATCCACTCCGCGCGCAATTCATCGCCGAGACCTTTCTGGACGACGTGGAATGCGTCAATCAGGTACGCAACATGCTTGGCTTCACCGGCACCTACCAGGGCCAGCGTATCTCGGTGATGGGCAGCGGCATGGGTATCCCCTCGATCTCGATCTATGCCAAGGAGCTGATCACCGAGTACGACGTCAAGCGCCTGGTGCGTGTGGGCTCCTGCGGCGCGGTGCGCGACGATGTCGCGGTCAATGACATCGTCGTCGGCATGGGCGCGTGTACCGACTCCGGGGTCAATCGCACCCGCTTCAAGGGCCACGATTTCGCCGCCATCGCCGACTTCGACCTGACCCGGCACGCCGCCGACGCTGCCCGCGCCCGCAGCACTCCCGTCAAGGTCGGCAATCTGTTCTCGGCGGACCTATTCTACTCGCCCGACGACGCCATGTTCGAACTCATGAAGCGCCACGGCGTACTCGGCGTCGAGATGGAAGCCGCCGGCCTTTACGGCGTTGCCGCCGAGTTCGGCGCCCGCGCATTGACCGTATGCACGGTTTCCGATCATATCCTGAAAGGCGAAGCCCTCGATGCGCACACCCGACAGACCGGCTTTCACGAGATGATGGCGATCACTCTCGATGCCCTGCTCCGTGACGCGGGAGAAACGACCCATGGCTGAGACATTCTCCGCACCGCTTTGCGATGCATCGCGCCAAGCCTTGATCGCGGTGCGCGACAGCGCCTACGCGCCCTACTCCCGGCACCCAGTCGGGGCCCTGCTGATCGCCGAGAGCGGCCAGCATTACCTTGGCTGCAACGTGGAAAGTGCCAACTACAAGGGGCTCTGCGCAGAGGCCGGTGCCATCAGTGCGATGATCGCCCAGGGTGAGCGCGAGATCGCCACGCTCTACGTCATCGGGCCCGGTGAACATCTGTGCACACCCTGCGGCGACTGCCGCCAGCGTATCCGCGAATTCGCCACGCCGGACACCTATATCGTCGTCCTCGACGGTGAAGGCACTCCGCTCAAGCAATACACCATGGAACAGTTACTGCCCGACTCCTTCGGCCCGGAAAATCTGCAAAAAAACTCGAGAATGGGCTGATCATCGGAGCACGACAAACTGGCGCATCGCTGTGAAAAACCACTGCCATTCCCGGCTTCAGGCCTGCGCCTCGATCTCTTCGATCCACTGTCGGGCGCGTGGGGACTGTGCGGCGACACGGTCGCGAATCGGGCGGGTACGTTCGGCAAAGGCGCGTTTGTCGACCTCAATGAACTCCACTCCCATCTCATTCTTGGCCGTGGCGACCGCATCCTCGCTGGCACGCTGCCACGCCGCCTTTTGAGTCGAGGTCGACTCAGCAGCGGCACGCGTCAAGGCGTCCTGGTGCGCCTCGGAGAGACCCTGCCAGCTCGCCTCGGAGATCACCAGCATGTCGGGAATCCGCGTGTGTTCGTCGAGGGTGAAGTACTTGGCGACTTCACCATGACGGGCGGTGACCAGCGCCGTTGGATTGTTCTCCGCGCCGTCGACGACGCCCTGCTGCAGTGCAGTGTAAAGATCGCCGAAGGCCAGCGGCGTGGGACTCGCACCCATGAGCTCGACCATCTCGATGGCGGTGGGGCTCGGCTGCACGCGTATCTTGGCGTTTCTCAGATCCGTCGGCGATTCGATGGGTCGCGTGGCGTAAAAGCTGCGCGCGCCGGAATCGTAGTAGGTCACCCCGCGAAAGCCTCGCCCCGCCGACGCGGCCAGGATATCGCGGCCGATCTCGCCTTCGAGTATGCGGTCGTAATGTTCATCGCTCTCGAAGAGATAGGGCACGTTGAGCAGCGAGAAGACCGGATCGAACGCCTCGAGTTCGCTGGCGTTGGTCTTGGCCATGTCGAGAATGCCCGCCTGCACCAGCTCGACGGATTCGCGCTGGTTGCCGAGCTGGGCGTTAGGATAGATCTCGATCTTCAACGTATCGTCGGTGAGCGCGAGGACACGCTCCGCCATTTGCTGCATGGCCCGGTGGACCGGATGCGCCGTGGTCAGGTTATGGCTGAGCCGCAGCGTCCGGGTGTCCGCAGCGACGGCGCCACGAATCCCCAATCCCGCCAGCAAGAGCGACCCAGCCCCCCAGGCACACAGTTCTCGCCGTGTCGTCATCGCTCGCCCCTCGTCACCGGAAGACGCAACAGAGCAACAGCTTCGCTCGTCGACGTCAAACCGACCTTGGTCGATATTGTCAGCCGGCCGCGAGGCTGAGACGCTGCGCCTTTAGCCCGAATGTCATATGTCAGACAAGCTATGAGGCGGTGAGACAATGGCAAGCACTCAGCAAAGTCACAGCCTGATCGAACGGTCGCGAAATGTGGCCAATCGCGTACTGGCGGTTCTGCTACTGACCATTTTCGCGCTTCTCGTAGCAGTGGTCGCACTGCAGGTCTCGAGCCGCTACTTCACCGGCTCCCCGACGATCGTCACCGATGAGATGGCCCGCTTTCTCCTGATCTGGCTCGGCCTACTGGGAGCGGCCTATGCGTCCGGCGCCTCGCATCATCTAGCGATCGACTTTCTGCCCGAGCATCTCCCACCTAGGATACGTCGCTGGCTCAAGATCGCCCTTCAACTGATCATCCTTGTCTTCGCCGGCTACGTGATGCTGTACGGCGGTGCCGAGCTGGCCGGCCAGACCTTTGCCAGCGGCCAAACCACGCCGATGCTCGGCGTCAGCATGGGCTGGATCTATCTGGCGCTACCGCTGGCCGGCGTGTTCATCGCCCTCTTCTCCCTGCTCGACATCGCCACGCTCGCACGCACGCCCCAGCCGGCGGGAGACGACGCATGCCCCTAATCGATAGCGCCATTCTGTTCGGCACCTTCTTCATACTTCTCGCCCTGGGCCTACCGATCATCTTCGCCATCGGTGTCGCCTCACTCGTATCGATCTCCACCAGCTTTGCCCTGCACGACGCCGCGCTCATCGTCTCCCAGCGCATGCTGAGCGGGCTCGACAGCTTCACACTGCTGGCGATCGCATTCTTCATACTCGCGGGCGCCCTGATGAACCGCGGCGGTATCGCCATCCGCCTGATCGATCTAGCCCGACTGCTAGTCGGTCGCCTGCCGGGTAGCCTCGCCCACTGCAACGTGGTGGCGAACATGATGTTCGGCGCCATCTCCGGCTCCGCCGTCGCCTCCTGCGCGGCGGTGGGTAGCGTGATGAATCCGCTACAGAAACAGGAAGGCTACGATCCCGGCTACGCTGCCGCGGTCAATATCGCCTCGAGCCCGGCAGGGCTTCTGATTCCGCCGAGTTCGACCTTCATCGTCTACTCGCTGGTCTCCGGCGGCACCTCCATAGCCGCACTGTTTCTCGCCGGCTACCTGCCGGGTCTGATAATGGGCCTCGGACTGATGCTGGTCGCCGGCGTCATCGCCAAGCGTAGGGGCTACCGGGCGGACGTCGCCGAGCGGGCACCGATCCTTCCCACCCTGCTCCACGCTCTACCCTCGATTCTGCTGATGGTGATCGTCATCGGCGGTATCGTCGCCGGTGTCTTCACCGCCACCGAGGCCTCGGCAATCGCGGTGATCTATACCTTGATTCTCACCATGGCGATCTATCGCACCATCAGCTTCAGGACGCTGCCGGCGATCGTGCTGGAAGCGGCGATGACCACCGCCATCGTACTGCCGCTGATCTCCGTCTCCGGGGCGATGTCGTGGGCAATGTCGCTGGAGAGCATTCCGCAGCAGATCTCGGATGCGCTGCTGTCGCTCTCCGACAACCCGCTGGTCATCCTGCTGCTGATCAACCTGATCCTGCTCGCCATCGGGATGTTCATGGACATCACCCCGGCGCTTTTGATCTTCACGCCGATCTTTCTGCCCATCGTCTCGAAGTTCGGCATGGACCCGGTTCACTTCGGCGTGCTGATAGCGTTCAATCTCTGTATCGGCATCTGTACGCCGCCAGTGGGCAGCGCGCTCTTCGTCGGTAGCTCCATCGCCGGCGTTTCGATCGGGCGGGTCGTGGTGCCGCTGGTGCCGATGTTCGTCGCGCTTTTCGCGATGCTGATGGCGATCACCTATCTGCCCCAGATCAGTCTCTTTCTCCCCAACCTGCTGCTGGGCGGCTAAGTCACCCGATAACCGAGGTCTGCATGCGTTTTCTCACCGACTGGTCGCTCAACGCGGTCGACAGCGACCGAATCGTGCTCGACGCAGGCGACCGCCAGGTCGTCATCTTTATCTTCGGCGAGTCGCTCTTTCGCGTTTTCGTGCATCGGCCCGACGCTCCGCGTCCCGGGCGCACCTGGTCGATCGATCCCGACGGCACGCTCCCCTGGGAGGGACGCGAGCGCCTCTCCGGCGAAGGTTTCATCCCGCCGGCCTGGACGTTAACCGAACACGAAGACGGCGTCAGCGTGGAAACTACACGGCTCAAACTGCACGTCGCCCACCCGTTCAAGCTGACCTGGTCCGCGCGCGCCGAGGGCGACGACGCCTGGACCGCCCTCGCCGAGGACCGCGCCACCGGCGGCGTGGCAGTGGCGCGCCGCGGCCAGGGTGTCGAACACTATCTGCGGCGCTTCGATGACGAGCGCTACTACGGCCTCGGCGAGAAGAGCGGCAACCTGGAGCGCTCGGGGCGACGCTACGAGATGCGCACGCTCGACGCCATGGGCTATCGCGCCGAGTCCACCGACCCGCTCTACAAGCATGTGCCGTTCACTATCACGCGGCGCGACGACGGTTTCGCCTACGGCCTCTTCTACGACAACCTCGCCACCTCGCGGATCGATCTCGGCAACGAGCTCGACAACTACCACGCGCCCTATCGCGCGTTTCGCGCCGAGGATGGCGATCTCGATCTCTGGTTCCTCCTCGGCGAGCGGGTGCTCGACGTGGTCAAGTCGTTCACCGGTCTCACTGGCGGCGTCGCCTTCGGCCCGAAGTGGTCATTCGGCTACTCCGGCTCGACGATGCACTACACCGATGCCCCCAACGCTCAGGAGCGGCTCGGCGAATTCGTCGCTCTCTGTCGCGAGCACGACATCCCCTGCGACTCATTCCAGCTCTCCTCGGGCTACTCCTCCATCGGTGACAAGCGCTACGTCTTCACCTGGAACCGCGACAAGGTGCCGGACCCGGCGGCGATGGTGAAGACGTTCCGCGATGCCGGCATGCACCTGATCGCTAACATTAAGCCATGTCTGCTGGCCGATCATCCGACCTACGCCAAGGCTAACGAGAACCGGCTGTTCGTCACGGATTCCGACAGCGGTGAGGCGGAGACCTCGCCGTTCTGGGATGCCGCCGGCTCGCACCTGGACTTCACGCGTCAGGCGACGGTCGACTGGTGGAAACACAACGTCGACGACAAGCTGCTGTCGCTGGGGATCGACAGCACCTGGAACGACAACAACGAGTTCGAGATCGTCGATCGCGAGGCACGTCTCGACGGCTTCGGTGAGCCGCTGCCCGCCTCGGTAGCCAAGCCGGTGCTTTCGCTGTTGATGGTGCGCGCCTCCCAAGAGGCCCAGCTCGCGCATGCCCCCACACGGCGCCCGTTTTTGATCACCCGCTCCGGCGGACCGGGGCTGCAGCGCTACGCCCAAACCTGGTCCGGGGACAACCGCACCGAATGGCCAACGCTGCGCTACAACCAGCGCATGGGCCTGGGGCTTGCGCTGAGCGGCATTTCCAACGTCGGCCACGACGTCGGCGGTTTCGCCGGCCCGCGCCCCGATCCGGAGCTGTTCCTACGCTGGGTGCAGAACGGCGTGATGCACCCGCGCTTCACCATCCACTCCTGGAACGACGATGGCACCGTCAACGAGCCGTGGATGTATCCCGAAGTGCTTGATGGCGTGCGCGAGGCGATCCACCTGCGCTATCGGCTGCTGCCCTACCTCTACAGCGTGGCGTGGCGCGCGCATGTCGAACTCGAGCCGATGATCCGTCCCACCTTCCTCGACCACGAGAACGATCCGGCGACCTTCGCCGAGAACGACGAATTCCTGCTCGGCGAAGAGCTTCTGGTGGCAACGGTAATGGAGCCGGGCGCTCGCACCCGGCGGCTGCATCTACCGGATAACGGCTGCGGCTGGTATACCTTCGAGGGCGGCGCCTGCCTGGAAGGTGGACGCGAGTTCGTTGTCGATGCCCCGCTCACACATCTGCCGCTGTTCGTGCGCGCCGGCGGGATCGTCGCCACCGCCGACCGCCTCGCTCATGTCAATGCGACCAGGGACGATATCCGCGCGCTGCGCGTCTATCCGTTCGACGCGAGCGGAACGCGTACCGTCACACTCTTCGACGACGACGGCGAGAGCATCCTCGGCGAAGGCGCGGGCACCCTCGTAACTCACGTGACCCTGACCTGCGACGCCGAATCGATTCGTCTCGACTGGCGTCACGAGGGAAGCTATCGCCCCGCTTACGACGGCTTTCGCGTCGAACTGCCCACCGGGGATAGCCGACCGCTTTACGTCAACGGTGAGCGCACCGCTCCGGGGGAGTCTCGTCCGCTGTAGCTCGCCAGCCGTCCTGAGTAACACGCAACGTTGGAAAGGGATTAGAGGTGCCTATGCCGTTATCCATCAGCAGCGGCCTCATCGTGAACGGCGCTCGCTCACTAACGTGTGGCAAAAGATATCGGCAGCCTGCGGATTGTTGATCCCGCCTCTTATTTACGCCGCTCCACAATTCGCTGATTCGGACTACTCTCTTGTCCATATCATTGGCAGCGAGTCTAGGATTTTGCATCGGTATTTAATACCCCACACGACTAATATACAAGCAACAATCTACCGCAGCAAAAGCGATATTTATCGAAAATATTATTTATTGTAATTTTATGAAAAGAATATTAACTCACTGAACTCATTGAATTTAAAATTGTCTGGCTATACGAGGACATGACTTGCGTTTAATATAATCGTCGTAGATTATTTGACGTGCATGACGCTTCATCCTCCAAGATCATACGAGGACTTCTAACCATGCAGTTTGATGAACGCGCTTTCCTCGAGAATCAGGCCTGGGTCGACTCAATGCTAAGCTGGGATTCCAACTACTGTGATCGGCTACAAGCCAATCACTCCCCCGAAGTGTTCTGGGTCGGCTGTTCCGGTAGTCGGGTTCCGGCCGAACAACTGTGCAACGCCTCACCGGGCGATCTGTTCGTGCATCGCAACGTCGGCCATCGAGGACCCAACGTTTCTGAGCGCGCTGGAATACGCCATTTCAGCTCTGGGGGTACGCTATATCATTGTCTGTGGCCATGAAGGCTGAATGGATGCCGCCTGCTCGGGCGAGCCGACCGGCCTGGCATATATCGATGCCTCTCTGAAGCCTGTCGTGGCGCACTACGAGATGATAGAGAACGAGCGAGTCAAGGCGCCCGACGGCGCCAGCCGAGCCGCCCAATGCCCCGCTAACGAATTTTCAAAGTTCCGGCGCCTGGTTCTGCCAAGCGCCCTAACGAGTTTTTTCATGTCCAGCAACGCTTCGTTTTTCAATACCCGGTACCTGGGGCGCGATATACGCGCCGGCGTGGTCGTATTCTTTGTCGCCATACCACTGTGTCTAGGCATCGCCATTGCCTCGGGCGCACCACCGCTGGCAGGCCTGATCACCGGCATGGTCGGGGGGCTTATCGTCGCCCTCGCCAGCGGCTCGCCGCTATCCGTGTCGGGGCCTGCCGCCGGCCTGACAGCCATCGTGCTCGGTATAATCGAGCAATACGGCTATGGTGGCCTACTTTATGCGACCGTACTCGCCGGCCTGATTCAGATCGGCCTCGGTTTTGCCCGCATGGGCATCATCGGCGCTTTCGTGCCTTCGGGCGTAATCAAGGGCATGCTGGCCGGTATTGGCCTGATCCTAATCGGCACCCAAGTACCGCTAGCCATCGGCCACGGGGCCGATACCGAGGCCGGCATCACCACGCCAGGACTGCTCGCCGATGGCTTCTCGCCAATAGCGCTAACCATCACGCTCGTCTGTCTGACGATTCTGGCGTTCTTCGAGACACCGCTGGCCAAGCGCTACCCGAAGCTAGCGATCATACCACCGCCACTGTTGGCGGTAATCGTCGGTGTGCTTATGAGCTTGGCCGTGCAGGCGTCTGGGACCGGATTCGCGTTGTCGCCCGAGCAGTACGTCAGCCTGCCCGATCTGGAAGGACCGGCCTCGCTGCTGGCTTCGCTGGAATCCCCGGATTTGAGCTATTGGCTGGCGCCGGGCATCTACCTATCGGCCATCACCATTGCACTGGTAGCCAGCCTCGAGACGCTGCTCAGCGTCGAGGCCGTCGACGAAATGGACCCGATGGGCCGCAAGTCATCGACGCATCGCGAGCTGTGTGCTCAGGGCATGGGCAATACGCTCTGTGGTCTGATCGGCGGCCTACCGATGACGGCGGTGGTCGTACGTAGCTCGGCCAACGTCCAGGCCGGCGGTCGGACCCCTCTGGCCAGCTTCGTGCACGGCCTACTGCTGCTGGTGTCGGTGGCGTTTCTAGCCTTCGCGCTGGAGACGATACCGCTGTCCGCACTGGCCGCGATCCTACTGTTCACCGGCTATAAACTGACCAAGCCGGCGCTGATCGCCGCGCAATATCGCGCGGGTTGGCAACGGTTCATTCCGTTCGTCGTGACTATCGTCGCGATCCTGGCCACCGATCTATTGATCGGCGTGCTGATGGGCATCGTGGTGGCGCTGTACTTCCTGATCCGGGCGCACTATCGCTCGGCCATGTCGATGACGACGCAGGGCGATTTCGCGCTGCTGCGTTTCAACAGCGAGGTCTCGTTCCTCAATCGCCAATCGCTGCGCCACTTCCTGTCGCGGGTACCGGACGACGGTCATCTCGTGATCGACGCCTCGGCCACTCAATTCATCGATCCAGACATCCGGGAGGATCTCACACATTTCATCGGTGGAGCCCCCAAGCGCGGCATCACGGTGGAACTGCGCGGCCTGGATCGTCATACGGCGACTTATACAGAGGCCCACAAGCGTCGAGCGGCCGAGCCCATATCGGCCCAAGATACCCACTGGGATGGCCATCAGGCCGAACCGAACTGATCACCGCGCTACCGGGGCCCTTGACGTGATGATCGCTCAGGGCTAGCGCGAAAGCGCCAAACTGTCTGGCAGCGGCTCCGGCGAACGCCCGACAGCGTGGCGCAACTATTGCCTGGTGTCTGCGGACCAGAGATACCGCCTTCCGTGTGAGGTGGACAACGGACATCAGGCATCCCAATACGGCGGCTCGCCTATCGCACCTTGCAACGTCTCTAGGAAAGCCGCCACCTTGGAGGAGCGCAGGCGGTTTTCCGGGAAGATGGCGTGGATGCCTTGAGGCGCCGGCTCACCGGACGCTTCCCACGCCGACAGAATCGGCACCAATCGCCCGACACTGAGTTCCTCGTGAATCAACCAGGTCGGAAACAGCACGATGCCCTGCCCCTGCAAGGCCGCTTCAAGCAGGCTTTCCGCGTTGTTGCTGCGCAAGTTGCCACGTACTTCCCTAATACGGTATTTACGCGCCCCCGAATCGCGGAAATACCACGGTTGCTTGCCGCGCGTGCCCTTGTAGATCAAACAGTTGTGCTCCGACAGTGCGTCTGGTGTCGCCGGCACTCCCCAGTGTTCGAGGTATTCCGGCGAGGCGCACACGACAAAATGCTGATTCGCCAGCCGCCGCGCGACAAGACTGGAGTCGTTAAGAGCGCCCACCCGCACCACGACATCGACACCTTCCTGCACCGGGTCGATGAAGGCATCGCTGAGTGTCAACTCTGTCTCGATATTGGGATACGCACGCTGGAAGTTCGCCAGTTGCGGCGCGATATGCCGCCGCCCGAACGCCACCGGCGCATTGATGCGTAGCAACCCTTGGGGGTGCGTCGCCTCACCCGCCGCCTGTTCCGTAGCGATATCCAGCGTATCCAGTATCTCTCGCACTTGTTGGTAATACCGCTCACCCACCTCCGTGAGCCGCACCGCGCGCGTGTGCCTATACAACAGCCGCTGGCCCAGCGCTTTCTCGAGCGCCGCGATATGCCGCGACACCGACGACGCCGGCAGCCCCTGCTGGCGCGCCGCCGTCGCGAAACTCTCCGTCGCTGCCACGCGTACGAACAAGCGCAATGCTACCAATGAAATCGAGTTGCTCATATTGCAATTCACTTATGCCAAATATCCCCATTGTAGCGATAAAAGCAACTCTTTATCGTCACCAGCCGTTCAAGGAGATCCGACCATGAAAACTATCGTTATATTATTAGCCGTACTGCTAGGTGGTATGGGCTTATCCATGGAAGCTGGCTTGCTCGGCCCCTTAGGAGAGGAAGTCGGTCACTTCTCGGCAACCCTGTCGATTTTTCTCGTCGGCGGGCTGTTATTGACTCTGGCATTGATTTTCAGCCGGTCCCGAATCGGCCAGCTCTTCCAGCAACCCCGTTGGCTACTGACCGGCGGCATTCTCGGTCCGGTGTACGTTGTCGTACTCACCATCGCTACGCCCATCGTGGGGGTCGGCACTACCATGATCGGCATTCTCAGCGGGCAGGTCGCTGCCAGCCTGGTCATCGATCATTTTGGCCTGCTGGGTAGCGAGCGCCGTGCCGTCGACGGGTACCGCATCCTCGCCCTGGCGTTGATCATCGCCGCTCTCTGGCTCATGCATTAAGGAGATTCCCATGCTACTGATAATCGTCTTTCTCGTGCTTCTCGTCGGCGGCGCGGCCCTCGCCGCGCAATCATCAATCAACGGGCGTCTCGGCGCCAATATCGGCGTGTTGGAAAGCGCCTGGCTGACTTTCGTCTCGGGAGCGCTGGTGACGTTCCTGCTGATGTTCTTCTTTGAGCCCGCACATAGCGAGACCCTGTTCACGGTACCCAAATGGCAATTGATGGGTGCTCTGTTCGGGGTGGTTTATATGCTCATCATCGTCTTCGCCGTTCCCCGCGTTGGCACCGCAGCCGCCACCGTCGCGACGATTTCCGGTCAGTTGCTGATGAGCGTGCTGATCGACAACTTCGGCTGGCTGGGCAACACCGCCATGCCGCTGGATGCCTCTCGGTATACGGCTCTGGCCATGCTCGCCGGCGCCCTGGTGCTGATTTATCTGAGCAATACGCGGCGGCGGCAGGTGACGGCTTCGACGGCGCCGGCCACAGAATGACACTCAGCGCAGCGGCTCAAGTAGCGCGTTGAGACCGTTGTGGTCGACCTCGTGCATCAGGGCGAGCAGCCGCCCGATTTCCCCCTGCGGGAAACCTTGTCGGGCAAACCAGGCCAGGTAGGGACCCGGAAGGTCGGCGATCAGCTGGCCTTCGTATTTGCCGAAAGGCATCTTGCGGGTAGTGAGCTGTTGCAGGTCTTCGGGATTCATGTCGGGGCTTCTCGCGTAACGTCTCTAAGGAGTCATGCTAACGGACGCGGCAGTACACGTCGCCATGACGCGCATGCCATGCGTTTCATGCATACCCCCATTACCAAGTAGCGTTTGAGTGTTGCGCCCCGTGTGTAGGTAGAGTGGCAAGTCATGATATTGGCGCATGACGCCACACGATAACGACAAACGGAGACTGGGTGATGCAAACATCGCTACGACCCTTGGTTTTCTGGCCAACCTTCCTGGTGCTGCTTGCGGCGGTAATCGCCAGCTACGTCAATCTCGATGCCTTCCTGGCGACCACCAGCGCGCTCAACGATGCCATTCTGGATAACTTTGCGTGGCTCTTCAGCCTGGGCAGCCTGTACCTGCTGGTGTTGGCCGTCGTCGTTTATTTCTCGCCGCTGGGTAAATTGCGTATCGGCGGCGAGCAGGCAACGCCCATGCTGTCACGGCTGCGCTGGTTCTCGATCACCTTGTGCACCACTCTCGCCGTGGGCGTGTTGTTCTGGACCACCGCCGAGCCGCTTTATCACTTCATGGGGCCCCCCGAGTCGCTAGGTCTGGAAGCTGGCTCCAGCGATGCCATGCTGTTCGCGATGTCGACCATGTTTCTGCACTGGTCGTTCACGCCTTATGCCATTTATGCCGTGCCGGCACTGATCTTCGCGCTGGCGTTCTACAATCTGCGCCTGCGTTTCTCGATCTCGAGCATGCTGGAGCCCGTCTTCGGACCCAAGGTCAAGCGCTTCGGCGGCTTGATCGACGCCGTCTCGCTCTACGCACTGGTGGCCGGCATGGCCTCGTCGCTGGGCACCGGCGCGCTGACGCTGGCCGGCGGCGCGGGACAATATCTGGGCGGCGACGCCAGTCCGCTGCGCCTGGGCGTGGTCATCGCTCTGATCGTGGTGACGTTCGTGATCTCGGCGGCTAGCGGCTTGCAGAAAGGCATTGCGCGCCTCTCGTCGCTGAATGCCGTATTGCTCGCGATTCTCGGTATTTTCATCTTCGTGATAGGCCCGACGAGTTTCATGCTCTCGCTGGGCGTGGAGTCCTTCGGCGTCTATCTCGACGGCTTCTTCACCAAGAGCCTATTCACCGGGGCCGCCGGCGAGGATCAGTGGCCACAGTGGTGGTCGATCTTCTATTGGGCGGTATGGTTCGCCTGGGCACCCATGGCGGCCCTGTTCCTGGGCAAGATTTCACGCGGCTATACAGTGCGCGAGTTCCTCAGGGTCAACCTGTTCTATCCGGCCCTTTTCGCCTCCGTCTGGGTGATCATCTTCTCCGGCGCGGCGCTCTATTATCAGGCGCATACCGGCATCGACCTGCATGCCATTCTCAACGATCGCGGCGTGGAGAACGTGCTGTACGAGCTCTTCCGGCAAATGCCTTTCGCCGGCATCTGGATTCCCTTGCTGCTGTTCATCGCCTACATCTCTTACGTCACAGCGGCGGACTCGCAGACCGATGCCATCGGCAATCTGTGCACACGCGGCCTGACCGCCGACTCGGATCTCAATACCGGCGTGTCGATGAAAATCCTGTGGGGCGTCATCGTCGGCATCGTGTCCTGGGTCATGGTCAGTTTCGTGGGGATCGACGGCATCAAGATGCTCTCCAATCTCGGTGGCCTGCCCGCGCTGATCGTCGTACTGCTCGCCACGGGCTCGCTATGGCGCTGGTTGAAACATCCTGAGCGCCTCGCGACACCGCCTCACTCTTCTCACGCTTCCAAGGACGACACATGAACATCAAGCTCGACTTTCCACACCGCGTGCGCGAGATCGAGAATCAATGGATCGTGCTGGCCGATGGGACTCGGCTGGCAGCCCGCATCTGGCTGCCTGAGGACGCCGAATCGAAGCCCGTACCGGCGATCCTCGAGTACCTGCCCTACCGCAAACGCGACGGTACGGCGGTGCGCGACGAGCTAACCCATCCCTACTTCGCCGGTCACGGCTATGCCAGCATTCGCGTGGATATGCGCGGCAACGGTGAATCCGACGGCCTGATGGAGGATGAGTACGCCCCACAGGAGCAACGTGATGCGTTGGAAGTCATCGAATGGATCGCCGCGCAGCCCTGGTGCGATGGCAAGCTCGGCATGATGGGCATCTCCTGGGGTGGCTTCAATAGCCTGCAACTCGCCGCGCTGCGCCCCGAGCCACTCAAGGCGATCATCACGCTGTGCTCCACCGACGACCGCTACGCCGACGACATCCACTACAAGGGCGGCAACATGCTGCTGGAGAATCTCGGCTGGGCGGCGACCATGCTGAGCTTCTCCGCCGCCGTGCCAGATCCAGCGCTGGTCGGCGATCGGTGGCGCGAGATGTGGAAGCACCGCCTCGACAACATGCCGCTGCTGGCGGAAACCTGGCTCGAGCATCAGCATCGCGACGACTACTGGAAACACGGTTCGATCTGCGAGGGCTATCACAAGGACTCCGCCGATATCGAAGCGGCTGTCTATATGGTCAGCGGCTGGGCCGATTCCTACATCGATACCATTCCGCGCATGATGGAGCACCTTTCCTGCCCTCGGAAGGCGCTGATCGGGCCCTGGATGCACAAGTATCCGCACTTTGCGATTCCCGATCCGGCGATCGGCTTTTTGCAGGAGGCGCTGCGCTGGTGGGATTACTGGCTCAAGGACATCGACACCGGAATCATGGCCGAGCCACCCTGCACCTTTTACTTGCAGGACGGCGTGCCGCCGGCGCCCAAGTATCTCGAGCGCCCTGGGAAGTGGGTGCGCACCTCAGCCTGGCCAGCGCCCAGCGACGAGATCGAGACGCAGCCCCTGGTGCTCGGCGATCACGGTCTCGGAACCAAAGGCCGATTGAGCAACGAGCGGCAAATCGCTTCGCCGCTGACCGCAGGCTCGCTGCAGGGCGAATACATTCCGCTGTGGTTCGGCGCCGACTTCCCAACCGATCAGCGCCGCGATGACGGCCTGTCGTTGACCTTCGACTCCGCGCCTTACATAGAAGGGCTCGATATCCTCGGCCAGCCGACGCTCGCGGTGTCGGTCACCAGCACTGAGGCGTGCGGCCAACTGCACGTGCGCCTGTGCGATGTGGCTCCCAGCGGTGAAAGCGCGTTGATCACTTACGGCACGCTCAACCTCAACCTGCGTGACGATCCCGGCAAGATCACGCCGCCGGTGCCGGGCGAGCCAATGGACGTTCGCGTGCCGCTGGACCTGATCGGCTATCGTCTGCCCTCGGGACACCGCCTGCGCGTGGCGCTCTCCAGCGCCAGCTTCCCGCTGGTATGGTCGCCCCAAAAGCGCGCCGATCTGACCCTCCAATCGGGCATGCCGACGCTCGAGCTGCCATGTTCAAAAGCGGCTTACATCCCGATGCCGTTCGAAGCGCCTGAAAGTGCCGCGCCGTGTCGCGTCGAGACGCTACGCTCAGGGCAGCCCAAGCGTACCATCAGCGAGGACGTCGGCAGCGGTGAGGTCACCGTGACCGTCGAGGACGACATGGGCGACATTCGCTTCGAAGATCACGGTCTACGCGTCGAGCAGAAAGCCAAGGAGGTCTATACCAGCCACCCGACCGATGCCACACAGACGCGTGCCGATATCGAATGGGTCTACCGTGCCAGCCGGGGCGAGGGCCAGAACGTCAACAACGATCAATTCGCGGTCGAGGTGGTGAGCCGTTATCACCTGCATTGCGACGCGCAGACCTTCTACCTCAACGCCGAGCAGATAGCCCATGAGGGCGAGACGTTGATCAGCGATAAACGATGGGAACGGAAGATTCCACGCACGGCCCTCTGACCGCCGGCGTGCATGTTATGCTCCGGGACCGAGAGAACTCGGTCCCGGATGCTTTCATGCCCACTCGCGATGCGCTTCCCCCTTTGGCTTGCCTGCGTGCCTTCGAGGCCGCCGCGCGACATGCCAGCTTCACGCAAGCCGGCAACGAACTCAGTCTGACCCAGAGCGCCGTCAGCCGTCAGATCAAACGGCTCGAGGACGACCTGGGCCGGCCGCTGTTCGAACGTCATTACGAAGGCTTGCGCCTGACGCCCGCTGGCGAGCATTACTTTCGCGTGGTGCAGCGCCTTCTTCGTGATCTACGCGACGAAACGGCGCGCCTGCGTCGTCGTGGCGATGACCGTCAGTTGACGTTGGCGTCCAGCCCCACCATCGCCTCGATCTGGCTGGCGCGGCAGCTTCCCGACTTCCAGCGCGCCCATCCGCATATCGAAATCCGCATCCTGACCGTCGAAGACCCGCATCGCCTGGACCTTGCCGAGTTCGATATGGGGATCTATTACCATGTTCCGCATGAAGTCGATCCACCCGGCCTCGGCGCCGAAGCGATCTTTTCCTACGAAGAGGTCGCGGCCGTATGCAGCCCGGCCTACCTGGCCCGTCATGGTGACATCCGCGATGCCGACGATCTGCTCGCTCGCCACACGCTGATGGTCGTCGAGGACCACTACCACGACTGGTTGACCTGGGAAGGCTGGTACCAGGCGCTGGGACTGCGCTGGCACGCCCCGGAACACAGCCTGCGTGCCAACAGCTTCCAATTGCTGATGAATGCCACCCTGGCCGGACAAGGCGTCACTCTGGGCTGGAAACGCCTGCTCGAGGCGGATCTGGCGCAGCGCAACCTGGTCCAGGTACTACCCCATACGCTGCCCAGCCGGGGATGTCTGTCACTGCTCACCCCGCAACATCGTCACCTGACCGAGCCCATGCGCGCATTTCGGGCCTGGGTCCTGAACACCGCTTGAGCAGTGCCTGCGCTATACGCCTAAAGTGGCAAGCCCGGATCATATCCGGTAAGCTGCACGCCCGCTGCCCGCCTACTCTGGCCCACTTCGCAGCCACCGAGACGATTTCATGAGCTTTACCTCCTTGGGGCTTTCCGCTCCGATTCTGGATGCCGTGGCCGAGCAAGGCTACGAGACACCCTCACCGATTCAAGCCAAGGCGATCCCCGCCGTTCTCGAGGGACGCGACGTGATGGCGGCCGCCCAGACAGGCACCGGCAAGACCGCCGGCTTCACGCTGCCGATCCTCCAACGCCTCTCTTCCGGCACGCGCGCGCCCGCCAAGCAGGTACGCACGCTGATTCTCACGCCGACCCGCGAACTGGCCGCCCAGATCGGCGCCAATATCGAGGCATACGGCAAGCACCTGCCGCTACGCAGCGCAGTGGTCTTCGGCGGCGTGAAGGTCAATCCGCAAATCGCCAAGCTACGCGGCGGAGTCGATATCCTGGTGGCAACACCGGGTCGACTGCTGGATCTATATAGCCAGAAGGCCGTCAGCTTCGAGGCGCTGGAAGTATTGGTCATGGACGAAGCCGACCGCATGCTCGACATGGGCTTCATTCACGATATCCGTCGGATCCTCAAGACCTTGCCCGCCAAACGTCAGAACCTGATGTTCTCGGCGACCTTCTCGCAGGAGATCCGTAGCCTCGCCAAAGGCATGGTCAACGACCCGGTGGAAATCTCGGTCACACCGCGCAACACCACCGCCGAGACGGTCACGCAGTGGATCCACCCGGTCGACAAGACCCGCAAACCGGCGCTACTCACGCACCTGATCCACGAGAATCAGTGGCAACAAGTGCTGGTCTTCATGCGTACCAAGCATGGCGCCAACCGCCTGAGTCGCCAGCTCGAAGACGCCGGCATCGAGGCCGCCGCCATTCACGGCAACAAGAGCCAGAACGCACGCACCAAGGCTCTCGACGGCTTCAAGAGCGGCGAGATTCGTGTCCTGGTGGCCACCGATATCGCCGCGCGCGGCCTCGACATCGACCAGCTCCCGCAGGTGGTCAACTTCGAGCTGCCCAATGTCGCCGAGGATTACGTCCACCGTATCGGACGTACCGGACGTGCCGGCGCCAGCGGCCACGCGGTGTCGCTGGTCAGCCCCGAGGAAGGCAAGGAACTCGCGGGCATCGAGCGACTGATTCGCCAGACGCTGGAACGCCAGACCATCGCCGGCTTCGAGCCCAGCGAAGCACTGGTCAGCGGCAAGGGCACCAGCCCACGCAGCGGCAATAGCAGCGGCGGGCAGCGCAACGGTAACGAACGCGGCAATGGTCAACGTCGCGGTGGCGGCAACTCAAGCGGTAACGACTCACGCAACAGCAACGCACGCAACGACAGTGCCTCACGCAATCGCAATGATGGCGGCGAAAACCGCCCACGCCGCCGTCGTGGCGGACGGGGTCGCGGTAACGGCACCCAAGGCAAGGCATGAGTCACGTTGGGTGTTGACACCATGAGTCGTTGAGCCGTGGCGAGAACACTCCCAACGCCTCACGTCGCGTCGTCGGATGCCGGTGACTCGCAACAACCGCGCGCAACGCTGTGAGACATGCGGATGTGATCATCGAGCAACGCTCGCGCAGCGCGAATGTCTCGACTCAGCGCCAGTTCGACCAGTTCGCCGTGCTGGCGATCGAGCGCCTTGCGCACCGCCGGATTGGGCGGCGCCAGGCGTCGGTAGCGGTCGAACTGGTCGTGTAGCTGTTCGATGAAGCGCAACAACCAGTGCGAGCCACACGACGCTAGCAGCGCCCGGTGAAAGCGCAAGTGTGCCTGCTCCCACTCCTCCACTCGCTCAGGATGCTCGTCGGCTCGGCGCAATCGATGGTGCGCCGCCAGTACCTGTGACTCCCATTCTGAATCGCCCGCCTGAAACGCCTGCGTCAGCGCCATGCACTCAAGCTGAGCGCGCAGCCCTGCGATGTCATCGAGCTCCTCGAGGTGCATCGCCGGCACCCGAAAGCCACGCTGGTTGACCTGCTCGAGCAGGCCATAGGCCGCCAGCCGGTTGAGCGCCTCGCGCAGGGGGCTGAGCCCGACCTGATAGTGATCCTTCAAGGCACTGATGGCGAGCTTCTCGCCGGCCGCGAAACGTCCGCGAATCAAGTCCTGCTTGAGCGTCTCGAAGATTCGGCTCGAGGCCATGTCGCGGCTGACGGATGGCGATGCGGTCATGGCGTGGTTCTCTTATCAAGTTCAAAGATAATGGCTTATCCAGTTCAAAGGTAAGGGCCGGCGATGTGCCCTGATGACTAGCGACAGGTTCTTCCTCAGCGCAACAAGCCCTTTGCCCAATTCCATATTGACGTTAATCAAAGCACACGCCATAGTCATCTCAACAAAATCGATTTTTTTACTCAAAACGATTTATAACATAACAATCGATCGGAGACGGCATGTTGACGCCCTTTTCCCAGGCAACGCCCTACGCGTCCCAGCGCAGCGCTACCTACGCCAAACACGGCATGGTCGCTGCCTCCCAGCCCCAGGCCAGCCAGATCGGCCGTGACATCCTCGCTCAGGGCGGCAACGCCGTGGACGCTGCCATCGCCACCGCCGCAGCGCTCACCGTGGTCGAGCCCACCGGTTGCGGGATCGGCGGCGATGCCTTCGCGCTGGTCTGGATCGCCGACGACAATGCAGGCAAAGGCGAGCTTCACGGCCTCAACGCCAGCGGCACCGCCCCCGCCGCGCTGATCCCACAGGCAGTCGCCGAGGCCGGCTTCGAGGACATGCCCCTTTACGGATGGACGCCGGTGACTGTGCCCGGAATTCCCGCCGCCTGGGCCGAACTGTCGCGGCGTTTCGGCAAGCTCGATTTCCAGACGCTACTCGCTCCGGCGATCCGCCTGGCACGCGAGGGCTTTCCGGTTTCGCCGATCATCGCCAGCCTCTGGCAACGCGCCGAGTCGACCTTCCGCGAACATCTGACGGGTGCCGCCACCGCCAGCTGGTTCGAGACCTTCACACCGACTGGCCGCGCCCCACGCGCCGGCGAGTGGCATCACTGCGAGGATCAGGCACAAACGCTGGAGGCGATCGCCGCAAGCCACAGCGAGAGCTTTTATCGCGGCGAGCTAGCCGAACGCATCGACGCTTTCTCACGGGAAACCGGCGGCTATCTGCGCGCGGCGGATCTTGCCGGTTATCAGCCGGAATGGGTCGAGCCGATCGCGGCAGACTACCGCGGCCATAAAGTCTGGGAGATTCCACCCAACGGCCAGGGGCTAGTCGCGCTGATGGCACTGCGCATGCTCGAGGGCTTTCAGGCCGACAGCCGCGACAATCCCGAGGTACTGCACCGCCAGCTCGAGGCCATGAAGCTGGCGTTCAGCGACGGTCAGACCCATATCACCCAGCCCGAGCACATGACCCACAGCGTCGAGGCACTACTCAGCGAAACCTATACCCGCGAGCGCCGCGCACTGATCAGCGAATCGGCACTCGACCCGAGGCCGGGCACTCCTCAGGCCGGCGGCACCGTCTACCTCGCGACCGCCGATGACGACGGCAATATGGTGTCGTTCATCCAGAGCAATTATCACGGCTTCGGCTCCGGCGTGGTGGTCCCGGGCACCGGCATCGCGATGCAGAATCGCGGCCACAACTTCAGCCTCGACCCGACCCACGACAACGTGCTCGCGCCGGGCAAGAAGACCTTCCATACCATCATTCCCGGTTTTCTGACACGCGACGACGGCACACCGCTTGGGCCATTCGGCGTGATGGGCGGCTTCATGCAGCCCCAGGGCCACGTCCAGGTGGTGATGAACCTGATCGACTTCGGCCTCAACCCCCAGGCCGCGCTGGACGCCCCGCGCTGGCAGTGGATGGGCGGCAAGCGCATCGGCATCGAACACGGCTACCCGGCCCCGCTGATACGAGCGATGGCTGAGCGCGGTCACGTCATGCAAATCGATCACGATCCACGCGGCTTCGGTCGTGGGCAGGTGATCATCCGAGATCCCGGCAGCGGGATCTACTGTGGCGGCACCGAGCCGCGTACCGACGCCAGCATCGCGGTGCTATGACCATGCTGCAGACACAAGCCCAGTTGTTCATGGCCTTCCTGCGTATCGGTCTGTTCGGTTTCGGTGGCGGCCCGTCGATGATTCCGCTCGTTCATCAAGAGGTGGTCAAACGCCACGCCTGGATGGACGACGAGGCATTCGCCGACGTGCTGGCGATCGGCAACACCCTACCCGGCCCGATCGCTACCAAGATGGCCGGCTATATCGGCTACCGGGTCGGCGGCACATGGGGGGCATTGAGTGCTGTCATCGCAGTAATCGGGCCCATCATCGTCGCAATGATCGCGTTGCTCAGCCTCTACGCGCGTCACGGTGACCAGCGCTGGGTGCAGGGCATGGGCCAGGGCGTGGTGCCCGTAGTCATGGTCATGATGGCCAAGCTGACCTGGGATTTCTTCACCAAGTCGCGGGCCAGCCTCGGGTGGCTCGTGACGCTGGTCATGGGCGCCGTCGCCGGTGGGCTGATCTACTGGCTCGACGTGCATCCGGGGCTGGTGATCGGCGCGATCCTGATCGCCGCGCTGCTACGCCCCGAACCGAAGCACACGACCAGCGAGACGGACAAATGATCTATTGGCACCTGTTCCTGGCGTTCTTCATTCCCAACATCGTCGGTTACGGCGGCGGCCCGGCGATCATCCCGCTGATCGAGAACGAGGTGGTCGGCCGCTATGGGTGGATGAGCTCACAAGCCTTCGCCGAGACCCTGGCGCTGGGTAACGCCCTGCCCAGCCCGATCGCTACCAAGATGGCCGGCTACATCGGCTACGACGTCGCCGGTATCGCCGGTGCGCTGATCGCCACCTTCGCCACCGTCGCGCCGTCGCTACTACTCATGCTGATCGCGCTGGGCACACTGTACCGCTACCGCGACTCGATCAAGGTCAAATCAATGAGCCAGTGGGTCCGCCCGGTGGTGATGACGCTGATGGCCTATCTGGCCTGGAGCTTTCTCGACGAAGGGTTGACGACCGCTGGCGCCGTGCACACCGCGATCATCGGTGGCGTGGCCGGCGTATTACTCCTGGCGACCCGGGTACACCCGGCGTTCGTCGTGTGTTTCGGGCTCGTCTACGGCGCCCTGCTACTCGGGTAGTGAGCGGCGAGATCTGCCCGTTCTCGGATTCGGCGGTATACCGAGCGAATCCAACAAGGCTCTTACGAGCCGACAACTACGCAATGCATGAACACGATGACCAACAAGGACAATACAGCCATGTCATTTACTTCTCAGCAGTACGACACTATCCAAGATCGGTCCCAAGCAAGCCGCTCCTTCCGCTTCAAGCTAATCATCGGGGGGCTAATGCTGGGTACTGCACTCGGCGTCAGCGCCACGGCGCTAGCCCAGTCAGAAGACTACCCTAGCAAGCCGGTGGAATTCATCGTGCCTTGGTCACCGGGCGGTGGCAGCGACACCCTGATGCGAGTGATCTCCAATCATGTCGAACCCTATCTGGGCCAGCAAATGCCCATCATCAATATGCCCGGCGTCAGCGGCACTACTGGCCTCAAGGAGCTCGCCAAACGTGATCCCGACGGCTACACGGTAGGCCAGATCCACGAGGGCCTGCTAGTCGCCAACCATACCCAGTTGACCCAGCTCAACTGGGATGACTTCACTCCGGTCGCCGCCATGACCGCCTCACCGCAATACCTCACGGTCAACGCCGACAGCCCCTGGGAAACATTCGACGAATTCGTCGACTACGCGCAGGACAACCCTGGCGAGGTCCGTGTCGGCGTGACTCTCGGCGGTATCCCCCACGTCCACGCAGCAATGCTTGAAGACGCCGCCAACCTATCGTTCCACTACGTCGGCTTCGAAGGCACCGGCGCGCGCATCCGTTCGCTGGTCGGCGGGCACATCGACGCAGCGATCGGCGATATCGCTTCGAGTGGCGAGTTCGTCAAGAACGGGGACTTGCGTTTTCTGGCAGTCGGCAGCGCAGAACGCCTAGAGGAGACTCCTGACGTGCCGACCTTCAAGGAACTCGGCTACGACTCGCTCAGCCTCAATATCGTACGCGGCCTGATCGCTCCCAAGGACACTCCCGAGGATAAGGTCGCGGTACTCGCCGACGCCATGCAGGAACTCGCCCAGGATGAGCAATTCATTCAGGCGGTGAACAACGCCGGCGCACAGGTACATTTCGAAGGCCCAGAGGCGTTCGCCAACTACCTCGAGACTACTGACGAGACCATCGAGCAGCTATCAGGGAAGCTGGCCAAATGAATGCGCAGGCTCATTCGCAGCAGACTCGGTCGTCGGACCGGGTCGTCGACCCCGACACTCGTCGCGCCAATGCACTCGCCCACCTGGTGCTGAATGGCTCGCTGGTAGTGCTATTCGCCGCGTTGTTCGTGCATGCCGGGGCGCTGCCCTCGTCGATGTGGGAGCCGTTGGGATCGGGCAGCTTTCCACGCCTGGTACTGGCCGTCCTGATAGTGATCAACCTGGGCATCATGGTCCAGGAATGGCGACACTACCGTGACGCACCCAGGGCCACACCGGGGCTGATCAGGCGCTGGCTATGGCGCCACCGGCTAGCGTTCGGCGTACTCTCGCTTTTCGCCCTGTACATCGTGGGCGTACCGGCGCTGGGGTTTCGCCTGACCTCGCTGCTCTTCCTGATCCTGGTACAGCTCACACTCGGTGTGCGCCGCCCGCGTAGCCTGGCGATCGCCGCGGTTATCGCCGTGACGTTCTCGTTTGGCATCGACTGGCTGTTCCGGGATGTCTTTATCATCAGCCTTCCCCGCGGCCCTTTCAGTTGATCGCTGGCTGATTCCCTGGCTTCGCGGCTGCCCTCGAGAGGAGAAGCAACATGACGGAAGCGCTTTTCGCCGGTATGGACCAGCTATTCACGCTGTCGACGATGGCCACCATGCTGCTCGGCGTGGTCGCTGGCGTTATCGCCTCGGCGATTCCTGGCTTCACCATCACCATGGCGATCGTGCTGACCCTACCACTGACCTTCACCATGGACCCGCTGCAGGGCATTGCAACCATGCTCGCGGTCTATGTCGGCGGCTATTCGGGCGGTCTGATCAGCGCCGCCCTACTAGGCATTCCCGGCACGCCGTCGTCGGTGGCTACAACTTTCGATGCCTTCCCGATGGCGCGCAGCGGCCAGCCCGGTCGTGCCCTGGCGCTGGGTATTTGGTCATCGTTTTTCGGCGCCCTGGTCAGCGCGATCGTGCTGATCATCGCCGCCCCGCCGCTGGCAATGATTGCCGTCAAGCTGGGCGCCTGGGAGTATTTCTCGCTGATCATCTTTGCCATGACAGTGGTCGCCAGCTTGGTCGGCAAATCGATGCTCAAGGGGCTGATGACCGGCCTGCTTGGATTATTCATCGCGACGGTGGGCACCGATCCAATGATGGGTGAGGCACGCTTCACTTTTGATCTCGATTTGCTCGCAAACGGCTTTCCCTTCCTGGTGGTATTGATCGGCATCTTCGCCGTCAGCCAATTGCTTCAGGAGGTCGAAGACGCCGAACAAATAAAACACGGCAAGCAGCTGATTTCCGCCGATGTGACCTTCAACCCGCTGGATGCGCTCCGCGAGACGTTGATCTATCCCATCAACTTGATCCGTTCATCTCTGGTCGGGGTATTCATCGGCGCAGTACCCGGGGCCGGCGGCAGTATTGCCAACTTATTGGCCTACGACCAAGCCAAACGTGCCTCCAGAACACCCGAGAAGTTTGGCACCGGCACGCCCGAGGGCGTAGTCGCCTCGGAGTCTGGCAACTCGGCGACGTCCGGCGGCGGGTTGATTCCCATGATCGCACTCGGCATTCCCGGCAGCGCCGTCGACGCAGTGCTGCTGGCCTCGCTGATGGTCCATGGCATTGGTATTGGTCCACGCCTGATCCTCGATCACGGCGACTTGGTCTACGGCATGTTCATGGCCATGTTGCTCGCCGCGTTCATGGTCTTGGTAGTGTGCCTATTCAGTATGCGCTTCTTCCTGCGCGTTACTGACGTGCCGCGCTCGGTCATCGTGCCGGTGGTGCTGGTTTGCTGTGTCGTCGGTGCTTTCGCCCTCAACAATCGCGTCACTGATATCTATCTGCTGCTTGGGGTGGGGATTTTCGGCTATATCCTCAGCAAGCTGGATTACCCACTGGCACCGCTAGTGCTTGGCGTCATCCTCGGCCCGATTGCCGAGACCAACCTGCGACGCGCGCTGATGACCGACGAAAACTGGACCCTGTTCTTCACCCGACCGATCTCGCTGACACTGTTGATCCTTGCCGTGGTATCGGTGGCTTTTGCGATTCGTCATCGTATGCGCCAGCGAAACAGCGAAAAGACCGCCTGACCCGGTCCCTTCGGGGACCACTTCGACGCCCCAACGATGGCAACAAGGAAACCGCTCATGTCGCCTTCACGCTTTCTAGACTTTCAGCCAACCTTGACCGCGCCTCTCAAGCTGGCAATCGCCTTTCTGCTCGTGGGCTTCAGCCTGACCGGTGCTGCTTCCGCCCTGGCCAACGACTCGCCCAACGACGACAGACAACAAGTACGCATTGCCGTCGACGTGCCTTATCCGCCGTTCGAATACCGCACCGCCGATGGCGAACTCGCGGGTTTCGAGATCGACCTGGGTAACGCACTCTGTCAGCGTGCCAAACTGGATTGCGAATGGGTGGTCCAAGGCTGGGATGGCATCATCCCCGGGCTGCTTTCGCGCAAGTACGACGCCATCCTGTCGTCGATGCGCATCACCCCGGCCCGAGAAAAGCAGGTACGCTTCACCGAGCCCTACGCCATGTCACCCAAAGTGTGGGTCGCACGACGTGGCAGCGACATCGACATCGACGATAGGGAGACATTAAAAGGATTGTCCGTCGGCGTGCAGCGCGGAACGACACAAGATAACTATGTCACCGAGCGCTACGCAGATACTCTTGATATCCAGCGATATGCCACGGCGGCAGATGTGGCACTCGACCTGCAGTCGCAGCGCCTCGAGCTAGCATTCATCAACTATCCGGTCGCGCTGGATACGTTGGAAGTCGATAACGCTGACAGCGATTTTGTCCAACTCGGGCCGCGTATCAATAGCCCCGAGTCGATCTTCGGCAAGGGCAACGCCATCGCCGTTCAATCACGCGACAAGGAACTAGCCAACACCTTCAATCAAGCGCTGGATAGCGTCTACGCCGACGGCACTTTCGTCGAACTGATGGAAAAGTATTTCGACTACGATCTACGGCCCGCATCGCGGAGATGAAAAAACGCCGCCGGAGAGCCCCCGGCGGCGTTTTAGTGTTCCATTTACTGGCAATCAAATGCTGACAATCAGAACTCCAGGCAGATCTTGCCGAAGTGACGCCCCGCTTCCTGGTGACGAAACGCGTCGGCGATCTCATCGAGGTCAAAACGCCGGTCGATGATTGGGTGCAGGTCGCTGGCGTCGATGGCACGAATCATCTCGATCTGATCGCGCCGGCTACCCACGATCAAGCCCTGCAGGCGTGCCTGCTTGGCCATCAGCTTGGCGGTGGGGATCTCGCCGCCGCGTCCGGTGAGAACACCGATCAATGAGATGTGTCCGCCGATGCGCACGGCATCGATGGATTGCGGCAGTGTGCCAGGGCCACCCACTTCGATGACGTGATCCACGCCCCGGCCATCGGTGAGCGCCTTGACGCGCTTGCCCCATTCCGGCTCGGTCTTGTAGTTGAGCGTGTGATCGGCGCCCAGCTCCTTCAGCCGGGCGATCTTCTCGTCCGAGGACGAGGTCGCGATCACCGTGGCGCCCATCAACTTGGCGAACTGCAAGGCGAAGATCGAGACGCCGCCGGTGCCCAGCACCAGCACCGTGTCACCCGCCTTGAGATTGCCGTCCACCACCAGCGCGCGCCAGGCGGTCAACCCGGCCGTGGTCAAGGTAGCGGCTTCGGCATGGTCATAATCGCGCGGCGCATGGGTAAACCATGTCGTCGGACGCACGACCTGCTCGCGGGCGTAGCCATCGACGCCATCACCAGGCGTGGTGGTGAAGTCACCGATCCGCGCCGGCCCTTCAAGCCACTCGGGGAAAAACGTCGAGACCACGCGGTCACCCACGGTGAATTCCTCGACGCCTTCCCCCACGGCTTCGACGACACCGGCCCCATCCGACATGGGAATGCGACCGTCCTCGGTCGGCATGGCGCCGGCGACGACACCGTAGTCATGATAATTGAGCGAGCTGGCATGCACGCGCACGCGCACCTCGCCCGGCCCCGGTTCACCCGGCGCTTCGCATTCGTGAACATCGAGCTTATCCAGCCCGCCCGGACTACGTAATGTAACGACGTTCATCGTACTCTCCTGTGCTGTCATCCTATGCCTGCGAAGCGCGTCCAACATGACGCGCCCCTCAAGCATCCTCCCTAGATGATGGTGACGAATCGACGCGAGGCAAGGAGCGCTTACTCCAGCACGACCAGACGATTGGGAAGTTCGTTGCGCTCGTGCGTGGCGGGCACGTGCTCTCGAAGATGCTCGCCGCATGCTTCGATACAGGAGAGAAAGCCCTGCAGCGTCTGGCCTTGCTTCACCTGCTGGGTGAAGGTCGAGACGATACCCTGCCAGGTCTCGTCATCGAGCCGGCTGGAAATCCCGCGATCGACCAGGATCTCCACGTAGCGCTCAGCCTCGGAGACGAAGATCAGCATGCCGGTGCCAGCTTGGGTGTGATGCAGGTTCTGTTCGAGAAACTGCCGCCTTGCCAGATTCGCGGCCCGCCAGAAGCGAACGCGACGCGGGATCAGCCGCGTCGTCACTGACGGCAGCCGAAACACGATTGCGAGCACCGCGAAACACGCCCACTGCACGATCAAAAGCTCCGAGGCCCCCAGCCATTGGGGGAAATAATTGATCGCCCCCGGAATCAGCAGGGACAGAATCCCTGCCCAAAGCAACGGGATGTAGGTGTAATCGTCGGCCTGCGGCGCGAGTACGGTCACCAGTTCGGCGTCGGTATCGCGCTCGATGTGCGTGATTGCATCGCGCACCTGCTGCTGCTCGCTGTCGCTCAATAATGCCATGGTGATGTCCCTTGCGTTGATCTACCAGCCACCGGAGGCGCCGCCCCCGCCGAAACCACCACCGCCGCCGCCGAAGCCGCCGCCTCCGAGGCCGCCACCGCCGCCTCCGAAACCGCCGCCCATGGCGCCGCCGAGCAGGATACCGCCGAGCAAGCCGCCACCGCGTCCGCGACGACGCCCACCGCGTCCGCCACCACCGATACCGCGTACGATGCCCATGACGATCATCAGCATGACGAAGAACGCCACCGATGCGCCGCCGACATCGCGCGATTTATCGTGCCCGGACGCCGATCCGGCAGGAGGCGCATCAGCCATCGGGTCGCCACCCAGGACCTGGATGATCGCTTCGGTGCCTTGGGTAATCCCGGTCGCGTAATCGCCCTCACGAAACGCCGGAGCGATCTTCTGCGTGATGATCGCCGAGGACTGTGCGTCGGTCAGGCGACCCTCGAGGCCATAGCCGACCTCAATGCGGATGGCCTGCTCTTCCATGGAGACGATCAACAAGGCGCCGTTATCTTCGCCTTCCTGACCGATACCCCAATGGCGCCCCAGCTGGTAGCCGTATTTCTCTATCGGCGCCCCCTGTAAATCGGGCAGCGTGACGACCACGACCTGCTCGCCGGTATCTTCCTCGTGCGCCGCGAGCATGCCGCTCAGCTCATCTCGCGTCGACGCATCCAGCAGATCGGCCTGATCGACCACGCGCCCGGTCAGCTCGGGAAACTCGATATCCTGGTTCTGGTCTTGGGCCTGAACGCTGAGGGCACAGGCCCACAGCAACAGCAAGCATGTCAGACGGATGCAATGCCTCATTAGAACTCCACCTCAGGCGCCTGATCGGCGTTCTCGGCTGTCGCTTCGAAGTTTTCGCGAATCGGCATGTCACTATACAAAAGGCCATGCCAGAGTCGCCCGGGGAAAGTACGAATCTCGGTATTGTATTGCTCGACCGCCTGGATGAAGTCGCGGCGCGCCACGGCGATGCGATTCTCGGTGCCTTCCAGTTGCGATTGCAGCGCCAGGAAATTCTGGTTCGACTTCAGCTCTGGATAGCGCTCGGACACCGCCATCAGGCGGCTAAGCGCCCCGGTCAGCTGGCCCTGAGCCTGCTGGAATTGCTTCAGCTTCTCGGGATTGTCCAGCGAGTCGGCGTCGATGTTGATCGAAGTCGCCTTGGAGCGCGCTTCGATCACGGCCGTCAGCGTTTCCTGTTCCTGATCTGCGAAGCCTTTGACGGTTTCCACCAAATTGGGTACCAGGTCCGCGCGCCGCTGATATTGATTCTCGACCTGCGACCAGGCCGACTTCACTTTCTCGTCCAGCGTGGGAATATTGTTGATGCCGCAGCCCGTCAGCAAGACGGCAAGACACAGCCACAGCATGACGTGCCAGACGGAGCGAGCTGTAAACGGCATTGGCATGGATCGCATCGACATACGCATTTCCGATGAAGGTGGGGAAATAGAGACTCCCTAAGCTACAGGTGAGCGCGCATTAAGCATAGCGTCGACTGAAGGGAACGGCGTATCGTCGAAGATCAAACGCCAGCAGCGCAAAATTAAACCTGCCTCGACCGACGATGTTGCGTAGAATCTTGTGCGTTGCGAACTATTTGATAGGGCATGACATGGGTAGGGCTTTTCCAGAACCGCAAGGAATCCATGGCCAAGACGGCCGACGCCAAGACCAAGCAGGCACGCGCCGAGGCCTTCGGTGAGCTCAAGTTCGAGGCCGACGAGGTCCAGCTCCTGCCGCAGACCACGACCCCCGTCGCCGGCGATGACGTGGTCATGCTCGACAAGTTGCTCGCCACCCTCAACGACCTCGACGATGTGCAGAACATCTACCGTAGCGCCGAGCCGCAGGACTGACCCGGCCCGACCGACGATGCACTCGCCGAAGATGCACTCGCCGACGACATACTTACCGATCAGGTGAGCGCCGGCCACGACATGCCGGCGCATGCCTATACTGATCGGCCCATTCTCCACGGGAGCCCGGTATCGCATGAGTCATGACACCGCAGACGCCACTGCCACCGACACTCGCCCCGCCGCGCGCGCCCACACCTTGCAAGCCACGCTCTCGGTGATCGACGTTCGGGGGCTGACCAAGCGTTATGCCTCGGGCTTCGAGGCGCTCAAACGCATTGATCTGGATATCCAGCGTGGCGAAATCTTCGCGCTGCTGGGCCCCAATGGCGCCGGTAAGACCACCTTGATCAGCATCATCTGCGGGCTGGTCAACGCCAGCGACGGTCAGGTCCGTGTCAATGACCATGACATCGTCACCGACTACCGTGCCGCGCGCAAACAAATCGGCCTCGTCCCGCAGGAATTGACCAGTGACGCCTTTGCCACGGTCTGGAACACGGTCAGCTTCAGCCGTGGCCTGTTCGGCAAGCGCGCCGACGCTGCGCACATCGAGCGTGTGCTCAGGTCATTGTCGCTGTGGGACAAGCGTCGCAACAAGATGATTACGCTCTCGGGCGGCATGAAACGCCGGGTACTGATCGCCAAGGCGCTGGCGCACGAGCCGCAGGTCCTGTTTCTCGACGAGCCTACCGCCGGGGTCGATGTCGAGCTGCGCCGCGACATGTGGGACGTGGTGCGGTCGCTACGCGATCAAGGCGTCACCGTCATACTGACCACGCACTACATCGAAGAGGCCGAGGAGATGGCCGACCGCATCGGCGTGATCAACGATGGGGAAATCGTGCTCGTCGAAGAGAAAGCCGCCCTGATGCGCCAGTTGGGCCGTAAGCGACTCCGCCTCGATCTGCAGACGCCACTCGCGGCCATTCCCGAGACGCTGGCGCACTATCCGCTGAGTCTCGCCGACGACGGTCATGTACTGGTGTATACCTACGCTGCGTCATCTGACGAGCACTCGACGCCAGCCAGCATCAGTGCCCTGCTCAACGATATCGAAGCGGCAGGCGTTCGTTTCAAAGACCTCCATACCGAGCAAAGCTCACTGGAGGAAATTTTCGTCAACCTGGTGAGGAAGGACGCATGAATTTCCGCGCGGTCGGCACCATTTACCATTTCGAATTAGCACGCGCGTGGCGTACGTTGCTGCAAAGCCTGGTCTCGCCGGTGATCTCCACCTCGCTGTATTTCGTGGTCTTCGGCGCTGCCATCGGCTCGCGCATTCAGGAGGTCGAAGGCGTCAGCTACGGCGCTTTCATCGTGCCGGGACTGGTCATGTTGATGCTACTCACCCAAAGCGTCTCCAACGCCTCGTTCGGGATCTTCTTCCCCAAGTTCACCGGCACCATCTACGAAGTACTCTCGGCGCCAGTCTCTTATCTCGAAATCGTCCTCGGGTATGTGGGCGCGGCCGCCACCAAATCACTTATCCTGGGATTTATCATTCTGGCCACCGCCAGTTTCTTCGTGCCCTTGCGCATCGATCATCCGGTCTGGATGGTGCTGTTCCTAGCGCTCACCGCCATCACCTTCAGCCTGCTGGGCTTTATCATAGGAATCTGGGCGGAAGGCTTCGAGAAGTTGCAGATCGTGCCGCTGTTGATCATTACGCCGCTGACCTTCCTGGGGGGCAGCTTCTACTCCATCGACATGCTGCCCCCTGTGTGGCAAACGGTGACGCTGTTCAATCCGGTGGTGTATCTGGTCAGTGGCTTTCGCTGGAGCTTCTACGGCATCAGTGATGTGAGTGTCGGCGCCAGCCTGCTAATGATTCTGATATTTCTGGGCCTGTGTCTGGCCCTGGTCGGCTGGATCTTCAAGACCGGCTACAACATCAAGCCCTAGGCCTTAGAAGCCAGCCCATACTGCGCGTTACTATGCTCATTTTCGTTTTCACCAAGATGTCGCCATGCCGATTCTGACCAGTACCATCCACCGCATCGACAAGCCCGATACCGAGACACCCGCCACGCTGACCTGCGCCGAGCATGCACAGTCATCGACGGTATCTCTCGAGGCGCTGCTGGCGAGCGTCAATGACAGCTTTCATGCCAAGCCCAAGGCGTGGGGTCATTTCGGTGAGACCGGTAGCAGCGCCTTCGCCGCAGGACTCTCCGAATATCTTGCCGGAACGATCGATTTCGTCACCTGGAGTGCGCGGATGGCGGAGCGCGTCAATGCCTTGATCGACGCCCACCTCTCGGTGGGCGGCCACCTGCTGTTCGTACATTATCAGCGCGGCGAAGCGCAGTACGTCAGCGTGGCACTCCTCCATCATCGCCAGGGCTTCGCCATCGACAATGCCCTCGAAGTGACCGAATCGCCGCAGCTCAATCTCGGTCAATTGATGCTCGCCGTGCGTATCGACCTCGACCAATGGCAGGGCGGCAATTCGCAGCAGTATGTGTCGTTTATCAAGGATCGCGGCGGCAAGAAGTTCGCCGAAGGCTTCCGCGAACTGCTCGGCGTCGAGGAAGGCGTGGATGCCAACGGTGAAACCCGGACCTTGCTCAAGGCATTCAGCGACTATGTCGAGCGCGAGGACTTGCCCGACGACGAGAGCCGCGAGAAGACCGATGCCGTGATCGACTACGCCAGCAACCAGGCCAAGAATGGCGAAAAGGTGACCCTCGACGAACTGTCCGAACTCATCGACGAACAGCAGCCCCAAGCGTTCTATGACTACATTCGCCATCAGGATTACGGGCTCTCCGAGGAGATTCCGCCGGACAAGCGAGCGCTCAATCAATTCCGGCGCTTCGCTGGGCGCGCCAGTGGCGTCTCGATCAGCTTCGACTCTCACCTGCTCGGCAACAGCATCGAATTCGACGCGGAGCGCGATCGCCTGATCATCAAGCAGGTGCCCGGCCCCCTGAAGGAACAGCTCAAGCAGCGCCGGGACTAGGTATTAGCGGAACGCACTTGAAAATCAGCGCTCCAGATAGCGCGGTTTGATGATCCCTTCGAGCGCCTGGGCAGGAATACGTAGCTCCGGTTGCCCATAGGAGTACGGCGCGATGTCATAGGCGTTGTAGCGTACCCGCCATTCGTCGGCAAACGGTGCCACGTTGCGGCTCATGCTCAGTGGCCAGGATTCAGCGAAGTCGGCACCCGCCTGCTGTTCTTCCAGCCAACGTCGATGCGCGCGCGACAGCGCCTCGCGATAGGCCGGCGTCTGCCCCTCGCGCAGCATGTCATCGAGTGTCACCACGCGTCGCTCGCGTTCGTCGATGACCATGAATTCCGTCAGCGGCATACCGTGTGCCCCACCGGTGAACACATAGCTATCGAGTTTGACGGTGGTTAGATCGGCATGCCGGTCATAGACCTCCGCCTTGAAGACCGCCTGGTAACCGGGCAATTCAGGTACGCGCTCCCGCGTCGCCTTGGCCTCGTCGAAAAACGTCTTCGCGTATGTCTCCCAGGAGGACGCCATCGTTTCGCTTTTGCCATTGGTAATACCCGAGCCCATGCTCAGCAACTCGTCTCGTAGCTGCTCGCTAAGCCCTGGTGCGCCGGGAAAACGCAGCGAGTCGACCTCGACGGTCGCGCAACGCTCTGCCGGGCAATCACGCTCGACGAAGCTTTTCTCCACGCGCTCGGCATCCAGCCTTTCAGGCGACGATGACAATGCTTGGCAACCTCCCAACATCGCCAGGGCACCCAACATGACGCCACCGCCCGCCAGACGGCATGCGATCGTTACATTAGCCTCACAGAACAAGATTCTTCCTCCCTGATACGCCGGGGCCGGCCCGGCTATTACTCCTGACACGGTTCCACCGCGTTGCGCATGCCCCACTATAGACGATATCCAGTGATGAAGGCGTGAGTCCGCACTGGCCCTGCTTGCCATACTGCCCCCCTTTGCCATCCATTGGGCGGGAAGACGCAACGAAAGCGCTGACGAGCTGACGAGCTGACGAGCTGACGAGCTGACGAGCTGACGAGCTGACGAGCTGACAACAGGATCGGGCATGAACTCGACAGAATCGCGCATTTTGTCTGTAATTATAGGGTCCATACTGAAAAGAGGCCGGGCGGTTACCTGCGAGGGTCGATTTCATCACCGTCAGGAGTGTTTCATGCGTTATCAACCATTCGGCAATACCGGTTTGTTCGTCTCAGAACTGTGCCTCGGCACCATGACCTTCGGAGGCCAGGGCGAGCGCTGGAGCCAGATCGGCGATCTACAGCAAAGCGACGCCGAGCGCCTGATCGGTCGCGCGCTGGATGCCGGCATCAACTTCATCGACACCGCCGATGTATATTCCCAAGGCCAGTCCGAGATCATCACCGGCCAGGCAATCAAGAACCTGGATGTCCCGCGCGACGAGCTCGTCGTCGCCTCCAAGGTGTTCGGCGAAACCGGCCATGGCGGCGTCAACGCCCGTGGCATGTCGCGCTACCACATCATGGAGGGCATCAAGGCCAGCCTGAAACGGCTGCAGCTCGATCATCTCGACGTCTACCAGATACACGGCTTCGATCCCGCCACGCCCATCGAAGAAGCCGTCCGTGCACTCGACACCCTCGTACAACATGGTCATGTACGCTACGTCGGGGTCTCCAACTGGGCAGCCTGGCAGATCATGAAGGCACTGGGTATCGCCGAGCGTCACGGCTTGGCGCGTTTCGAGTCACTACAAGCCTATTACACCCTTGCCGGGCGCGATCTCGAGCGCGAGTTGATCCCCATGCTGCAGAGCGAAAATCTCGGACTGATGGTCTGGAGCCCGCTCGCGGGTGGCTTCTTGAGCGGCAAGTACACGCGCGACAGTCAGGGCGAAGAGGGCAGCCGTCGCCTCACCTTCGACTTCCCACCAGTCGATAAAGAGCGTGCCTTTGACTGCATTGATGTGATGGGCAAGATCGCCAAGGCACACGGCGTTTCCGTAGCCCAGGTCGCACTGGCTTGGTTGCTGCATCAGTCGGCGGTAACGAGTGTCATCGTCGGGGCCAAACGCGTCGATCAGCTCGACGACAATATTGCCGCCACACAGGTCGCGCTGAGCCACGAGGAACTCGCCGAACTCGACGCCGTCAGCGCGCTCCCCGCCGAGTATCCCGGCTGGATGTTCGAACGCCAGGGCGACTATCGTCGCCAGCAACTGGCCGACGCCAAGCGCTGAACCGACGCCTGCGCACGCCCATGACGAGCAACCCCCGCCACTAACGATGACCTTGCAAAAAGCACGGTCCGCTTCCCTGAAAGGAAGCGGACCGTGTAGTGATAAAGTAAGTAGGTAAAGGCTAAAGTGGGCCGTGCGTTACAGTCCCTTGTTTGCCTTCACGCCTTCTTCGATACGCCGACCGATCTCGGCATCGATGTTCTTCCAGTACTCGAATACGCGTGACAGCACCGGCTCCTCGACACCATCGGAGGCATGCCCGACCACGTTGTTGACCAGGCGATCCCGCGCGGCATCGTCCATGACCTTGTTGATCAGTTCATTGGCCTGACTGTAGTCATCGTCGTCCTTGCGCAGGGCGTAGGGCGCGCGCACCATCTGGCCGTTGGATTCCCAAGTGGAGTCAGTGGGATAACGCTCGCCATCCGCTGCCGGACCACCCTTGGAGTTGGGTGCGTAGACCGGATCGGAAACCTTGTTGACGCGCATCGACCCGTCCTTGCTATAGCTGTGCACGGGGGCCTTGGGCGCGTTGACCGGGATCTGCTTGTAGTTGACCCCGAGGCGCGCACGGTGCGCATCGGCGTAGGAGAACACACGCCCGACGAGCATCTTGTCCGGGCTGATACCAATGCCGGGCACGAGATTGTTGGGCTCGAAGGCCGCCTGCTCGATCTCGGCATGGTTATCGGTCGGGTTACGGTTCAGCTGCAGCTTGCCGACCTTGATCAGCGGATAGTCGTCATGCGGCCAGACCTTGGTCAAATCGAACGGATTGATGCGGTACGTATCGGCATCCGCGAACGGCATGACCTGCATGTAGAGCGTCCAGCTCGGGTAGTCGCCTTGCTGGATGGCGTCATACAAATCGCGGGTATGGTAGTCACCGTCCTCACCGGCCAACTGGTCGGCTTCTTCCTGGGTCAAGCATTCGATGCCCTGGTCGGTCTTGAAGTGGTACTTGACCCAGAACTTCTCGCCCTGAGCGTTGGCCCACATATAAGTATGGCTGGAATAGCCGTTCATGTGGCGCCAAGTCTTGGGAATTCCGCGATCCCCCATCAGCCAGGTCACCTGATGCGCGGATTCCGGCGACAGCGTCCAAAAATCCCACTGCATATCGTGGTCGCGCAGATTGTTGTCGGCGCGACGTTTCTGGCTGCGGATGAAATGCTGGAATTTCATCGGGTCGCGGATGAAGAACACCGGCGTGTTGTTCCCCACCATGTCGTAGTTGCCTTCACTGGTGTAGAACTTGATCGAAAACCCGCGCGGATCGCGCCACGTATCAGGGCTACCGCGTTCGCCGGCTACCGTGGAGAAGCGAATCAGTACGTCCGTCTTGGTGCCAGGCTGGAAGACGGCCGCCTTGGTGTACTTGCTGACGTCCTCGGTCACTTCGAAATGACCGAATGCCCCGCTGCCCTTGGCATGCGGTTGACGCTCAGGAATCCGCTCGCGGTTGAAATTCGCCATCTGCTCGATGAGATAGTGATCGTGCATTACGATCGGACCGTCAGGCCCCACTGACAGCGAATGCTCATCACTGGCCACCGGAATTCCGGCATCTGTCGTTGTCGGCTTGCGATTGTCTTGCGTCACGATAATATCTCCCCATCATTTTCGTATGTGGCACAGCATGCCGCCACGCCCTTTCCCTGGGATCGAACCGCTGGCCTTGGGATCGAACCGCTGGCGCGATAGTGCAATCTGGCGGGGGATCTCCCGTCTCCCCACTCAATGTATAGGAAATAATCGCAGGAACTGTCTACCTATATACAGTTGCCCAGGCGGCCAGAAAGGCCATTACCAGCCTCTCCCCGACCACCGTCGATGAGGCACAGAAGCCCGCCAAGCCCCGCATGACAAGGAGTCACCATGAACCAAAATCAATCAAAGCGATCCTCTCGATAGTATTAAGCAACCTTTCTCATCAAGAAGTTTCATAGCACGTGACACGCGGCGTGTTAATGGATAACGCAAGCCTCACCGCGTCGAGCATCACGCCACCGAGGAAAAACTCATCGCCATGGGCTGCGACATGGGGCAAGGCTTTCTTTACAGCCCCGCCTTACCCCTCGGTGAAGCTTTGGACTGGGCGACGTACTACGCGCGCCCCTGACCTCGCTTAGCTGTCATCACCCTGCGTGGTAAAGCGCCATACCGTGCGCGACTCATACGCTTCGCCAGGCTTGAGGATCGTCGACGGGAAATCCGCCTGGTTGGGAGAATCCGGAAAGTGCTGAGTTTCCAGTGCGAACCCGCCGCGCTTTTCGTAAGAATCACCCCCCTTGCCGGTTAGCGTGCCATCGAGAAAATTCCCCGAGTAGAATTGAACCCCAGGCTCGGTCGTGGCGATCTCCAGCACGCGACCACTGTCCGGTGCGACAACGCGGGCAGCTTGTATCAGTTCGTCTGCGTCGGCGTCATCACGCGCCAGCACGAAATTGTGATCGTAGCCCTGACTGTACTCGAGCTGGGTATTGTCATCGCCGATGCGTGAACCGATCGCCGTGGCCTCGCGGAAATCGAACGGCGTACCCGCTACTCGACGGATCTCACCCGTCGGAATCAATGTTTCCCCGACCGGCGTGAAAGCATCGGCATTGAGCATCAAACGGTGGTCGGTGATCGGGCCGCTGCCTTCGCCCTCGAGATTGAAGTAACTGTGTTGCGTCAAATTGAGCGGCGTCGCCTTGTCGGTGGTAGCGTGATAGTCGATGATCATTTTATCGTCAGTGGTCAGCGTATACCGCACGCGGGTTTCCAACGTGCCGGGATAGCCTTCCTCTCCATCTTCGCTGGTATAGCGCAACTCGACACCGACGCCGGTGTCGTTCTCGAAGGAATGCGCCTGCCAGAGCCGCTTATCGAACCCTTTATCGCCCCCGTGGAGATGATTGGGGCCATCGTTGGTCGCCAGCTCATAGGTCGTGCCATCGAGCGTGAAACGCCCCTCGTCGATACGGTTGCCATAACGCCCGATCAGGGCACCGAAATAAGGATTGGACTTGCGATATGCCTCGGAACGATAGTCTTCCAGGGAATCGAAGCCCAGCACGATGTCGTCGACGTTACCCTGCGCATCCGGCGTGCGCAGGGACGTAATGATGCCGCCATAGGTAATCACCTGCATGTCGATGCCATGGCCGTTGCGCAGGTGGTATGCCTCGACTTCTCGGCCATCGGGAAGTTGGCCGAAGCTATGCTTTTCAACGGAAGGAGTTTGTGTGGTCATCTCGTCTGCCTGTGCCGCATTCAACGCTAAGCACGACATTCCCATGCCCAACGCCAAGCGCGGAATCGTCTGAAATCGTGTCATCCCCGGTCTCCCGATAACGCATCTGCAAGCACGTCGCCCCATGCGACGCCTCATATTTCACGCTAGTCGGGCAGTCTTTTCTTCACCAATAACCGAGTGACGACATCCTCATGTCCTAATGGATATCGCCGCAACACAAGCCACGTCGTTGGCAGCGATCTCGCTACCGACCACTGCGTGCCATGCTAGACCAACGTCGGTTCATCGTTCGCCCTCTCTGTTTTGATGGCCTACTGCAAATGCACTGCCTTGAAGCGCGCGAGTTCCTGGTCTTGCGCATCCAAAAGCGTCAAGTGCTCGCCCTCGACTCGCCAGGCCGCTACAGCATTCAACACTTCGAGAAAGCGTTGCTCGGTTCGGGCGCCCTGCTGGCACGCCATCCGTGTGCTGGCCAACGCCTCAAAACGCAGTTCGTCTCCATTGACGTGGTAGTTGCCCATCATCCGGTTACACCCCGTCGCTCCCATGACGCGTGCCGGGTCGGCATGCAAGACGAAATGCGGCTCACGCTGATTGGCAACGACCGTGACCGGGGCGCTGTCCAGATACGTCAGCTTCCAGTACGTATTCACCAATGACTCATCCGGCTTGGCGGGGGCCGGTTCTTGCTGCATGGCGCAACCGGCCATGACGCAGAAGGCGAGCAACACACTCAAGCCGGCAACGATCCGTTTCATGGAATATCCTTGATTGGCAGACATCAGTGACAGCCTATCAAAACGCTGCCATGAAATGCCCCTTGCGTCGGGTCCTCTTCATGCCCATTTCATGAATACATGCACACTCATCCAAGTGTGCAGCATTACACATGCCTGTCATTACCGCGGGAGACATCATGGAATCACGTTACTTCACCATTCATTCCCATCCTCAGGGCCTACCATCCAAAGAGTTTTTCGCGCTGGAGTCGCAGACGCTCCCCGACTTGGCAGCAGGCGAGGTTCGCGTGCAAAACCTTTGGCTGTCGGTCGACCCCTACATGCGCGGGCGAATGGACGGCGTCACGACCTATGTCCCGCCCTTCACCTTGGGCGAACCGCTTGAAGGCGCCGCCATCGGCGAGATACTCGAATCGCGCGACGAACGCTTCGCCCCCGGCGACCGTGTCGTCCATATGGGCGGCTGGCGTGATATCGCGCAGCTTTCCGGCGACAGCCTGCAGGCATTGCCCGATCTCGACGTGCCACCGCAGACCTTCCTCGGCGTGCTCGGCATGCCAGGCATGACCGCCTGGACCGGGCTCAACCGCATTGCCCAGCTCAAGGAAGGCGAGCGCGTACTGGTTAGCGCGGCGAGCGGTGCCGTCGGTTCGCTGGCCGTGCAGTTGGCCAAGGCCAAGGGCTGCCATGTCGTGGGAATCGCCGGCGCGCCGGAAAAACTCGAGTGGCTGGAATCGCTCGGCGTGAGCGCGGTCAGCTATCGCGGTAAAGATGCGCAACAGCTCAGCGCCGATCTCAAGGCCGCCAGCCCCGATGGGTTCGATGTCTACTATGAAAACGTCGGCGGCGATTGTCTCGAAGCCGCGCTCGACAACATTCGCGTCGGCGCGCGCATCGCAGTATGTGGCTTGATCGACACCTATAACGCAGAGACACCCACGCCCGGCCCCAGCAACATGTCCCGAGTACTGATCCGCCGCGCGCGGATGGAAGGCTTCATCATCCTCGACGCCGAAAATTGGGAACACTACCCCGAGTTTCTGCAAGAGATCGGCCCACTCGTCACGCGTGGCGAGATCGACTACCGGGAAACCATCGAAGAAGGCCTCGAACGCACGCCCGACGCCTTCCTCAAGCTCTTCGAAGGCGGCAACACCGGCAAGATGCTCGTCCGGCTGTAACTATCCGCGTTTAAACCCCACCCAACGTCTCGGCGATCCGCTCGCCGAGGCATCGTCCGTTCTCCAGGCAATCCCCCACCGCGATACCATCGCGCCAGTTGCCCATCAGCGAGAGCCCCGAATGACGCTCGAGTGCTGTCTCGAGGGCGGCGATACGTTCTAGATGCCCCAGTTCATATTGCGGAATCGCCTGCGGCCAGCGACTCACGCTCTGCCATACAGGGTCGCCGCTAATCCCCAGCAGATCACGGAGATCGTCGACGACCTGCGCCACCTGGGCATCGTCATCGCTGGTGGCAGCCTCGGGCTGGCGACGGCCACCGAGAAACGCGGTGAGCAATACATGCTCGGAAGGCGCGCGCCCGGGAAAAAGCGTCGAGGAAAATAGTGCGCCCAGGGTCTGGCGATGCTCGACACCAGGAATCAGCATGCCGAAACCATCCAGTGGATGAGCGATATCGGCACGACGAAAGCCTACCGACACGGCGTTGACCGGCGGATAAGCGATCGCCTCGAGAGGCGCGGCCAAGTCCGGATCGAGCGGTGCCAGTAGCGCGCCAGCCGTAGGCGCCGGCACTGCCAACACCAGCTCTCGCGCACGAAAATCCTGCCCCGATGCCGTCTTCACACGCCAGTATTCACCCTCGCGATACACGGCGCTCACCTCGCACTCGCAGTGGATCGACGCGTCGGGCTGCGCGGTGATGTCCTCGGCCAGACGCTCGGCGAGGCGCTGCAGACCACCCGGAAAGCTTACCAACTGGCCACGCCACTCACGCGGCAAGGAAGGCGGCGCGCGCCGTGCCTGACGCAATCGTACCAGTCCCCCGCGAACCAGCGAGCCATACTCGCGCTCCAATGCCACCAATCGAGGCATCGCCGCCTGCGCCGAGAGCCGCTCGGGATCGCCGGCGTAGACGCCGGACACGAACGGATCGACCAGGTGATCGAGCGCACGGCGTCCCAGGCGCCGCGTGACGAAATCGGCCAGGCTTTCCTCAACCTGCGGCGCACGCCGTTGGAACGGTTCGCACAGCAACGCACCCACTCCACGCGGGCCGATCAGCGAATTGACCGGCGCCTTGAGCCAATGGGATGGAAGCGCCACCGGTGCTCCCCGATAGGCAATGTAACGTCGCCGCGCGCTCGGGTTAGCGGGCTGCGCCTCGTCGAGCAGGCCGAGCTCATCGAGCAACGCATGCAGCGGCGGTTTCATCACCAGGGTGTTAGGCCCCTGCTCAATCTGCCAATCACCATCGCGGTGGGTGCGCAGATTACCGCCGACTTGCGGCGTGCGTTCCAGCAAGGCCACGCGCAGCCCACGCCGGGCTGCCGCGCGTGCGGCCGTCAAGCCACTGGCCCCGCCACCGACGACGGCCACGTCGTGTGTCTCGGGATCGGTATGCCGATCCGCCGCGTCGGGTTGTGCTTCACACTGCATGACATCTCCCGTGACAGGGTGCGCCGGCGCGTACCATCCGGTCAGGCGCGGCGGGGGCATTCAGGTGCCCAGCATAGCGGGCAATGCCATCGCCACGCGCTTTCACGAGCGCGACGCATCGACGCATGCGTCGCGCTGTTCGTCTTCTTCGCTGCGAGCGATGATCGAAGCGCCGACCATGTCGCCGGTCACATTGAGCGCCGTACAACCCATGCCCACCAAGGCATCGATGGCGGTCAGCAACGCCACCGTCTCGATGGGTAGGCCCACCTGTGCGAACACCGTGGCGATCATGATGATGCCTGCGCCCGGTACACCCGCTGTACCGATGGACACCAGCGTGCCAATCAGCACGATTTCCAGCATGCTGGAAAAATCCAGCGGCGCGCCGATCACGTTGGCCGCGAACACCGCAGAAATCGCGATGCGAATCGCCGCGCCATCCATGTTGATGGTCGCTCCCAACGGCAGGCTGAAGCCGTAGGTGCTCCGTGACAGCCCCATGCGCCGCGCGGCGTCCAGTGTCAGGGGCAACGTGCCGGCACTACTCTGGGTCGCGAAGGCGGTCGCCATCGGCGTGCGCGCCTCACGGAAAAACCGCCGCAGCTTGACGCCAAAGGCCCCCATCAAGACGCAATAGAGCAGCAGATGCACGCCCAGCGCGATATAAAGCACCAGTACCATGTCGCCCAGCGACAGCAATGTCTCCATCCCTTGCTCGGCCACCGTACCGGCAACGATGGCGAACACGCCGATCGGCACATAATGCAGCACGCCCGACATCACCTTGAGCGTAAGCTCGTTGAGCGCCTCGATCACACGGTAGAGTTGCTCGGCCAGCGCTCCGTGCGACTCCGACGTGCGCAGCTTCAACAGGGCGATACCGAAGACGATGGCGGTAAAGATGATCCCCAGCAGGTTCAACTCGGCGAATGCTCCGATGATGTTATCCGGCACCACACCAAGCAGCACCTGAGCGATACCGGGATTTTCCGGCACCGAGACCTCGGCGCTACTATCCAGCGTCATCCCGCTGCCCGGGGAAAAAAGCGAGGCTACCGTCAGCCCCACGGCAATCGCCAGCGCCGAAGTGCCGACATAGTAGACGAACACCTTGCGCCCGACACGGCCCATACTGCCGGCGCTGCCTTGATTGATGCCCACCATCAGCGTGAACAACACGATGGGCACGATCAGAAACTTCAACAGCCGCAGTAACAAATCCCCCAGAGGCGCCAGCCAATCCGCGACATCCTGGCCGCCGACCAGACCCACGATGACGCCGAGCACCAGCGCAATCGTGACCCGCAGGATCAACGAGCTCTTCGTATAGGCCTGCCACAATGCTTTCACCGCTTCCTCTCCTTCTCGTTTGGTCGACACCGTATTTTCGCCTCGTGCCAGGCAAAATGCCCGATGCGAAGGCTGCGGCGGCGCTACATTACCATTATGCTGGTCGCATCGATTCAGCAACAGGACACAAAAGCGATGAGCGAACGCGCGATCGACTGCTGGTTAACGGACATGGATGGCGTACTGATCGGCGAAGACCGGGCCCTGCCCGGTGCGGTCGAGCTGATCGATCAATGGCGCGCCAACGGCACGCCTTTTCTCGTGCTCACCAATAACTCCATCTACACGCCGCGCGATCTCAGCGCCCGGCTGACGCGCCTGGGTATCGATGTCCCCGAAGACCGGCTGTGGACATCCGCCCTGGCGACTGCAGCCTTCCTGCGCGACCAGGCACCCGGCGGCTCAGCTTTCGTGATCGGCGAAGCCGGCCTGACCACGGCCCTTCATGAAGCGGGCTTCGTGATGACCGATATCGCGCCCGACTTCGTGGTACTCGGCGAAACGCGCAGCTATTCGTTCGAAGCGATTACCCGCGCGATCCGTCTGATCAACGGCGGCGCGCGTTTTATCGCCACCAACCCCGATGTCACCGGCCCCAGCCCCGAAGGGCCGTTGCCCGCCACCGGGGCGATTGCAGCCTTGATCACCGCCGCTACCAAGCGCGAGCCTTACTACGTCGGCAAACCCAACCCTATGATGTTTCGCTCAGCCATGAACAAACTCGGCACGCATTCCGAGCGTACCGGCATGATCGGCGACCGCATGGATACCGACGTCATCGCCGGCATCGAGGCCGGCCTGCACACGGTGCTGGTGATGAGCGGCATCGCCACGCAGGAGGAAATCGAACGCTACCCCTTCCGCCCCCGCGAAGTACTCAACTCGGTTGCGGAACTGCTAGAGAAGTAGCGCTCGTTAACGACGCGAGCGTTATGCCTAAGCTCTTCTGAAAAGTCGGCGAGCGATAGCCAGACAAGGCAAAAATTGGCGAAAAAACGGACTGGGCTCGCACGCGAGTTTACGAGGTGTAAATGAGTATTTTGATCGGACTCGCGCCCGAGCCAAATTTTTAACGCCGTATGGCTGAGCGCAGACACTTGTCAGGCAGAGCTTAACGCTTGTCCTCGGTCCGAGTCTCGAAATCACGAACATCGTGGCGCTCGTGGAGCTGGAGTTCCGGCTCCCCGAAGGTGCGATTGACCATCCGCCCACGCAGCACTGCGGGGCGCGCGTCGATTTCCTCGGCCCAGCGCACTACATGGGTGTATTCCTGCACTTGTAGGAACTCGGCAGCATCGTAGAGACGCCCCAGCACCAACTGCCCATACCATGCCCAAGTGGCGATATCGGCGATGCTGTACGCGTCGCCCGCCAGATAGCGGTTCTCCGCCAGGTGACGATTCAACACATCGAGCTGACGCTTGGCCTCCATCGCATAGCGGTCAATGGCGTACTCGAGCTTGACCGGCGCATAGCTGTAGAAATGCCCGAAGCCGCCGCCCAGAAATGGCGCACTGCCCATCTGCCAAAATAGCCAGTTGAGCGCCTCGGTGCGCGCCACATGCTCCTTGGGCAGGAACTCTCCGAACTTTTCGGCGAGATACAGCAGGATCGAGCCGGATTCGAACACACGTATCGGCGTGTCGCTGCTGTGGTCCATTAGCGCCGGAATCTTCGAATTGGGGTTGGCCTCGACGAAGCCGCTACCGAACTGATCACCCTCCCCGATGTTGATCAACCATGCATCGTATTCGGCACCCTGATGGCCCAGCGCCAGCAGCTCCTCGAACATGATCCCCGCCTTGACGCCATTGGGCGTGGCCAGCGAGTAAAGCTGGAACGGATGCTCGCCCACCGGCAGCTCTTTCTCGTGGGTCGACCCCGCGATCGGGCGGTTGATGCTGGCGAACTTGCCGCCGCTTTCGCTCTTCCAGGTCCACACACGGGGTGGGGTGTACTCGGTTTCTTGGCTCATGAAGCCTCCTGGTCTGTGCGTCGGATCACGCCTCACCAAGCGGCGGGACGTATCCAGTCGCCTGAAAAGGTAGTCTGATAATCCTTGGGACGCGAGACGAGTGGTTCAAGCCGGCAGGCGCACGCATGTGCTAGCCGGCCAAAAGCACAAGACGCTTTTACAAGCGCTCGACCGCCACGGCCAACGCGGGCGCCAGCGGTAGACGCGGCAGCAAGGTGGCTTGATAGGCGTGATAAAGGTCGGGTTTGACGTCGCCCTGCTCCGGGTCGATGGCGAGGCGATGATCCAGTTCCTGGTACCAGCCGCCACGCGCCCGATCGATGAAAGTCGTGTCGATGAAGTCCCACACATGGCGATACCAGTGCTCGTAGTGCGCCTCGCCGGTGCGCTGCAGCAACGCACCGGCAGCTGCCAGCGCTTCGGCATGTGTCCAGTGGCGCCGCCGCCGGGAACTGGGCTGGCCCTGCCAATCCACGGTGTACACCAACCCGGGCGCGCCGTCGCTGGCCCAGCCATCACGTAGGCTTGCCTCGAACAGTGCGGCGGCGTCCACGAACAACCAGGCAGGCGCCTCACAGTCACGTGCTTGAAGCGCCGCCTCCAGGTGCAGCATCAGCCGCGACCATTCAAAGCCATGTCCCGGCGTCGCGCCATACGGGTAGAAATCGTGATGCGGCTGCTCGGCGTTGTACGTCGGCCATTCGGACCAGTCGCCATGAAAGTGTTCGAGTATGCGATGGTCGCGCGGCGCCGCGTGTTGATGGATCAAGCGCTCGACGACAGCCAGCGCCCGATCCAGCCAATGCGGCTCATCGCGCACATCGGCCAACGCCAGGCATAGCTCCACGCCATGCATGTTGCTGTTGCCGCCACGATAGTCCGCCAGCTCACGCCAGCCTTGTGTGTAGCTCTCGACGAAGGCCTGCTCCGCTGGCGACCAGAAGCGCGTCTCGATGACCTCGACCACTTCATCGAGCAGCCGCGCCGCACCGGGGATGCCCGCCTGGGTCGCTGTCGCGGCCCCTAGGGCGACGAAGTGATGCAAATAGCACTGCTTGGTGCGATCCTCCGTCGAAGCGGGATCGCTCGCCAGCCAGCCGCCGTCCTGCTCGTCGCGCAGCAATCCGCTCAAGGCACGTATGGCATGCTCGGCCAGCGACGCCGCGCCCGGCACGCCCTGCATCGCCGCCAATCCATAGCTATGCGCCATGCGACCGGTGATCATCGTATCGGCGCCGGCACCTTCAGGAATCCGCCCATCACCGTCCAGCGGCGCAAAACCGCCGCTCGGCAGGCGTGCCTGACGATGGAAATCGAGCAGCTTCAAGCCCTCTCGCGTCAGCCAATAGTGATGCGTCTCGGTTTCCAGCCAGCGCCGTGATAGTGCGTGATTGTGATCTGTCATGTCGTACACGCCTTGAGTTCTGGATAAGTAAAGCCAACGGAATTCACTTATGCGTCGCCAGCACGCGCTGATATTCCTCCCGCCACGCCTGAGCATGCAAGGAGTTATCGGCGGGAAAACGCCCCAGTTCGACGGCTAGCTCGAAGAAGCCGCGTGCTGGCATGTGAGGCGCGCGGCGGCTGACGACCAGCGCCGCGATGAAAGGTCGGGCCTGTGCGGCATCTTCGCGCATCGTATCTTCCAACGCCTGAGCGACACGCTGGATGGTGCGCGGCGGCTGCAGGCCAAGCGTGTCGGCAACGTCCTGGTAGGTCATCGGCAACTTCTCTCGCGGCGCTGCTTCAAGCGTTTCGCGTACGGCGGCGGCAGGCGCTAGCGGACTATCGGACATGGGCTGGCTCAGGCACTCGGGGGTGAATGGTTTAACTTCGCGAATATCGAATCGGGGCGTTTCCACCATGGTCTGAATCATGCGTGAGGCCAGGCCGTGGTACAACGGCCATTAAAGGATTAAAACCGCCAACCGATCTTTCCAACTGATCCGAGATGTTCATGCACTGCAACTCGACTTATAGCGCTTACGTCATCGACCAACCACCACGCACGAAATGAGCGATACCCGCCTCTTTCGCTCGCTACGTTTTTACAATTACCGAGTGTGGGCCATCGGCGCCCTGGTCTCCAATATCGGCACCTGGATGCAGCGCATCGCTCAGGACTGGCTGGTTCTGACCGTACTCACCGACCACGATGCCAGCGCCGTAGGCATCACCATCGCCTTACAGTTCGGCCCACAGTTGCTGCTGCTTCCTCTGACCGGCTATGCCGCCGACCATTTCGACCGCCGCCGACTGATCCTTCTCACTCAGGCATTGCTTGGGTTAATGGCAGTAGGGCTGGGGCTGGTTACTCTCACCGGCGTGGTGACACTTTGGCAGGTCTATGCCTTCGCCCTGGGGCTTGGCTGTGTCACGGCCTTCGATGCCCCCGCACGACAGACCTTCGTCAACGATCTGGTCGGCGAAAAGCATCTTTCCAACGCGGTGGCCCTCAACTCGACCTCCTTCAATGCCGCACGGATGATCGGTCCCGCCGTTGCCGGGCTGTTGATCGCCGCCGTCGGCAGCGGTTGGGTTTTCATGATCAACGCGGCTTCTTTCGCCGCCGTGCTCGGGTCGCTATGTTTACTACGGCGCGAGGAACTGCTCCCCGTCACCCGGCCAAGACATAATGCCGGCGGACTGACGGAAGGCTTCCGTTATGTCTGGCAGCGCCCCGAGTTGAAAGCCATCTTGCTGATGCTCTTCATGATCGGCACCTTCGGCTTCAACTTCGCGGTCTATATTTCCACCATGTCGGTGCGCGTCTTCCATGGCGAGGCGGGGCAGTACGGCCTGCTGACCTCATCCTTGGCCGTCGGCTCGGTCGCGGGTGCACTATTGGCAGCCAAGCGCGAGCGCCCGCAGATACGGCTGTTGTGCTTCTCCACTTTGGGATTCGGTGTCTGCTGCGGTCTGGCGGCGCTCGCTCCCAACGAATATCTCTTCGCCGCCGCCCTGATGCTGACGGGTCTGGCCGCGCTGACCTTCATGACCGCCTCCAATGCGCTGATTCAGCTCTCGACGACGCCGATGATGCGTGGCCGCGTAATGGCCTTGCGCATGGCGATCACCATGGGGGGCACCCCTCTCGGCGCCCCCATCGTCGGCTGGCTGGCCGATCACGCCGGACCACGCTGGGCGATGAGCGTCGGGGCCAGTGCCGGCGTCATGGCCGCCCTGATCGGAGCACGCTTGCTGGTTCAACAGCGTCGAGGACGCTTGTATCCTTGGCCACAGGGGCCCCATCGCCAAAGCAAGTCGTGAAGGGAGCCGATCTCGCTATTGACTGCGAGATTGCCAGTCGATCCCCATTTGCCAAAAGTCGATCTCCAGGCGGGTCGCATCTCGAAAAACTCCCACGAGTTCTTCAAAGCGCTGTTCAGTCACGCCGGACAACCGTTCGTTCAGCCATTCGATTTCGCTGTGCATAGCGCTCTGGAACTCTCGACTTTCGTACATGGCGATCCAGGCATCGTAGGGGTTGGCGGCGCGTACCGTTGTCGGCTCGCTGTTGAGAACATTGGCGATTTCGCCGTAGCCCACCAGGCACGGGGCAAGCGCCACATGCATATCGAGTAAATCGCCCCGATTACCGGTATCGAGCACGTAACGTGTATAGGCTATGGTGGCCCGATCTTCTGATAACCGAGCCAGTTCATGATCGGTGACCCCCCATTCCCGGCAATAGTCGACATGCAGCGTCAGCTCGGTATCGATGATGGCCTTGAGACCGTCAAAGGCTTGGCGCAAATCCGCCATATTACGGCTTTTATAGATCGCCAGCGCATACGCTCGCGCGAAATTCTGAAGGAACAGGTAATCCTGCTGGAGATAATAGCGAAATGCGCCCGGCTCGAGCGTACCGGCGCCTAGTCGGCGCACGAAATCGTGCTGGATATAAGCCTGCCAGTCAGTCGCGCACGCGTTTTTTAGATCGTTGAAGCTATAGCCCATGATTGTCTCCGGTCGTTACCAAGCAAGATCCGGAGACCACGAGGGACAGGCAGATGTGTTGTCATAAGCCCGCTTGATTCCCTACGCCAGTACCCGCCTGCATACGCAAGCATTCGCCGGATCAGGTTCAACGGGTCGATGCGCTATGCATCTCTCAGCCGGATCGCCCGGCACCCCGTCAAGCACGGTCAATACATTAGCCAACCGATGGCCGTTTCTTCAACAGCTGCGCTGAGCTTGCTGTTCGCTGTTTACAAAAAGCGATGGTGTGATGCGGAGGTTAAAGCTTTAATTATTTCGTCCTCCCCGACATGGAGGCCATCGGCGTCGAGTGCATAAAGCGCATCGACAAAATTCACTATGAAAGAACCGGGGCCGCTGACTTCCTTTGCTGCATCGATCCCAGCAACGGCAAACGTGGTCAGGGCAGCAACGGTGGCATCGAATGGTGCATCCGGTGCAACAGCAGTAAAAGCACCGACAACACAAGTCAATGCACATCCCATGGCCGTTACCCTAGACATCCAGAATGAGCCGCCGGCAATACGTACCGCGCGCGTGCCATCGGTCACAAAATCTGTTGCGCCTGTCACGGCGACGATAGCATCTTGCGCCTTTGCGAGGGCTCTGGCGCCCTCTTCGGCTCGCTCGACCGAATCGCCGCTATCGACGCCCTGTCCAGCACTATGTCCGTCGCCAAGCGATATGATCTCGGAGGCATTGCCGCGAATCACGGTCGGCCGCAATGCAAGCAGATCAGCGACGGCCTGCCGTCGGAAGGCCGTCGCAAAATGCGCAACCGGATCGAGTATCCAGGGAACAGCGGCCTGATTGGCGCTTTGTGCGGCGACTTTCATGCCCTCTAACGAAGTGGGCGACAACGTGCCGATATTGATAGTGAGTGCCCCCGCATTCGCGGCAAACTCACCGGATTCTTCAGGCGCATGAACCATGGCGGGGGAAGCTCCTGCCGCCAGTAGCACATTAGCCGAAAAATTCACCGCCACATGATTGGTGATGCATTGGACGAGTGGCGTCGCCTCTCTCATGCTGGCTAAAAGCAGTGAAGGTACCAGCTTGGTATAGTCGGTCATTTTCGAGCGTCAGTGTTCAGGTTTGATCTAAGTGCTTGATAATACGTTTTCGTGCATCTCTGTCGGCTCAACAGGACCTCCTTGATGCCTTCAGTATAGATCCTTGGGGGGTCTACGAAATCCAAGGCGTTGCGGGATTAGCCAGCGAGCACCCCGCGTGCAAAATTTCTGGACTTTATCACCGTGCTTTATGCAGCGCGTTTCGCTGCCGGTGGAACGCGATCACATCGGCACGATCCAGTTATTTCGAAATTACCGCTCAGTAATTATAGGGCTGAAAGTCACGATATATGGCACTAGAATTACCGAACGGTAATTCTAGACTTGGCACACACATGGCTGACCTCACCCCACTCAAAGCGCTCAGCACCGTGGCGAGTCTTCATCAAGAAGTCCCATCGCCGTGACCAGACGCACGCCCCGACCTTTCACCGAGCGCCACATCATGTTCGCTGATAGCCGTCACCTCACGCGGCCACCACTCGGGGTGGTTGTCCCGAATGAAGGCCATCAATTTCTCCCGCACATTCATTTCAGCGACCCAGCCGGCGAAAGGATCCGACGTCATCAGGTAGCAAACGACCGTCTGCGCCCTCTCTGTCTGCCCCGTCACGTAACAAGAAAGCTTGTGGTGTTCGATGACGTTATCTTCTTCCTGAGCGTAATCCAGAAACTTCTCCCTGAGGCATTGAATATCAGCGCTCAAGTGGAGAATCAGTTCCAGGCTTCTGAACTCCTTGGTACTCTTGACCGACAGGTTTTCGAAGGGCCTGGAGACGAAGTACGTGACCGGCACGATCAAGCGCCGGTCGTTCCAGACCCTCAAGCGAATGTAGGTATAGAAAATACCCTCCACATAGCACCATTGGTCTTCGAAGACCACCAGGTCGCCGATGCGTATGGGCTTGGCCAACGAGAGCTGAAACGAAGAAAGTATATTGCCGAGTACAGTCTGGCCGGCAATACCCACCAGCACCGCCAAGACACTGGCCGACGCCATCAGGGATAGCCCCAGCGTTTCGAATAGCTGGATCTGACTCAGTACATAGATCGAAACAGCGGTGACCGTGATCAGGATGATGATGCGTCGCAACGCGTAGAGTGTCGTCAGGAACTTACGTGCGTCCTGGGGCTTGGTGTCATCGATCTGCCCCATGAGATGCCGGGTTATATTCAGCATGAGGGTATCGACGAGACGTAGCGCGATCGTACCGCCACCCCAGGCCAGAATGGCGATCAACAGCACCCGGAAGGACGTCGTCGCCACGGCCGAGAAAGACACCGCATAGTCGAGCAACGCTTGGGTGACTAATGACATGACGACGAGTGCTACAGGCACCTTGATTCGACCGGCGAAGATGCTTGGCGCGCCGGAAGGCAACCAGCGTGTTGTCACCCCGACCAGATGATGGACCCACCGCCCCATCAGACCCACCAGCAACAGAAAAACCGGAATGGCGATCCACTCCCAGATTCTGAGCACCCCAAACGAGGCCTTGAAGCGCTCGGGGATATAAGCCTCAAACATCAAGGGGCCGTATTCCTCGTAAAGCAGCGGCACCGACGACACACTATCCGGCATGATTAACCAGACTGGCGCCTCATCGCCTACTCGATATCGGCCCAGACGGATGTCATAGGTTTCACCCTGGGCCGTGAGCGATGCCAGTTTGAGATTCCGTCGAGGCTCTCCTGCCTGAGGATGCTGGCCCGTGGAATCCTCGATGGCGGCATCCTGGCGCCCAGGGAGGCCGGAAATATTAATCCATTCGCCACGTTTGAGAACCTCGGCCAGTTGCCTGGCCAACTGGCCCCCTCGTTCTCGCTGCTCCGTCGGGGTCAGCTCGGAGAGATCGAGGATATGCGCAGCCGCCGCGAAGTCCTCATTCTCGGTCAGTGTCAAAAAGCTACGAATCGCCTCCCGTGGCGTCATGCGTTTGACCGCCTTGGGAACCTCGCCCAGCCCCGCGTTTAGCGAATCGACGGAGAACCAGCGCGTATCACCGCTTTCGTCGTCCGGCGTTTGCGCCATACATAGGCTGGAAAAGATGAAAGCTACTGCAGCCACCAGCCACAGTCGCCATACGCCATGTTTCTTCATACGTCCCTTACCGATTCAGTGAGCCATCCATGCATTCCACCTGCACTGGCTCGATCCCGACCCAGCCGAGCCTTGATCCATAAAAAGCCACCAAGTTCGTGGTTGCTTGCAGTACAGCCCACCGGCAAATGCCGCGTCCAGTCTTCATTGTCCGGCGTCCCGTTTCGGGATTGAACCAGCGTGTCATGGGCGAGCAAGGAGAACCGACGGAACGTCTATTTTGATGGGGCCTGAATGAGCAGACTACACTGCAGCCGAAGACATCTTACGCCCGTCATTAGCCCAGCCGTGCCGACGAGTTGCCTTCCATTGATCCGCAAAAGGAGTTTGCCGTGATTGCCACCGCCGAACGACCGGTCCGCTTCGGGCCGAACCCACTTCATGGAATGTTGCTTGCGGGCGCCTTCCCTCTCTTCCTGGGCGCCGCGTTGAGCGACTACGCCTATTCCAACACTTACCAAATCCAGTGGAGTCACTTCGCCTCCTGGCTGATCGCCGGTGGCCTGGTGTTCTGCGGCCTGGCGCTGATCTGCGCACTGATTGGGGTATTCCGCCCCGCCAACAGTCGCGGCCTTGCCATCCTATACTTTCTGCTATTGCTGGTGACCTGGATCCTTGCCTTCGTCAATACGCTGGTTCACGCCAGGGATGCCTGGGCGATGATGCCGACGGGCTTGATGCTCTCCGTCATCATTGCCGTGCTCTCCTTCGTCGCTATCTGGCTCGGGTTCACCAGCCGCAAGAGCGGAGGTCAGTCATGAAGTTCGCACACAAGTACGCTGGCATGCGTTATGCCGCACCGCTCTCGATCCTGCTGCTCGCCGGTGGCGCCTACGCCGCCGATTCGGGCCAGCAGTACGGCCCTAACCCGGAGCTTCCCGAGCCACAGCGAGGCCTTCTGCCCAACATGACGGTGCCCGAGCAGGCACAGTGGGGCGACATGAAACCCACGGTGCCCGATGGCTACACGATCACTGCCATCGCCACCGATCTAAAAGTTCCACGCCAGACGCTGGTGCTGCCAAATGGCGACATTCTGGTGGCGGAAGGCAAAGGCGGCGGTAACGCGCCCAAATCGCGACCGAAAGATTTCATCGCTGGCTTGATCCAGTCGCAAGGTACCACCTCGGTTTCCGGCGGCGATCGCCTGACGCTACTGCGCGATGAAGACGGTGACGGCACCTACGAAGAACAAAGCGTCTTCGCCGAAAACCTCAACGCGCCCTACGGCCTCGCCCTGGTGGACGACGATCTCTACGTGGCCAATCAAGACGCGCTCGTTCGCTTCGACTATCAAGAAGGTCAGACCGAAGCCAGCGGCCCACCGGAGGTGATCACACCGCTGCCCTCGAAGATCAATCACCACTGGACCAAATCACTGACCGCCAGCGCGGACGGCGAATCTCTCTACGTCGGCATCGGTTCCAACAGCAACATCACCGAGCGCGGCATGGCGGCGGAAGTCGACCGCGCGGAAATCTGGGAGATCGACCCAGAAACCGGCGCACACAGCGCCTATGCCACCGGCGTGCGCAACCCGACTGCACTGACGATTCAGCCGGGCACGGATGACCTCTGGGCCGTCGCCAACGAGCGCGACGAACTTGGGCCGCATCTGGTGCCGGACTATTTGACGTCCATTCAGGACGGCGGCTTCTACGGCTGGCCCTACAGCTACTGGGGGCAACACGTCGACCCGCGTGTGAAGCCGGAGAATCCAGAGCTGGTGGAGTCGGCAATCTCCCCCGACTACAGCCTCGGCTCCCACCGGGCCCCGCTGGGCGTCGACTTCTCCAACGCGGCAGTGGGCGAGCAGTTCGCCAACGGCGCCTTCGTCGGCGAACACGGCAGTTGGAACCGCGCCGACCCCGTTGGCTATCAGGTCGTCTTCATCCCATTCGAGGATGGGCAGCCTGCTGGCGACCCCGTCGATTTCGTCTCCGGCTTTCTGACCGATAACGGCAAGACACGTGGCCGCCCCGTCGGCGTCACCGTCAGCCCGGATGGCTCGGTGATCATCGCCGACGACATGACCAATGCGATCTGGCGAGTGACGCGAGATGATGCGAACGCACAGCCCGCAGAAAGCAACGCGTCAGAGGGCGAGTCGGCACCACCCAACGAGGCATCCACAACGCCTGAAGACGAGCACGAGATGCCCGAGGACGGATACGCCGGGGAGGGATGAACGCCTCGCCTGTTCATAATGAAGTAACGCCATACTGCATCGGCGCGCCAACCGAGTGGCTCGCATCACCCCTTCTTCTCGCGGCGACACCGCGCCGAGCAGTAGACGACATTCTCCCAGTCCCGCGCCCACTTCTTGCGCCAGGCAAAGGGGCGCTGGCACACCGGGCAGATCTTGGTGGGGAGGTGAGGTTTGCGATGCGGCATCAAGGCGTCTACCGAAGCCCACCACATATCAACGAGGCGAATGCTTTTACCGCTTCGTCTTCACTGCAATGGCCGCGCACCATCGCCGCCGAGAGTGCGTCACCCGCACCGACCAAGCCGACACAGCGGCGTTCGAGTTCAGTAACCTCAAACGTACAATAGGGCTTCAACACAGCCGCGAAAAGCTGGATGTAGCCATCGAGCAATTCCTGATAGACCGCCTCCTTCTCTTCGCTTCCCGTCAGCGCGGCGCCAATGGCATGCCATTCGCCACTGGTGTCGGCATGACAGTGCACGTGGGCGGCCGCGAGCAGTGACGCGATTTCCTCGAAGCTACGGCCCTCGGTCGTCAGCGTTTCGCGAAGCGCCTCCGATTGCTGGCGATCGATCAGCCTGTATAGCGCGATCAGAAGTTGCGAGCGCGTTCCGAAATGATCGTAAGCGACCGGCTTGGAGACGCCAGCACACGCTGCCAGATAGCCCAACGTCAGTCGATCCGCGCCCTCTTCCCGCACGATCTGCAACGCCGTATCGAGTAATTGACGCCGCCTCTCGGGCCCGGTGAGCCGCCGGATTCTCGCTTTCTCTCCTGTCTCGTCTGCGTTGCGCTTCACGTTCTCTCCTCTCTCTTCCAACTCTTCCAGGCTCTCCGGCAAATTGAAAACCTACCACGAGTAAGTTATGGTTCAAAAACCTACCTTTAGTAGGTTAACTCTCGATCTGGAGAAACAAGCATGACACTCGACCCCATCCTGCTCATTGGAGGCGCCGGTATCGTCGGCCGCCAGGCGGCACGTTTTCTACGTGAAATGTATCCGGAACTTCCTCTGCTGATCGGCGGACGCGATCTCGCCAGAGCCCAGCAAGCGGCCGCCGGTATCGGCAACGCCGAAGGCGTGGCGGTGGACCTCACCGCACAAGATCTCGACCTCGGCGAACGCCCGGTCAGCGCCATCGCGATTTTTTTCACCGACACCACTACTGCCGCGCTTCAATTCGCGCAACGTCGGGGCGTGCCCTATCTCAGCGTATCCCCCGCCATGACCGAGGTTGGCCCCGAAATCGCCGCCCATATGCACCGACCAAACGCGTCCGCAGTGGTGCTTGGCACCGAATGGCTGGTGGGAGCGACGACGATTCCCGCGCTCGAGTTCGCCAAGACATTCCATCGCATCGACACGCTTCGCATCGGCGCCTTGCTGGACGAGCAGGACGAAGGCGGTCCAGCTTCCTACGACGACCTGGAACGTCAGACGCAGGCCCTTCCCGCCGTCCAGGTACGTCGCAACGGTGCCTGGGTCTGGCGCAGCGGCGACGCTCTCGAGACCAGCTTCCGCGCAGCCGATGGGACGATGCTGCAAGCGACCGGGCTATCGCCTCACGATGTGTTCGGCCTCGCCACCGTGACCGGTGCATCCAACGTCGAATTCAACCTGGCCATTGGTGTCAGCTCGAGCCGCCGCCGTGGCGAGCCGATGTCGACCGAGATCATCATCGAACTTGAGGGCGAGGATCAGGCAGCGCAGCCGCTACGCTCACGCCACGCGGTGATTCATCCCGAAGGGCAGATGCCGCTGACAGGGCTCGGGATTGCGCTACTCCTCGAAAGGCTCATTGGTCTCGACGGCAAACCGGCGGTTCGCGCGGGGCTCTACTTTCCATATCAACTGCTGGACCCCGCGGTCTACTTTGAGCGCTTCGCATGGACTGGCGGGAAAATTTCAGCGCTAAAACCTTAAAGCTTCTTGCAAACCCCGACAAATTAAGAGGATTTCAGTGATTAAGGCGTCAACGACATGGTTACGGGACGGATCAGTCGTTAACAGAACGGAATCTAGAAGCGCTCAAGTGATGACGCCGCGAATACGATGAGCAATGCCAGAAGCCCCAGTATCCCGAAGGCGTAGTGCAGTGTGACAAAATGTGCGGTAAAGCCAATCAACGGCGGCCCAAGCAGCATCCAGCCATAGCCCAGGGTCGCCACACTAGCGATGGCCACCCCCGGGGAGTATCAGGGTCGTTGGCTGCACGCGAAAAGGCCAGCGGTATGATGAGTGCGTAACCGATACCGAGGAAGAAGACGCCAATCAGCCACGCACGCAAGTAGTGACCATCGATACTGCGAGCCGAATGAAGGAACAACATACGCCGCCCTTCAGGCAAGGTTACAATTCAAGGTATTTCGGAAATCCTCGAAAACTGGCGTGTCGTAACCTTTTCGCCAGGCCAGTTTCGTAGTGACGTTGCAAAGTGGGATACACTTCAGGTTATTGGGAGGGTGCAGCGTTTGATAGACACTCTCCGGCAAGACCGTTGCATACCTACCTGTGCATGCCAAAGCAACCATCACATGATACGACGGCGACTCCTGAACCTCCCACTCCTCTCGCTCGGGAACCCCTAGATATTCCTCGGCGATTCTCCTATAGGTACATCCCAGCGGAAATGCTGCCAATTTTTTTACCGAGACATCATCCAGACCAGGATTTTCAATTCCTATGTCCGGATGCAGCAAGACAAGAGACTCTTCCCAAGCATCACGAAACTCCAATCCGAGAACATCCATTTTTTCCGCAAGTGGACTCTCGATAAAGGAAGGTGGAATGGCCAGAAAGGCACCATCGATCTTACCAGACCGAACATCATCTAGAAGCCGTATCGATGGGCTCGTTGTCAGATCTACGCCATGTTCGGGAAAAGACATGTGAAAAGCAGCCAGAAGTTCCGGCAGACGGCTCGCAGCCGTTGCCTCCATACTTCCAATCCTGATCGACCCGGGAGAACGTCCCCCCGAAACGACATGCATCGTCTCAGCTCGAAGACTAAGCATACGCTCAGCGTAATCAAGAAAGACCTCACCGGCAGCCGATAAGGAAAAGCTTTTCCCCATCCTCACCAGAAGCTCGGTGCCGATGCTCGCCTCCAACTTTTGAAGTCTCGTGGTCACGTTCGATGGGCTCTTTCCCAATCGCCGAGCTGCCCCCGTCACACTGAGCTCATTCGCGACGCAGACGAACACCCTGAGGGATTCAAAATCCTCCATTACGCCAACCTCCCTGTGCAAGAAATTCCGCTAATAAAGCACTCCACAGCATCTAGGTAACTCTTCCTATATAACTGACTATACGTCACAGCTCACCAGTAACGAACTGGGCTTCTCCAAGACCAAAACTCCAGTCCGACCCTGAGTTTTCTATCACCGAGACAACCAGGTCACTGGGTTTTATCCCACAATACGTTTCCAAGCGACTGGCCAAAGAGCGATAAAGCTCGACCTTCATCTCCTCCGGCCGTGATTTACTGATCACGGTCATGACAACGGCAGCCTCGGTCCTTTTCATGCCCAGCCCTGTATCGGAAAGAATCATCTCACTGGGCTTGTGGCTATAGACTATTTGGTAGCGATCCGAATCGGGTACCTGAAAGCTTTCAACAACGGCTTGATGCGCCGCATCAAGCAACGCCTTCAACTCGCATTCCTTCCTACCTTCCACAACATCAAACTTAACAAGGGGCATAAAGAATCCTGAACAGAACAGTTCAGCCCTCAATATTAGAGAAAAAATTCATCGACACTCACCCTAGGAGCAAGGCATTTCTGATGTCACCAATGGACACCTCCATTCGCATCTTAAGTGTCGTCGGCTCAAGTTCTTTTTCAGACAAGCAATTCAACCAGGCCTTTCTCGGCTCGGCGCAATAGAATCGCTTGACGCCCTCTTCGAGAAAGTTTTCCAGCTCGACGCTTTCGCCCGGATAGAGTATCCCGAAGGCCTTGCGGGCCTCATCTGGACCAGACACCTCTCGGGCCACACATTGCAGATAAAGACACATCAGGTTATTGGTCCCTCTTGCTCGCATCGAATCGTAAAAGGTCATGAAGACCCAACCATTGGCGGCAATGTTTCGGGAATGCTCCGCCTGCGTCCAAGACGACCAATAGAAGTTTAGGTCGGAGTCCGGAAGCGCGGTGACAGGTGTATTCCAAGGCACGTCGTCGCGCGACGTCGCGATATTAGCATAGAGACATTTTTTAAGAATTTCGGCCGAGCGACTCGCCAAGTTTACATCACCCATAAAAACCTCTCTTAGTTAACAGCAGTCATCATTTCATCAAACACTTTCAAAAAAAGCCTCCCAACCAAGTTTCGAACAGAAACGTGTGAGACGACTAGTAACATTTGGCGCCTTCAAACGTTAACATCTACGACTATCCTTCCTTTGAGCCTACCGGCCAGCATGTCCGGTGCTCGTTCAGAAACCTCATCAAGACCAATAGTCGTGATCATTTGCTGTAAAGCCGTCCGTTCTAAATATTTCGCGAGAAGGTCCCAAGCTTGAAACCTACGTTCCTTGTTGCAATAAACGCTATCTATGCCCACGAGAGTTATGCCGCGCAAAATAAAAGGTGCAACGGTAGCCGGAAAGTCCAATCCCTGGGCTAGACCACAGGCCGTGACCACACCACCGTATCGAGTACTCGCACATGCGCTGGCAAGCGTATGGCTACCGACTGTATCCACCACGCCACTCCAACGTTCCGGGGTCAGTGGTCTGCTTGATGAGCTAAGTTCCGTCCGATCGATGACGTCCGCTGCACCTTGACGTTTTAACCAATCGACTTCGCTGGACTTACCTGTGGATGCCACAACGCGATAGCCAAGGTTAGATAGTAGATTCATCGCAATACTACCAACGCCCCCCGAGGCGCCAGTGACCAAGACATCACCGTCAGCTGGCATGACATTGTGTTGCTGCAATGCAAGTACACACAATGCCGCTGTATAACCTGCCGTCCCGATAGCCATGGCCTCTTTAGTAGAAAAAGGCTCAGGTAGAGGGAGCAACCACTCGCCTCTCACGGCAGCGCGTTGGGACATCCCTCCCCACTTTGATTCGCCAACCCCCCATCCATTAAGCAGCACAGCATCTCCCACTTTAAACTTGGGGTCTTCGCTTTTAGTGACGAGGCCAGCGAGATCAATCCCGGGGACAAGAGGGAAGTGGCGTACAATGGACGACTCGCCCGTGATTGCCAGTGCGTCCTTGTAATTTAGCGTTGAGTACTCGACAGCAACTTCTATCGGCTCTTTAGGTAGCTGCTCGGTTGGAAGTGATGTAATTCGTGCTTGGTATCCCTCGTCATCTTTTGACACAAGGATCGCTTTAAAAGACGTCATATCGTGAGTTCCTTAAGCCGGAATCGCAATAAACCAGGGTTCTAGACGACGGTGGCACCCGCCTATCCCCCAAGCCTCATCATTCTCATATTGAGAACGATACTTGACTATCATTCTTTTTTCAAGAAAATGTGAGAGACGGATACGCCCCAGCCCACCACCCAGGGCGACGGGGTGCGAATACAGCGTGGTCCGGGAGTCCTGCGGCAGCCTTCATCGTGGTTTTGACCCACCTCGGTTACCACAGCCCAGAAGCACATCCTGCCCCCACATTTAGGAGCTATAGGAATGAGTCAAAAAATGGGAAAACTCAGCGCATTCGACGAGCTGATGGGCATCCGGGCTGGTCAGCAGCTTGCGCCCAATGAGGTGAGCTTTACTGGAGACGACCCTCTGTTTATATCTCCTTTTCGTATCGGGCAAACGTTGGCCCACGCACTGGCGGCACGCAGTGTGGCGGCAAACGATTTATGGCAACTGAAGACCGGACGCAGGCAATCCATCAGTATTGATGTCAAGGCAGCAGCAGCGACTGCGTTGGGCGGCGAAGACATGACACTGGTCCGCGATCATTCCGGGCACTACCGCCCCGCGCCAATTTCGGAAGATGTCGAGCATATGATGGCGCTCACCCAGCCGTGGCTGACGGCGGATGATCGATGGTTCGTACCCCATTTCAACTTGCCGCATCTCGAACGCCGAGTACTCGATGTTTTGCAATGCAAAAATACGCCTGATTCGGTTGCCGAGGCCGTACGACGCTGGAAAGCCGATGAACTTGAGGAGACTATCGCAGCAGCAGGCGCATGTGGCGGGAAGGTTCGTACGCCAAAGGAATGGCTTGCCCATCCCCACGGTGATTATCTCGCATCACGGCCAGTCGTTGAAATCACCAAGGTTGCCGATGGTGCACCACAGCCACTCCCCGAAGGTTCCCAGCCGGCATCAGGTATCAGGGTTCTTGATCTAACCCGTATTCTTGCAGGTCCAACGGCGGGCATTGGTATGGCCGAACATGGCGCTGATGTTCTGATGGTCACCGCACCCCACTTGCCCCAGGTCGCGCCTTTTGTACGCGATACTAGCCATGGAAAGCGTAGCTGCTTCCTTGATTACAACGACGCCTCGGACGCTGCTCGGCTCAGGAAGTTAGTTAGTGATTCGGATGTATTCATTGAAGGATATCGTCCCCATCGTCTTGAGGCTCACGGGTTCGGTATTGAGGAACTAGCAAAGCTTCGCCCTGGCTTGGTATACGTCAGTGTGAACTGCTACGGATCGGGTGGGCCCTTCGCATCACGGGCTGGTTGGGATCAGGTAGCACAGGCCGTAACCGGCATTTGTGATCTTCAGGGGCAAGCGACGAAGGCAGGCAAGCCCATGCTGACACCAGTTTATCTATGCGACTTCCTGACTGGCTACCTAGCTTCCTTTGGCGCCATGGTGGCACTGGCTCGACGTGCTCAGGAAGGCGGCACATATCACGTACAAGTCTCTTTGTGTCAGTCAGCCATGTTTCTTCAGCGCCAGGGGCTGCTTGAGCAGTTCGAGAATGCGCCGGGACGACTGTCGCCTGAAGAATTTGAAGCCTACGCCGTACATGACGACCACACTTCCTATGGTGACCTGAAAAGCCTTGGGCCTGTAATTCGCATGTCCGAGACGTCACCTCGATGGGAGAGAACGACACCTTCACTCGGTAGCGATACGCCAGAGTGGTTGTCGCGCTGAGATAGCGCCCGTCACGGTTGCTATCTAACCAATCTAGCACTGGGAACGTACACCGGAAAGATTATAGCCGCGCCATGCCTCATGACGCGCACTACTTCGAGCGCTTCGCGCAGGCCGGTGGGCGGATCGTGGAGCTCGACGTGCGCTAACGCCCCCACAAGATATGCGATGCCTGGCCAAGTCGTGCATGCTGATGGGCAAGGAGACAACGGCGTCTCTGAACCTTTGAGAGATCAATCATGAAATCATCAACTGGCGGCTGTCTGTGCGGCGAAGTCCGAGTCACCGCTCATGGCGAGCCACTTCGGGTCGGCATCTGCCACTGCATGGACTGCCGCAAGCATCACGGCGCGCTCTTCTATGCCGCCGCCGACTACCTCACGGAAGCGGTGACCATCGAAGGCGAACCGCGCGAATACCAAGGGCGCTACTTTTGCTCCATCTGCGGCTCATCGGTCTTCTCGATGAGCGACGGCGAGATCGAAGTGCACTTGGGTACGTTCGATGCACCCGATCGATTCATGCCGACCTATGAGCTATGGACCATTCGGCGTGAGCACTGGCTGCCGCCGTTTCCACTCGAAGATCGGTATGACCGAGATCGGGAGGGCTAAGATCAATTGAGCAATGCATTCCTTCCGGCACTTTCTTTAGGTTTGCCGCTCTACCAGCACCTGCAACGCTGCGACGGGACTCTTTTCAAAGACAACGTCCAAACCGTGCCCAGTTGCCACCAATGGTTTGCAAACTGCGAAACTTGACCACTCAAAGTGAGCATAATGCCCGATTTTTAAACTGCGGACGCGACCACGCCCGAGGCTCGTTCACACATCTGGATATCTATCGTGCATCGCTGAATCACCCCAACAGCAGGTCGCCCTCGATGGGTATGAACTGGCTCGCGGCGTTGATAAGGGAATTGGCGGTGAGTTGGGGCACGCCGTAAACCTCGACGCGCTTGCCATGCACCTCGCGGATCTTCTGCGCCAGCAGATCGAAGTCGCCATCGCCGGAGACCAGCACGATGACGTCCGCCCTCGCGGCGAACTCGATGGCATCCAGCGTGATGCCCACGTCCCAGTCGCCCTTGGCAGAGCCATCCGCGCGCTGGATGAATGGCTTGAGCCTGACCTCGAAGCCGATCGAGCGGAGGATGTTCTGGAACTCGCGCTGCTTGGTGTCGCCCTTATCGGTGGCATAGCAGCGGGCGGCCAGCACCTCCCGGTTCGCCGTCACCCTCGCCCAGAACCGGCGGTAGTCGAAGTGTTTGCCGTAGACTTCGCGCACGGTGTAGTAGACGTTCTGGGTATCCACGAAGATAGCGACGCTGGTCATGGAAAAGAGCTCCTCGGCAGGCATTGAAGCGCCAGCCCAATAGGCGAGCGTTGGCTTGTGAGTGCTTGGTCCGTGCGCCCGATGCGCTCAATAAGTGGACGCTAAGCAAGGTGCGGCCCCGTGCTCTCTCGTACCACCAGCTCGAAGGGCATGATGCGATGCTTGTCCGCTGCGTCATCTCGATCATCGATGATATCGAGCAGCAGGGCCACGGCTTCGCGACCGAAATCCTCGGCGGGCTGGGCGATGGTCGTCAGAGGAGGATCGCAGAAGGAAGCGAAGGCGATATCGTCGAATCCCGCCACCGAGATGTCCTCGGGTATCCGCAGCCCCGCCTCCTTGATGCGTCGCATGGCGCCCATGGCCATTTCGTCGCTCTCGCAGAAGATCGCCGTGGGTGGATTGGTTCGCGACAGCAGGTCGCCAGCCGCCCGATGTCCAGAAGATGGTGTGAAGTCACCGGGACACACGAGGCTGTCGTCGGGCATCAGGTCGGCGACGGCCAGCGCATCCTGAAAGCCAAGTAGACGATCTCGGGTCAAGGGGCTGTTGCGTGGCCCCTTGATCATGCCGATACGGCGGTGCCCCAGCGTCAGCAGGTGCTCGGTCACCGCCCGGGCAGCGGCTCGGTTGTCGAGCTTGACGGTGGGACACGGCGCCTCGTCGAGCACCTCACAGGCGTTGACCATCGGCGAGCGCGTCTTGCCATGCGACGCCGTGAAGGGGTCATAGGCACGCAACTGGATGAGACCGTCGGCCTGACGGGTCGACACCATGCTGGCATAGGCCCGTTCAGTGCATTCATCGCCCAGGGTGTTGCACAGCAGAATGCCGTATCCCCGCTGCTGCGCCGCTTCCTGGATGCCGCCGATCACCCGAGAAAAGAAGGTATTGGCAATGGTCGGCACCAGCACCACCAGGTTACGGGTTCGTTGCGACCGGAACTGCACCGCCGTGAGATTCGGTCGATAGCCGGCCTGCTCGACGGCGACCAGCACTCTATCGCGCGTTCCCGGCGACACGACGTCGGGCGTCTTCAAGGCGCGCGACACCGTCGCCACCGACACACCGGCCAATTCGGCTACCTTGCGAATATTGGTCATGCCTGGATTTATACCTCCCCTCGTCGCCTACCTCGACATCATCATGCGGGCCAGTCTACTGCATCATTGCTCCTGGCTCACCGGTGCTCCCGTCCGCGCCCCTGCGACCTAGGTCTCATTGAACCCATACGATTCACGAGCTAGTTTTCAGCAAAATGTAACCGGTTACACTTACATAAAAGACCGGCCGAGCCAGTCCAGCAAAACCCTGTGGAGGACGAATGACAACAGCGAAACGACGCGTGCGAATGGGCATGATCGGGGGTGGTGAAGGCGCCTTCATCGGCCGGGTGCATCGCCTGGCCGCCGCTCTGGACGGCGAGCTGGAACTGGCCTGCGCCAGCTTCAGCCGCGACCCTGACAACAATGCACGCACAGGTGAGGCCTGCGGCCTATCGGCACAGCGCCTCTACCCCGACTGGCAGTCACTGATCGACGGCGAACGCCGGCTCCCCGATGATCAGCGCATGGACGTCCTGGTCGTGGTCACGCCCAACCATCTGCACGTGCCCATCAGCCAGGCGGCGCTCGAGGCGGGCTTCCATGTCTTCTGCGAGAAGCCGGCGGCGACCACCCTGGCGGAAGCACGCCGGCTCGCCGCCACCCTTGAGGCGGGTCAGGGCCTCTATGGCCTCGCCCACACCTATCTCGGTTACCCCATGGTCTGGCAGGCACGCCGCCTGGTTAGTGATGGCGAGCTCGGCACCCTGCGCAAGATCCACGTCGAATATCCCCAGGGCTGGCTCGGCACCAACCTCGAAGGAACCGGCAACAAGCAGGCGGGATGGCGCACCGACCCCGCCATCGCCGGTGCCAGCGGGTGCATGGCCGACATCGGCACGCACGCCTTCGGCCTCGCCGAGTTCATCTCGGGACATCGCGTCACCGAGCTCTGCGCCGCGCTCGGCACCCACAGCGAACAACGACGCCTGGACGACGACGGCGACGCCCTGTTCCGCACCGCCGAAGGCGCCAGCGGCACCCTGATGGCCAGCCAGGTCTGCACCGGCGAGGAGAACGCCCTGAAGATCCGCCTGTATGGCGATCGCGGCGCGCTGGAGTGGCAACAGATGGAACCCAACACCCTGGTCCACCGGCGCCTCGACGCGCCCATGCGCGTGCTGCGCGCGGGGATCGACCAGCCCGGCCTGGCGCCGGAAGCCCTGGAACGCCTGCGACTGCCCGGTGGCCATCCCGAGGGCTATCTGGAGGCCCTGGCCAACCTCTATCGCGACTTCGCCGATGCCGTTCGGCGTGGCGAGCGCGGCGACGCTGCGGGCGTCCCCGGCATGGAAGACGGCCTGCGGGGCATGGCCTTTATCGAGGCCCTGCTGAAAAGCCAGGCCAGCACCGCCAAGTGGACGTCCCTCGATGACACTTCCCAGCGGCATGACGCGGAGACAACGACATGACAGGCACTCACGACAAGGGCATCAAGGGCCCGGGGCTCTTTCTCGCCCAGTTCCTCGACGACCACCCGCCATTCAACGATCTCGACACCATCACCCGCTGGGCCGCCTCGCTCGGCTATCGCGGCGTCCAGATGCCGACGACCGATCCACGCCTGATCGATCTCGAACTCGCCGCCGACAGCCAGGATTACTGCGACGAACTGACCGGACGCTGCGCCGAGGCCGGTGTCGCGATCAGCGAGCTCTCCACCCACCTGCAAGGCCAGTTGGTGGCGGTACACCCTGCCTTCGACGAACTGTTCGACGGCTTCGCCCCCGCGCACCTGCATGGGCGACCCGACGAACGTCGGCACTGGGCCGAGGAGCAACTCAAGCTCGCCGCCCGCGCCAGCCGCCGCCTGGGGCTGACAGCACACGGCACCTTCTCCGGTGCGCTGCTGTGGCCCTACGTCTATCCCTGGCCGCAGCGACCGTCGGGGCTGATCGAGGAAGGCTTCGCCGAACTGGCCCGTCGCTGGCGGCCGATCCTGGATGTCTTCGACGAGCAAGGCGTCGACCTGTGCTTCGAGATTCACCCCGGGGAAGATCTGCACGACGGCGCCACCTTCGAGCGCTTCCTCGACGCCGTGGACGGCCACCCCCGGGCGAAGATCCTCTTTGATCCCAGCCACATGGTGCTGCAGCAACTCGACTACCTGGGCTTCATCGATCGCTACCACGAGCGAATCGGCATGTTCCACGTCAAGGATGCGGAGTTCACGCCCAGCGCCCGCAGCGGGGTCTACGGCGGCTATCAAGGCTGGGTCGACCGCCCCGGCCGTTTCCGCTCGCTGGGCGATGGCCAGGTCGACTTCAAGGGGATCTTCTCGCGGCTCACCCAGTACGGCTACGACGGCTGGGCGGTACTCGAGTGGGAATGCTGCCTCAAGGACGCCGCCCAGGGCGCCGCCGAGGGCGCGCCCTTCATCGCTCGCCACCTGATCCAGCGCGCCGACAAGGCCTTCGACGACTTCGCCGATACCGGCTCGGACCCGAAGCGCAACCGACGCCTGCTGGGGCTCGACGAGACGAACTGACACCCACCACACAATAACGAGGGTTCGCCATGCTACGCACACGGCTCGGCATCATGATGTTTCTGCAGTTCTTCATCTGGGGCGGCTGGTTCGTCACCCTGGGGACGTTTCTTTCCCAGAACCTGGGCGCCAGCGGAGGCCAGATCGGCATGGCCTTCTCGACCCAGTCATGGGGCGCGATCATCGCGCCCTTCATCATCGGCCTGATCGCCGATCGCTACTTCAACGCCGAGCGCATCCTCGGCGTGCTGCATCTGGCCGGTGCCGCCCTGATGTTCGGCCTGTACCGCTCCCAGGACTTTGCTTCCTTCTATCCGCTGGTGCTGGTCTACATGATCCTCTACATGCCCACCCTGGCGCTGGTGAACTCGGTTTCCTTCCGCCAGATGCGCGACCCCTCGCAGGAGTTCGCCAAGATTCGGGTATGGGGTAGCATCGGCTGGATCATTGCCGGACTGGCGATCAGTTATCTGTTCTCCTGGGACAGCGCCGAGGCCATCGCCGGCGGCGCCCTGCGCCATACCTTTCTGATGTGTGCCATCGCCTCGCTGGTACTGGGCATCTATTGCTTTAGCCTTCCGGCCACTCCGCCCAAGGCGGACAACCGCAAGAGCGGGCTCAAGGAGATCCTGGGGCTCGATGCCCTGAAGCTGCTCAACGATCGCAACTACGCGATCTTCTTCATCGCCTCGGTGCTGATCTGCATCCCACTGGCCTTCTACTACCAGAACGCCAACCCCTTCCTGGCGGACATCGGCGTGGCCAACCCCACCGGCAAGATGACTCTGGGGCAGATCTCGGAAGTCCTGTTCATGCTGCTGTTGCCGATCTTCATCCACCGCTTCGGCATCAAGCTCACGCTGATCATCGGCATGCTGGCCTGGGCCGTGCGTTATGCCCTCTTCGCCTTCGGCGATGCCGGTGAAGGCGTCTACATGCTGTTGATCGGTATCGCCCTGCACGGCGTCTGCTACGACTTCTTCTTCGTCTCGGGGCAGATCTACACCGATGCACGCGCCGGCGAACGCATCCAGAGTGCCGCCCAAGGCATGATCACACTGGCTACCTACGGGGTCGGTATGCTGATCGGCTTCTGGGTCGCCGGCCTGGTCACCGACCACTACGCCACCGCCGACGGGCATGACTGGCAAGGCATCTGGCTGTTCCCCGCATGCTTCGCCATCGCCGTGCTGATACTCTTCCTGGTCGCCTTCAAGGACAAGAAGCGCGCCAAAGGGGGGACCGAGACGGAACAGACCTGAAAGAACCTCGGTCAGTTCGCCGGCATCGTGCCGGCGAACTGACCGGCACTTCACGAATCGACACTTCACGAATCGGCCCTGCTGTCCACGCTATATACCACCCAGGAAAGGTAGTGCCCGAGTTCTGGGGGAGCGCATCTCATCCGACGCTGACCGCCGTCGGTGTCACCTGGCTCTATGGATTCAACTTTGAAATCAAGGTAATCGCGAAGCTGCCGGAATCAACGTCCGGTTGGTCGAAACACCGTTGGGCCAGCCGGATAGTGGGTTCGGCTGGCCGCCTCACCCCAGCAGCAGATCGAAGTCGCCATCGCCGGAGACCAATCATTCGGCCAGCACCACCTGAACCGAAACAGCACCGTCAAAGCGCTACACGCCCTCCCTGACACACCAAAAAAGGAACCCGCCAGCGGGCGAGTTCCTATGATGTTCATCTCAAGGTGAGCTAGCGCGATGGACCCTCAGCGCTGATTCTTCGCCTGCTCAAGGACGCGCTTTTGACGAGCAATGGCATTGTCGATGACTTTCTTGCGCATCGCCTGCTTCTGCTCAGCGGTCGTATGGCGCGCAAACTGCGTCAACGGGGTCGATTTCGCAATTCGATCTTTCATGTTTCATCCTCTCGGGATATGGCGCCCTTCAACCTTTTCGCGGCTGCAAACGAACTGCCACGCTAATCGAGGATGTTGATAGACATATGAATATCTGCACATCCCGAGCTTTCTGCAACGAACGAGCGATGTTCTTGCTAGCGATATCGAAGCTCGCAAGAGTGCCGTCCAGAATGAACGACTGCCGCTGCTTCAGCATAAGGTCGTGAATTTTCTCCACCATAATCGACACGGCGCCCTGGAACAGCCAAGAGTTGTTGCCGGTATAGCCTGGCATTTCCTCCCGCAAGTCATCCGGGTCTATCCGCAGTATATTACCGAGGCCGTCGACCCCTTCCGCCTTTAGCTCATCGAGCGCCGCAACATATTCCTTGGCGATCTCGGTCTTTCCCGCTCCGGGTGAGCCCGCCATGAAGATCGAGATAGGCCGCTCTTCAGGTTCGTATCGTCTTGGGTCCGTTCGTTCACGTGCGATCCGCTTCTTATTACGCCTGGCAAACGCTACCGCATTGGCTATGATCTTTTCTTCGTCGTCCATGCACGTCTCCGAAAGTGCGAGGCATACCTCTTATCGGCAAAAAGGCCACCCGACTTCTCGGCTAGCCGTCACCTTCAACCAGAACCGGCGGTAATCGAAGTGTTTGCCGTAGGCTTCGCGCACGGTGTAGTAGACGTTCTAGGTATCCACGAAGATGGCAACGCGTGTCATGGCAAGGAGATCCCCGGCAGGCAGTGTAGCGCCAGCCCCATCAGGCGGGCGACGTGTCATCGGCGAGCATGTTCATGATCAGTCGGATCATCGTCTCTTTGTTGGCGGGGTCGGACTCCGCCACCAGCAGCGTCAGCGCGGCCAAGCCGACATCGTTGATCACGAAATAGAGCAGGTACGCAGCTTTCGACTTGATACTCGGATAGGCCGGCTCGCCGAAGACGGACTGATCGAGATTGCCGACGGAAATGATGGCATCGAGGTTGTAGTGTTGGATTTTACGGCGCACCTGTCGATGCCCTTCCTGTCGAACTACTAAGAAATCCTTAGTAGTTGCCTCCTCGGCCAACTCCTCGTCGCTGAAGATGTTCTTGAGGTGCATCAACACGTTCTCGGGCGTGGTCTCGAATACCTCGCCCATCTGCCGCTGCGTCAGCCATACGGTCTCGCGCCCTTCGTCCAGACGTACGTCGACTGCCTTCTCGGCATCCTCGTAAATCAGGATTTGTGATTGTTCGCTCATGTCGGCCAGGTCCCGGTGCGTTTACCAGCATTGAACATAGCACGGACGCGTAAGCGATTCTTGTCGCGCGAATGGGGTCGCGGTGGCTTCTCGTGCGGCACGGGACCCGTACCTATTCGGCCTTCGCCTTCCTGGAGGGCATGAAGTGCAGCACGCCCACGACGACCGAGCCCACCAGGAAGCCGATCACCGCAGAGCACAACGTATTGAAGCTCCAACCCAGCACGCCGCCCAAGCCACCGGTTGCCTCGCCGATGCCTTGCTCAAGATGGTGTACCCACGCATAAGGCGCGTTGAGCCAGCCCGTGCCATCGGCACCCAGGTTGACCAGCAGGATATGCCCGCCCACCCAGAGCATGGCGACAGTTCCTACGACCGAGATGGCCGTTAGCACCTTGGGCATGGCCGTCACCAGGCTACGGCCCAGCAACTGAATGCCCGAGCCATCCCGCTGGGCAAGCTTCAGGCCGAGATCGTCCATCCTGATCAACAGCGCCACCACGCCATACACCAAAAGGGTGATGAAAAACGCGACCACCACCAGGCTCGCCAGCTGCGACCAGAACCCCTGATGGGAGACGGCGGAAAGCGCGATCACCATGATCTCGGCGGACAGAATCAGGTCGGTTCGAACGGCACTGCTGACGATCTTTTTCTCCGCCGCCGGCCCCTTTTCGACCGTCGGCTTGCCGTCATCCTGCTCGCCGGAGAGCTTGTGCCAGACCTTCTCCGCACCTTCAAAGGCCAGGTAGGTTCCCCCCACCATCAGGATGATCGGCAATAGCCCGGGTAAGAAGTGATTCAGCAGCAAGGCCACCGGCAGAATAAAAATCAGCTTGTTACGGATCGACCCCAGCGCGATCTTCTTCACGATCGAGAGTTCACGCTCCGCCGTCACCCCTTGCAAGTACTGCGGGGTCACCGCCGTATCATCGACCACTACCCCGGCCGCCTTCGTCGTCGCACGCCCAGCGGCGGCACTCACATCATCCAGTGATGCTGCGGACAACTTCGCCAATGCGGCGATGTCGTCCAGTAGTCCTATCAAGCCGCCGATCATGGAAGCCGCCTCCATCAATAAAAGGTAAAGATAGTAAAGCACATTGCTGCTGCATGGCGGGCGGTCATGAAGTCGATGGTCTCGACGGCTCGTTCCAGGTCGAACGCCGCGCGCCGCAAACTCGCCTTTGCGCATGACTGGCTTCGCCGGGAATCTCAGGGACGTTAATACCGCATGGGCCTGGCGTCAGGGGAGAAAGTTCATAATGCACGGTGGAAGATGGGTGAGGCAGGCAGTGAATATTGATGCTGAAGATTCAACATCAGGCGAAATCTCACGCTTCTTGCACACAAAAACACCAAAGCCCGCCGAAGCGGGCTTTGGTGCTCGAAGCCTTGCGGCTCGACAGCGCAGGCTAACCGGGAGTTAGTGAGCCTTTACGTTTGAAGCCTGAAGGCCTTTCTTGCCCTGAGTCACGTCAAACGAAACTTCTTGACCATCCTGCAGGGATTTAAAGCCTTCAGCTTGAATTTCGGAGAAATGAACGAACAGATCGTCACCACCTTCGGCGGGAGAAATGAAGCCAAAACCTTTAGCGTCGTTAAACCACTTAACTGTGCCAGTTGCCATTTTCGAATTCCTTAGCGCGAAGCGCTTTTACTACGATTGCCGGGTACTACCCCAGATGAAATGGGTAAAACAAGGGGATATAACCAGGCTACCGAATGCTTCGAGTACAACTGACATATGCGACTTGCTACCAACTAAAAGCATCGTTTCATGCTGACGAGGGGGCGTCAATGGGGTTGTCGCTATAAAGCCCAGCGAGGCGGTATGGCGAGCGGCACCGTGCTCGACGAGCACTCGGTGACACCCTATCTGTGGCCGGCGGGATTCCCCCTCGCCACCTTTTTAGCCGAGTAACTGCGCGCGTGCGGCCTCGAAGCCATCCCGTACCGTGCTATGCGCGGCGCGCGTCTGCGCAAGGTGTCGCCTTTGCTGAATCGCCACACAACCATTCATCCACGCCACCAACAGCGTCAGCGCGGCCAAACCGACATCGTTGATCACGAAATAGAGCAGGTACGCAGCTTTCGACTTGATACTCGGATAGGCCGGCTCGCCGAAGACGGACTGATCGAGATTGCCGACGGAGATGATGGCATCGAGGTTGTAGTGCAGCCTCGCACGCTTGATCTTTCTGCCCCCGTCCACCTGAACTTGTAAGAATTCCTTACAAGTTCACTCCTCCACCAACTCTTCCTCAGCGTAGATATTTTTCAAGTGGATCGTGATGTTCTGCGGCTTGACGTCGAACACCTCAGCCATCTGCCGCTGCGTCAGCCATACGGTCTCATGAAGGCGAGGCTCAGTGCATGATGACCATCACCGCCAGCACTACCGTCAGTAGTAAAAGGTACACCCCGGCATGAATGCGGTCGGGAATGCGTCCGATCCATCGCGACGCCAGGCGAATACCGAGCCATGATCCCACCGCCAGCGCTAGCCAAGCGCGCAGATCCACATACCCCGCGTACCAGGCGCCCAGGGCGGTATCGCTGGCCGACAGCAACACATAAGTCGCGGTGCCACTCACCGCCATCGGCAACGACAACGGATTGGCCATCGCCGTGGCTGTCGTCATGCTGGCGCCTCTGCGGCGCATCAGCGGTACGGTCATCACGCTGCCGCCAACACCCAGCAAAGCGGCGACTGTGCCGATGAACGTGCCTGTCATCGCTGTTCCCAGACGACCCATGGGACGTACATCCCCGCTCGCCTGACGCAGGAAACCGGGCCGCAGGATGGCATCCGCAATCGTTATCCCCAGATAGCCGATGAACGCCCAGCGCACCCAGTCTCCACTCAACGCCACTGCTGCTGCCGCACCGAGCACGGCACCGATGGCGATATAACCCACCATCGGACGCACCAGATGCCATTGCACGTTCCGCCGTCGGTGGTGACGCCATGTCGATAGAGACGCAGCGAAGATCATCAGTGCGGTCGAAGTGGCTACCGCGATATGCATAGCCGCCTGCCCGGCCACGCTATCCGACCCATGGACGGCAATCAGCAAGGTATACATCAAGGGAACCACGACGAAGCCACCACCGAAACCGAACAGCACGGTAGTCACTCCGGCCAACCCTCCGCAGAAAAACAAAACGCTATACACCGGAACTCTCCTGATGGAACTCAACGACAGGAACGATATTCCGATAAGGGGTGGCCGACATTCGCCAGTTAGCCAATAATCATTTTATTTCGGCCATACTGACTCTAAATGCGCAATATTCCTCTGACGGACGTGGATCATGTCGTGCGGCCCATCGTGGCCATCGGCGCCGACTACCGCCCCGGCACCCTGCTCGACTTTCACAGCCATCGCCGTACCCAGTTTCTCTACGGCATGACGGGCTTGATGGAAGTCGACACCGATGACGGCACCTGGATGGTACCGCCCTACAGCGGTGTCTGGTTGCCGGCGGGCAAGCGCCACCGGGTGCGGATGAACGGCGTCAGTACCCGCAGCCTGTATATCGAACCCGTTGCGGCGCCACGCCATTCCCCCAGTTGCGAAGTACTGGTCGTGTCGCCGCTGCTGCATCATCTGCTGCTGGCCTCCGCCAACATGCCCGCGCTCTATGACGAGAGCGGTCGCGATGGTGCCCTCGCTCAACTCCTGCTGTATGAGCTGCAACTGGCGCCGTCGCTGCCGCTGTTTGCTCCTCTGCCCCACGATCCCCAACTGGCCAGCCTGTGTAGAGACTTCCTCGCCCAGCCGAGTATCCGTAGCCTGCCCGCGGAGTGGGCGCGGCAACTGCACCGCAGCCAGCGCACCTTCAATCGCCTGTTCCGTCAGCAGACCGGCATGTCATTCGGCGAATGGCGCCAGCAGGCCTGCCTGATGGCCGCCGTTCCCAGACTGCTATCGGGAAGCTCCGTTACCCGAACCGCGCTGGAACTCGGCTACGACAGCCCCGGCGCCTTCTCCAGCATGTTTCGCAAGGTGCTTGGCCAATCCCCGACCGCCTTTGCCCGCGCAGCTGCTCGCCAGGAGGAGCCGCCCAACCGTTGCTGATGCGGGATTATAGACGGGAACCAGATGATCGCGGACATGCGGAATCTAACGAGAGCCGAACTATCCGAGAACTCCAGATAGTGGGCATTGCTTCAGTTCCTAAAACCGCAATAGCGTCTGACGACGACTCGCCGACGTGATGCCATAGCAGCTCATCGATCCAGCAGCAGATCGCCTTAGATAGGTATGAGAAGCACCAGCCCTGGAAGGCGGCGCCGGTTTAAACACATGATACGCACTTCTAGGCTCGCACCTATTGGGAATGCACCTTCCTGGAGGAGATGAGGTACAGCACACCTACGATCACTACCCCGGCCGCCTTCGCCGTCGTACGCCCAGCGGCGGCACTTACATTATCCAGTGATGCTGCGAACAACTTCGCCAATGCGGCGATGTCATCCAGTAGTCCTATCAAGCCGCCGATCATGGAAGCCGCCTGCATCAATAAAAGATAAAGATAGTAAAGCACACGACGGCTATCCCCCGAGAATCATACGAGCGACGTGTCCGGGTCACCGGATTGAGACAGGAGAATTCACGAGGCCGCTTGCGCTCACCGAGCGCTGCAATAGCCTGCAAGGCAAAAAAAGCAAAACCCCGGCTCGTTAACCGCCTTGCATCGGTTGGTATCCAACCTTCAGAGGCAGCTCACGAGCCGGGGTCAGCGTGGCAGCGGCGTGGTATTCATGGTCTGACGGGTGTCTGGAATACCCAACGATTTACGACGAACCGAACCAGTACTTCACGGGGCCAAGCATCCACCTTCAGCATACTATAGGTCAGCTAACGGCCAAGAGCGGCCGTTGTTCAGCGGATATGTCTTGCATTACTGCACAGCTAAGTGTTTTCCTTTTCGCCTATCTTTTCAGTTTTTCTACTTCAGTTCTCTAAGCATCCTTACTTGACTCTTTTTTAGCTTTTAGAACCGTATATAAAACACAATAGTTGGATGGCTATGACAGCAGTCGATGATCTCTCGCCAATCCGTGAAGGTGGCTTCCAATCCGCAATCGACAACGTGGAAGACCTGTTGGCACAGGGCCGTCGCGTTTTTCTAGCTGGAGCGGGATGTGGTAAGCCCGCTGGCTTACCGCTGACCTTCGAACTGACAGACAAAGTGCTCGCTAGTGAGCAGCTGTCAGAAGAATCCCGAAAACTACTTTTTACGATTCGAGATAGCTTTGCAGGAGCGCATGACGCGAATATTGAGGATTATTTAAGCGAACTCGTTGATCTATTGGCGATTGCTGATCGGCGGTCTGGCAGAGGCGTAGACTGTAACGCAATACAAATAGGCGACGATACATATGACCGAGACGCCCTTCGAATAGCGGCCGACGAGATAAAAGAAGCAATCTCTGAGACTATCTTCATCGATGTTGACCCATCGGTGCATCAGCGTCTGGTTAGAACACTCCATCAACCGCTTAGGCCAGGCAAATCTGGCTCTGAGAGACAAGTTGATTACTTAGTACTTAACTACGACACAATTTTCGAAGATGCTCTAGCCTTAGAATGCGTTAACTTCACGGATGGAATGAGCGGGGGAGCAACAGGATGGTGGCAACCTTCGCTTCTAGATCAAACAGACCTTCATGCGAAAGTTTTGAAACTTCACGGCTCAATCGACTGGTGTCAATTACCAAGGGACCGTTATCCGCGACGTATTAGTTCCAAGCTCTCCTTAGGTGAGGGAGACCGGACGCAGATCGTTATCTGGCCCGCAGCCACTAAATATCGAGAGGCACAACTAGATCCTTACGCTGACCTTCTTAGGCGCGCACGCTCTTGCCTCAATCCGCCGGGAAACGATCAAAGGGTTCTATTAACATGCGGTTACAGCTTCGGCGATAGCCACATTAATATTGAACTTGACCGAGCGCTTAGGGCGTCTCGCGGCAACCTAACCATTGCAGCGTTTTGTCCCGATGATAGTCCTACTGGAATTCTCAAAGAATGGCATGACGATCCCAACTTGACCGAGCAGATTCTTATTTTCTGCAGTGGAGGATTTTTTCACGGGAATAGTTCTATCAAGTCAGACCAAATTCTGCCTTGGTGGAAGTTTGAAAACCTTGTTCGGCTGTTGGAGGGAGAACGGTGAGCAATTCAACTACCGCTGCCATAGCTCCGATTCAGAATCTTTCGATAGGGAAGGTCATAGAAGTGGACGGCGCGCGGGTCATAGCGGAGCTCGACTCTGAAATTACTGATTTATCTAGGATTTACGCCGGAGAAACTTACCCGATAGGTCAGTTTGGCTCGATTATCCGTATCCATTTCGGACGTCGCGTGATTTACGGAATGGTTGGCCGGCTACGAATGAAGGCGGAATACGAGGCGGAGATGGGCCTTGCGCCTCATGCATCTTCAGATGAACGCGTCGTGGAAGCCGAGCTATTCGGCGAGGCAAGCCGGGGTGTAGACGAAAGCGGAGCGGCGAAACTTGTTTTTGAGCGCGGTGTCTCTACTTATCCGCTTCCCCAGCAAACTGTCTACTTAACGCCGAAAGATGAGTTGCGAGATATATACAGTGGCACTGGACGGCCGGCAATTGAGCTGGGAACGCATGTAGGCACTAGCGATGCACCGTGTTACGCAGACTTGAATGAATTGTTGGGCAAACATACTGCGATTCTCGGTTCTACAGGGTCTGGCAAATCGGGTGCTGTAGCAGCACTTTTACATGGCATCGTCAACCATGGTAAAAAAAACGGTTATCAGGCCTGGAACCCAAGAATTGTCATTCTTGATCCGCATAACGAATACGGTTCGGCATTCGCGGATCATAAAAGGTTGTCTACGGATGAAGATTCATTAGCTTTACCGTACTGGATGCTGAATCTGGAAGAGACCGTCGGACTACTAGTAGGCAAGGCTGAGCATGCTGCAACGTCGCAAGCGAACATCGTGAAGAATGCGCTATTGGAGGTAAGGTCTCAGGCTGCGCGTGAGTTAGATTTCGATGACGAAAGAATCACAGTCGATGCTCCAATTCCATATATTCTGGGAGATCCTCGTGGATTAGATGAGTTTGGTGCTCGAGATGGAGAAAGGAGTACCGAAGGATTGGTCGGTGCTATCAACGCCCAACGCCCCGACAATAGGGATCGTAGACAGCATCAGGATTACGCGAAAGTTCTCAGTAAGCTTGAGTCATTGGTCAACGATGATCGACTCAACTTCATGATGCGTCCGTGGACCAGTAATGCGGATGAGTTGCCCCAGACGCTGGCACAGTTGGTAGGAGAGGGCTCAATGGTGAGAGTCATTGATCTCTCAGGTGTTCCGAACGAGGTGTCCGGTATTACCACGTCCGTGGTCAGCAGAATGTTGTTCTCGATGAAGGTATGGCAAACCTCTAGTGAGCGCGAGTCGAGTCCAGTGGTGCTCGTTTGCGAAGAAGCGCATAGGTATGTTCCGAATAAAGGCGAAGCGCAGTACGAAGAGGCGCAAAGTGCTATCCGGCGTATAGCGAAGGAGGGCAGGAAGTACGGTCTAAGTCTCCTGCTTGTATCTCAAAGGCCTAGCGAGGTGGAAGCTACCGTGCTGTCGCAGTGCAACTCTTGGTTAGTTCTGCGGACTACAAATGACGCGGATAGAGAACACGTAAGGGGTGTACTGCCAGATTCGATGACAGGGCTTTCTAGAATGCTTCCGGGATTGCGACGCCGTGAAGCGATCTTTGTTGGGCAAGCCGCCGCCCTACCGTCGCGAATAATCATTCGCAAATTGCGCGCTGATGAGACCCCTAAGTCGAGTGATGTGGATTTCGATAGTGGCTGGCAGTCTGAGCCCTTGGGTGACGAAAAACTGACTGAAGTCGCGCGCCGTTGGCGGTATCAAGAACGGTAAAACCTTCAGTGCGGAGAAAGCCTAAGCGCTTATTGATTGCCGAAGCGAATAAAGGAATGGCGGCTTTGGGTCGTCGGGTGCCGAAAAAGCACCTTCAGCATAGTCTTAAATTCAGCATCCGTCCAAAAGCGGTCGTTGATACTTCGCTGTTATTAACGCCCGCATTTGCGGCTGGTTTGGAGCGCAGCGGAAAACCAGTCCGACAATATGCGCTTGTTATGTTTGTAGTACAAAAATTGGTATTTCACCGTCCCAAAGCTCTCCATTGCCCCACTCTAACTCTACATGTGCTTTGAATCGGCTATGTGTTAATTCAGCGCTGGATATTTGAATACTAAGAAAACGTTTCACAAAATGCAGAGAAGGTGTTTTTCCTTTCTTGCTTCTACGTTCCATAGGTATCAAGGATAAACGGATAAGCTCCAACAGGATAAGCCTGCCAAATATTTCTAAATCATATTTATATTCGTTGTAATATTGTGTTGCTAAGGAACCTAACTCTTTTTCATCATCCATTTCACCTTTGATAGTACCCATGCAAATAGAGATCATTTGTTCAGCGTTATCTATTCCTTTAACCATTGCTAAACTTCCGTTACGAATAAAAATATCTCCTTCGTCATCAATTTCCATACTCATGCCTAAATCATGAGGGTTGGTTGCTACGGGTTTCTTATCTACATTGATGAATAAAAGATATTTACCTTCGGGTGAAACTTCTATTTTTATATCTAGGATTTTTCTCGCATCTCCCTGTGACTCAACAACAACGTATATTTCTGCCTCAGGCAAGGATCTAGATTCTAAAACATATTGATTCAGTGACTCCGCATCTCCTATTAATGGGGCTATTAATTCAAAACTCCATTCTCGGGAATGAACTGCATTCCAGTTTGCGAAGTAAACAATTCCACTCCCAAGCTGAATTAGAGTTGCGTGCTTGCTTGAATATTCTTGCGTAGGTAATTTAAGACTGTCTGCGGCTCTTTTTTCAGCTTGCTCTTTCCAGTCGTACAGTGTTCTTGCTGAATATTCAGTGTAATCAGCGTCGATCAAGTTTCCATGATATCTGCACATCCAAACTCCATTTGTGATATGCCTCCTTTCATCAGAAGTCATTTTAGAATTGTACCTAGGCCCCCCAGAAGCCGCGGCATGTATGTGTGCAGCAATACCATTATTAATCTTTTTTGTTGGATCATCAGAGTTGGGGCCAACTGTATTTCTACCACATCCTGGGAATGAGCATTTCCAGCTAACGCGTTCAGCCATTGTCTTTTTGTCACTTGGGGTAAAATCATCCCGATCATTACTACTCATAACTCTCCGTTCACGATGAGAATATAACCGCATATTAGACAGCGCGTTCTATGATTGAATGAACGTGCTGGCACTTCTTTCCGAAAATGCAGCCTGCCAGATTTTCCCAAGCCTATGATCCTTTGAGCTATTAATTTCCACTAGGCCGTAAAGCCAAAAATGACCGCTTTGGGTCGAAAACGGACTTCCACCTTACCCGCCCAGCTTTAAACACTCTTACCACCCGGCACGCCCCAGCCTCGTGATCACCCAATGCAATACATACCCAGCCACACTACCGCCCGGGGATATCATACTTTCCCTGTGACCCGCTAAGCGTTGTTCTCCTTGTACTTCCTATCAGCCGCTAGCCTTGGCTTTAACCCAACTTAGCCTTGCTCGGTAACATTTTGCAATGGGACTTATCGGTAGGTTCGGGAAGTCGGCCATGACCCGACACAGCTCGGCGTCGGTGAACAGCATCCAGAGTAGATTACGATACTCAGCTGGTTGACGGTCGAAGCCGAATACCCGCGCCGCCGCGTCGTTCCACGCCAGCACGTCCCAACGCAGGTTCAGTACGTAGCTGGGACGTGTCGTCAGGTCGTCCATCAGGCGCTTTACCAGAGGCGGCACCTGACACCAGGTCTTGCCCGGCTCGACGCGCGTGCTGGCCGCCATCGCCAGCCTGGGCATGTATACCTTTATCGCGCCGCTGATCGGCGCCCACGGCGAGCGCTCGGTGACGCCCTATCTGTGGGTGTGGGGCGTGGGTGGGGTGCTCGGCAGCTTCTTGATCGGCACTCTGGCCGACCGCTTCTCAGGCCCCAGGCTCACCTTCGCCATCATGCTGCTATTAGGTATCGCGTTGATCACCCTGCCACTGCTGCTTGGCATCAGCCCTTGGCTGGCGCTGATCCCGATTGCGCTGTGGGGCGCAGTGGGCTGGGCACTGCAGGTGCCCCAGAACAACGAGTTGATGAAAGCCCGCGAATCCCAGGGCGACGGCAATCTCGTGGTGGCCCTGAACGAATCCGCCCTCTATCTCGGCAGTGCCTTCGGCGCCTCGCTCGGTGGGCTCGCCCTGGCGCTGCGGATGCCTGTCGACACGCTCTCCATCGTCGCCGGGCTCGTGGCGCTATCGGGCATGGGCGTACAGGCATGGCTGCTGACGCAGGACCATGCAGAGCCTCGCCGCCTTTACCGGCGCTGACTACCAGTCACCGGGTGCGTTGGACTACGTCAACTTCCTCCGGGCAACTCAGCTGTGTACCAACGATGTGCAGCAAATAGCTTTCGCCTTCGAGCGTGCCGTCTTCAATGCCATTTTCAATAACCGGGACGATCATCCGCCTACCTGATGTCGCCTACGGGCCTATGGCAGCTGGCGCCGGCGTATGAGCTTTGGAGCATTCGACGTGAATATTGGCTGCTGCCCTTCCCTGGCGTGGAGCGATATGATCGAGATAGGGAAGATTGAGCATGCTCGTAACACTGCGATGTAAACGCATCATTACCGCTAACAACATCAAATCATGTGGCGAGAACCGCTCTGCTGAGTAACCTCACTCAACCAATGTCGGCCAACCTGATTCAGCACCTACCGCTTAGGCCAAAAATAATGCCAGGAAGCGCTGTTGCGATAGTCACCATCCCCTTAAGGTTTCGCTGTTTTTTTGGCGAGCGGCCCAAAGCCAGGGTATCGCTAGGCGTGATGACCACCCTACCCGCCATCTGGTTAACCGCGGACGGGGGTAAGCCAAGCAAAGCGCGGATGAGTAGCGGCACCAAAACGAGCCAGCTATTTGGTTTAAGCGCAAGCTTTGGGTTTGCCATGCAGCTTCACGTTCTTGGCCAGGTGCCCAACCACGTTGCTTTTTAGGCATCGCACTCCGTATGTTAAGCGGCGCCGTATGTTGTCTGCCCTTTTATCAATACGCAGGCTCGGCACGAAAGCGCTTTCCACTGTTGGCAACTGCAGCGGGAGGTATCAGTGCATGGGGGCTAACGCTATATGCGTTAGCGGGGGGGAAGGCCAGCTTGCCATCATCAGCATCGTGATTGTATCGATGTACCCACTGATACCGGTCGTGTGTGGCTCGCTGCTGAGCAGGGAAAAGATGATTGTCACCAATATGGTAGGTATACGCCTGCTATGTTTCCTGGTCACTTTAGGGTATATAAGATTCAGTTCGGAAAGCGTAGATTGGGCAAAGTCTTTAAACTCTAACCACCCTAGCAGCGCCTCAAATTTAACTCGTTGCGACGGCATGATGTGGAAGATCTTATTAAGCCAGTGACGCTAATCCATGGAAAGTGCGCATCAAACACCTAAAACGAAAAAATCTTGCGTAAAAGGCCTTAAAAAATAGTCATTTTTGATAGTGAATTATAGGAAAATAAAGCCCGAGCGAGCTAATTTTTCCAAACAGGTGCGGGTTAAAAATGAACACTACGATTGGAGTCACATTGAATGTGATAGCATCTTTCTTATTTGCATCCATGTTTGCCTACACTTCTCTTCTTACCAATCTTAATGGGGAAGAAATTTTTGGGTGGCGTATGCTTTTAACATTTCCTTGTTTGACTGTATTTATCATAGCAAGGGGATACTGGGGGCAAATTGTGACGATATGTCAAAGGCTCACTCAGAGCATAATGTTTGTTGTAACAAGGATTTTTTCAGCAGCAATGTTGAGCTTCCAACTCTGGCTATTCGTTTGGGCCCCTGGAAACGGTCATGGCCTATCAGTATCCCTTGGCTATTTTATAATGCCGTTAACAATGGTTCTGATAGGAAAAATAGCTTTTCAAGATAGAATGACGGGGTATCAGAAAGTAGCATGCTTTTCCGCGTTGCTTGGCATACTTTATCAAATAGGGTTTTCTGAAAATATTGCCTGGCCGACCTTGGCTGTAGGGTTGGGATATCCAGTGTATTTCTGGCTAAGAAGAAAAACAGACACGAATAACATTGGGGGCTTGTGGGTGGACATGGTTTTGAGCTTACCAATAAGTATAATCTTTATTTATTCTGGCGGAGAAATAACATCAGACATCTTGGGTAATATAGATACACTGTGGCTAGTAATAGGACTTGGAGTGTTGAGTGCCTCTGCCCTCACATTTCAAGCTTTATCAGGCCCTCACCTTAACTTGACACTTTTTGGACTACTAGTATATGTAGAGCCAGCTTTACTTTTAGTAGTCGCCTTAATACTTGGGGAAGAAATCAAAGCTTCAGAATGGCCTACCTACTTGGCAATATGGTTTTCCGTATTTCTTCTTATAGCAGAAGGCGTCACTAGGCTTGGCATTAACAATAAGTTTAGAAGAAGAAAAAACATGCACATCTAAATATTAAAACCCTACTCTAAGCCTTAGTGCCAGTGAGTCAAAATTGTCATTAATTCACTGACAGTGCGATATTCCGGTATTGGTGATTTACTAATATTGGATTTCTATGAATTGTAGTCAAGAAATTGTTCGTGTCTCACCTAAACATTTTACCAGCCTCTCAGATACTCCCCCCGATTTGATTAACAAATTAATGGGGCACGCCGGCGTCACTTTGCGAAGATCCCTTGAGTTGGATACAGCTAAACGTATTTTCGAGAAAACGCAGGCTTGAGGCACGAACAAACGCCTCACCCTTATTTGGGCTCTTCGTCGTTGGGTGTGGAATTCGCCCCCTGAGCTAGGTCAGGATATGACCTCCACTTGGACAGGAGGCATGGCATGGACGGCACCCAGATTTTGACCCTCGGCCT
>NZ_JARANX010000049.1:0-5549 GCF_029889785.1 Chromohalobacter sp. 48-RD10 | reverse complement strand
GCACTGGAGCTTATCATAGCTAAATGCCTGATTGTTAAAGAGCATTCGTGCAAAGAAAGCGCCACACCCTTTTGCAAGGGGTGGCGCTAGGTCATTGATTTATAAGGCACTTAAAAGAAGCGCCAAAAAAGGGTCAAAACCACGGCACGGTCGCTTCACGGCTCAACCCATAGTGATTGAAGTGTCCAGCCTCAGGCTCGTCCAGGGGGGCGCCGTGTTCGATAAACAGTGCAAAGCGTTGACCACTAGAACTACTGTTTACTTGCACGAACGGCAGTGAAATCTTGCGTTCTGCGGGGGCCGATAGGCACTGGCGCGCTTCTTCTTCGCTGATGTCGTGGCGACGTGCGTAACGCTTGACCCGGCTTGGGCCGCCCGTATTGAACTGCCGCCGTGTAACACGACAATGGCGCGTCGCCGCCGGCACCGGTGCAATATCGGCAAGCTCGACGTGGTCACGCATGCCTGCCAACCATGAAAGCGCCAACAGTTGCTCGAGCCGCTCTTTTCGCGCATGTAGCCGCAACCGATCACCCGGCGTGCGTGCCCGCACGCCGGTTTTGTGATCGGGCAGGCTCACGCCGATATCATCGGCCTGCAGATCATAAAGCGCCCGATGGAGCTTGCTGTAGAGTGCGTTCATCAGCATCGACGCCGGAAACTCCGGGTCCGGCCGTAGCCGAATATCGAGATAATGGTCCATGGCTTACCCCGCTTCGCCGAAGACACCACCGCGAATCAAGGTCGCCATGACGAAGTGCTGTTGTTCCGTATTCGGCACTTGATCCTTGATCATCCAGTTATCCAGCAGCGAATAAAAATCCACTTTCTGCTTGGGCTGGCGATAGGCGGTGCCCTGAGTGGTCACGGAGCCATAGGGCTCAACGGCGATGGGGCCAAGACCGCTGCCATTTTCCGGCGCCGGATACCAGGTATCGATGGTGCGAATGGCATTGCCCAGCTTCTGGGAGTGAATCGCTGCCACATCGCCAACACTATAGAGTGTCTTGCTTTTATCGCCCCGCCCGCGCTCCAGAATCAGCTCTTGTGAGGGGAAGACTTCCTGACCGTTACCGACATGCGCAAAGGCAATCACTTCCAGAATCAAATGACGCTCACCCGCGAGAGCGTCTGCAATATCCTGCGCCAACTCCGAGGTTTGCGTATCACTGTCAAAACCGCGAAGTGACAAACTCAGTGCATCGAATGTCCATTCTTTGGCGACGTGCCCCTTTTCCATGCGCCGAATGCGTACCTCGACTTGTTCGGCGCCGACACGGTTACGCCACAAAAAACGCCCATTCGCCAAATTGTGAGCATAACGCCGCGCCAGTTCACCAAACCCTTGCGCCTTCACATAGTCCGCAACGGCCTGTTGCAACTTGACTTGATAGTCGGCGTTATTGCATGCCGATGGCGTACCCGCGCCGCCCAGTACACGTAGTGTGAAACGCGCCATCAACGTATCGGTGTCATGGGGCAAGGTGGCGACATCGACGGTCTGAAGGTTCGGGTTTTCGATGGCGGCATCGAGCTTCGCCGGATCTTGTTCCTTTGCCTTGAGGCGGTTGGAGATCGTACCGCGTACCGACTTTTCACGAACCGTGACCGATTGCCAATCCTCCAGCGCATCGCGCCGCGACCATTGCCCGGCATAGAGCAATGCATCGGAGGGATCGAGCTTACGCTCGAAAGCGAGAACGGAAGCAGTTTTCAAAGCATCGTCTTTCTTAGCCATTGTTGAGCTCCTTGTCATTCGGCGCGATGTGCGCGCTGGGCATAGTCGTTGTTAAGGCGATAAAGGCCGTCGTCGAGGTCATTATCGACGTACCAGAGCAAGTCTTCGGGGCACGTCAAACGGTGAGGGCTAATCCACTGCCCGATGGAGTAGATACTCTCCACGAAGCGAAACGGAATCTGCGTATCTCGCGCATTCGCTACGCTACCCGGCTCGAATTCTTCGGAAATGGCGCCATAACCTATCGGAATCGGCACCAGCCAACCGGGATAAGGGCGCCGTACTTCCCAGCTCACCTGTTCACTCTCGGGGTCGACATGGCACTCATGGTTGAGGCGCGATAGATCGAGCCAGGCATCCAGCGCCGTCGCGTTTTCGTCTTGGGCTTGAAGAGTCCCGGTGTGCTCGGCAAGACGATCATCGCGTAACACCAAGGCAAAACCTGGCAACCAACGGCGTTTCAGACGCTTGAACTGTTGTTCGCGCTCACCCGAATCGTCATCCAGTGCGATCCACATCGGGCGTTGCCGGTTAGGGGCAACATTAGGGTTGGGCATTACGCTACCACCTGCTATGCGCATACCGGCCACGATATCCCCCGCTTGTTGTGCAATCTGCTGACGCTGCTCGTCCGTCGCCTTGGCAGTGATCGCAAATATCAGGGTGATGTCCAGATGGACACGCCCTTCTTCGACAATGGAAGCTGTACCACCGGTTTTATCGACAGGGTTGCGAGTGAGGTGAAACGCGCGGGTATAACCGCCTTCGGTCGCTTGTGCCTCGACGTCGTGACAGATCACCCCAACACGTTCCAACGATACGTTGATATCCGCCGCCGCCAGCTTGCGTTCCAGCGCATGCATCATGCCCACGAACGCACTCATGGCCGGAAACCCCCACGTCATCGGGCTGGAAATCGCGTTAGCGTTTTGGATGCGGAGACGCGGCAGTACCAGAAGGTTATTAACGCTACTCATTGGCTTCCTCCTCCTGCCAATCGTCGAGACTTTCCAGATCGTCCATCAAGGTCTCCATCCAGCGGCGGTCACTATCAAGCAGGCGTTGCTGAGTGGCATCCCGGGCAAGTTCCTTGTGCCAATGGCGAAATTCCACATCTCCCAAGGGTAACTTGCCGCCAAGTGCCGCATTGAGCCAATTGGCGAATCGCCGTCGAATCTCGTCAGGCCAGTTGGTGCTATTGCGGGCGTCGCGAAATTCGCGATCGTCCCGCGCACGGCCAGGGTCCAGCCAGAAGGCTTCTTCTATCGCCAGGCGACAGTTTTCGTCGGCGCTCCAGCTCGGTGGAAGTCCGTGCATCTGCATCGTGAATAGCGCGAGTTCATCCAGGATCATGGCGGTGTAGTCATCGCGCAGATCACGGGTATGCATATCCGTGTTGGGCTTGGTTTCCAGACATCGCTTCAGGTCACCGACCAGTACCCGCACCTCCTTGCGCCAACCAAATATTCCGGGGTCGTCTAGTACTGACTCGACTTTCAGCGGTGGACGAATATCGCGAACGTTCCAGCTAGGCGGTAGCGAAGCTAAAAGGTAGTTATTACCGACCCGCTCACTATTCAATTGCGAGATATTCTGTGGCTTTGTGCCACCCATTTTCTGCACAGCAAGATCGGGATAATCATGCACATTTTGCTCGGCGAAATCCCCTTCGCGCTTAGCTCTCCGCGTTGCTTTGGCCTCGTCGCTAAACCGATCATGACTGAGCGTCTGAAAGACTTGATGTGCCAGCGAGGTCGCATAGAGCGGCGCCAGTAGATGAAAGTCATCATCATCGGCGGCATCTTCCCCCGTCATCCAGTACACTTGCTTGGCAAGGGTATGGGAGGCGTGCTCACCGCGAGGCTCGGTAATACCAGCAAAGGCGTTCATCCACGCTTGTGATTGCTCGGGAATGTCACTCAAGGCATGCTCAAGCTCAGTATCCCCTTCTAATACCCGTTCCAGTAGCGATTTGCCGTCACACTCGAGTTTCAAGAATTTGTATACATCGAGCGCAGCAGCATTACCGACGACATCGCCATCGAAATCCGCCGGTAACACATGGCTTCCCACCCCTTGATGCTTAGCCAGAGACTCTGGGGGCGCATAGAGATTAGAGCCCTTTGCATCTGGATGAATAGGTTTGAGCGAGTGGGTTACGACTTGCAACTGGCTGACACGCCGCGCAGCGTCTTGGAGCCAGTTTTCACGCTGAAACTGTTCAACCAGCGCTTGGTACTTGGGATCATCGGTAGCCAGTTTTTCCGCTTTGGTATCGAAGCGCTCTTTCAAGAACGCGTCAATTAACTCACGGAGCTCCTGCCAGCCACCAGACATAGTCGGCATAACATGTCCTTACGAGATGAGGCTTGGTAAAAACAAGCGCTAATGGGACAATAAACTCCGAGGCAAAAACCTCGGAGCTGTTTGGGTAGAAATCTATACCCTCCTAACGGAGCAATAGCCAATCACCCTCTCACCTCCTTACTGCTACAGCACAGCTATCAGACCATTTTTGTCTCGCCACTGGGCGGCCGCCACCGCCCAGTGACTTCAAGCCTAGCAGTCAAAAGGTAAAAGTCAACCTATCATCTTACACTATCTATAGATTCGTTAGTCTTTCCTTTGTCGCCCTGTGCTATGATCTTATGCCTGCCGAAAAGCAGCTCAGAAATATCACCTAACGCTATCAATTGTTTGCTGCCGCACAGGCAGCGCAGGCTGGCCTCAGGCCAGCCCTCACTTTTTCACAAACCCCAACACGGGGTGATAACGCCAGCCATGTGTGCTCTCGGGCGCATTGACGGTGCCGAACGTGCGTGCGGCTCTGTCGAGCGAGATATCCAGGTCTTCGGCAAGGTCGGCAAGCGCGGTCAGGTAGTCATCGGCGCCCCAGGGCTGAATGCGCTCGCCCCGTTCATGCGCCAGGTCTATCCGCGCCATCAGGCTTTCTTCGACTTCTACGTAGAGCGTTTCGCCACGTTTGGCGCCATCTTCCACGCGATGCAGTGTCCAGGTTTCGCCGCCTTCGTCGGGCAATAGCGCGAGCGCTACATCTGTCTGGGTAGGTTGGCGAAAACGCTGACGCTGGGTGAGTACGCCGGTCAGATGCATGCGCGGCACGGCATACCAGCTATAGGCACCCAAGGGTGGTGGTGACGGTTCCATACCCAGCCTGCGTTCTTTCTTGGTCAACGGTTGCGTGGGCGGTTCCAGCATCTGCGTTATCAACCGCTGGTGCTCCATATCAACCAGGCTATCGCGAGGTGATAGCGTCTCGCGCGCCAGCATGCGTGGCCGAGCGTCGATGATCTGATATTCATCCGGCGCGAGCAGCGCATTCAACGAGTGATTATTGAGTCGCCAACCCTCATCGGTCTCGAATCCCGGACGCTGAAAAGCGAGTCGCCCAGGGTCTTCCAGATGCTTGAGGTTGGTCTCCAGGAGCTGGATATTCGGCGTGTCGCAGCGTTTGTCGCGATGGCGCCATACCCGCCCGGCCAACTGGATGATCGAACGCATGGAGGAAGGCTCGACAATCGCCCAGTCATAGTCGTGGTCGCGCCCGACTTCGGTGACCGGGCTCCCGAGCACGATAAATAGGTGGTCGGTTTCGTCGCTGCCGTCGAGTAGACGTCGGATATCGGCCTGCTCGAACACGCGATCAGGCTCTGCTCGCTGCAACGTGCGGTCCAAGCGGCGTTCGATTTCCGAGCGCATCACCAGCGGATGCCGCGAGTGGTACACGCACAGATGAATGCGTTGCCCAACGCAGGCGCCTTGTTGGAAGAGCGATCTGGCGACATCGACC
>NZ_JARANX010000048.1:0-5834 GCF_029889785.1 Chromohalobacter sp. 48-RD10 | reverse complement strand
GGAGCCAACCGGAGCTGTGCCGCTCAACCCAGGAAAGTGCCAGGAAATCAAGCGTAACCAATGCGCGGCTTAGAACAAACTTTTTGGACAACTGGGTTGAAAACTACCGACCTCGCACAGTCGGAAGCCTTCGCCAAGTACATGGCGCGCTTGAAAGCCGGAAAGCCCTGGTCGTCGCATCAGCAAGGTATCCTGCTGGATAGCGAGGCCCGCATTCTCACCTTCTTGCGCGTTTACCTTAGTTTCATGGACGACATGGCCGCGCGCGGCTTCGACTCCACGCGTGGCAAGGATATGCTGGGTGTCGCTGTCACACGTGAAGGGCGACTTCTCAAGATCAACCGTGGCTTGCATCGCCTGGCCATGGCCCAGCATCTAGGCCTGCCGAGCGTGCCGGTAATGGTTAAGGCCGTGCATCGCCAGTGGTGGGAGCGGGTGACGAAAGGTACAGTAGGGCATGTTGCTTGGCAACGCACATGTGGAGAGTTACCTACCTGCATGCCCGAAATGGGGGGTGGGCCACTTGATCCTGTGCTTCACAACACAAAAAATGAACGTATTTAAAAGGCGTACAGTATGTGCGCCTTTGTACATGCTGGCTGGCGTTACAGGGAATGGTGGCAGCGGAAGTTCGGTGAGGCTACAGGCACCTGATATAATAGAGATTTTACGATACTGAGCACCAGAGTCGCTGCCCGTTTTGACTGGTCTGCTGGTGTTGATTTAAAGAGAATGATGAGGGCTGAGATGCAGAACACTAAAAATATTGAGTTTGTTATCACAGGATGCGGAAGGTCAGGCACTACCTATGTGTCTGAGCTGTTGCAGAAAGCAGGCATAAAATGTGGTCACGAATCTGTTTTTGAAGTTACAGGGCCAGCAAAAAGTGAGAGCCAGTATCGTGCAGATTCGTCTTGGTTTTGTGCCCCTTTTTTGATTGATCTTCCTCAAAATGTGAAAGTGCTGCACGTCGTAAGAAATCCTGCAAAGGTCGTATCTTCATTCCATCGGATTGGGCTTTGTGCAGATACGATGTGGATACAGTTTTCCAAGGGTAAGACACCTTTGGAATTTATGGCGAAAGAAAATTATAGGCTTGCTAAGTTTAAAAAGCATTTTCGGCGTTATGCTTATGTGAAAAATCATAGGAAACTACTAGAAAAATATACAACATGTTTTAAAGAGAAGTTGGAAGTGGGTAGGTTATGGCAGTATTGGTATCAATGGAATGAGATGATTGAAGGCCAGCTTTCAAAAATGCCGAATGAAAGCCTTGTTGTTCGGTTGGAAGATATCGATTCCCGTCTTGATGAGGTTACAACTTTTTTTGGTATTCAGGGGTATGTTGAGCCTGTGAAACCTGCAAACTTAAAGAAAGGCTATAGGAAGCGTACTATTTCCTGGGTGGAGCCGGGAGAAGAGGTGTTTAGGCTGGCTGATTATTACGGTTATTCGGAAGAGGAAGTAAGGTCACAGATGAAATAATACATGGCCGCCTGCATGCATGGTAGGCGGCTTTGAATGTTTAGTGCATTGCGTTTTGCCATGTTTATAGGCTTGTTTTTATAAGGTTTGTTCTGCTGTGGAAAGATAATATATCGCTTGTGTGCTGCACAGTGATGACGGTAAGCATTCAATACCGGAAAAAACTTATTAAAAAACGTTTGAATTGTTTTTTGTTGGGAGAGATGGCGTTGTTTCTCATTAACTTAAGGATCTCTTTCCGGTATTTCGAATATTCACCCTTTTTGTAGAGAGCGCTTAGGTATGAATCCAGGCTTCTTCTAAGTGTCAGGTTGAGTATTGCGGGGGAAGCTTTTTCATGCAAGGAGGTGTTGCTCGATAAGGCATGAAAAAAACCATAGCCTTGGCTTATTATTTTATCGTAATCGTGACGAGCACGGTTCTCATCCACAGCTCGCATGCTTGAGACTGTGGTTCCGCCAAACTTGGCTGGAATATGGCAGAGTGAGCGAATAAAGAATTCTATATCTTCACGCTGGCGAAGTTTTTCATTAAACCCTTCCAGGTTTATGAATTCGACGGTAGGCATCATTACAGCATTTGTATGTAACCAGCCCCGATCTTCCAAGTATTCATCCAAGGTCAGATTTTCTAATCTTTCTTTTTTTGAGAGCCTGTCGCTTTTTTTGTTGTTTATTTGGTTTATTCCAAAAGATATGCCGTTGAAATCATGTGGTTCGTCGTACACGGAAACTCTATCTTTGACAGAGTCTTTAAGCAATATGTCATCGGAGTCAAGAAAGCAGATAAGCTCCCCTTTTGCACTTCTGGCGCCATGGTTCCTGGCGGCAGATTGACCGATGTTTTGAGAAAGTTTTTCAACTCTTATTTTAGGATTGGTACGGTATTTTTCCAATAATCTTTCAGGTGTGCTATCAGTCGAAGCATCGTCGACGATTATACATTCCAAGTTTTTGTGCGTTTGATCTATTACGCTGTCGATTGCATCGCATATGTGAGGCCACCGGTTAAAGCTAGGGATTATTACCGATACTAGGCGCTCTTTACTTTCTCTTGTTTCCATTTCGGTGTTTTCTTACTTCCGGTGGGGGCTGGTAATCAGCCCACAATTTTACTGATAAATCCTCTTGGTAACAAGCATGTAGACTCATGACCACTTGCAGCCTGACCAGAACGACCTCAAGCCAGCGGTATGGGAAAGCGCTTCCACGGCCGGGTCATGTATGTGCTGGTCTGGCACCTGACAAAGACCTAGAGCGGCACTGCTGGCGATAAAATTATCATATTTCGCATAAGGCGCTGCGCCACCAACACTGGTTGCATCGTCTCGAGTCGCAGACCAGACGGCTGCGCTGTTTGCCAAGCGGGTGGTCAATCTCACGGGAAATGGCACCTACATAGTAATTTCTTGTAAATCCCTCCTTAAAAATTAGCCTTTCGTGCTATCTTAGATTTGAAGTGATATATAAACAGAAAGCCCTTTGTATTAGGTTATTGGGTTTTTCTTACATTCATATCTCCCCGAGATAGGCATGAAATATAAGGTTAATCCCGTTTCAATACCCAATAATGTCGCTATACGGCGACAGCCTCATCCGAAAGATGGAAGTATCAGCGAAGAGCAGTTACAAAACTTCGATGATAAGTTCGTATTTTATGATGTATTCATCGATCCTGATGCGGATGAGCTGGTGGGAATCGGTCCTCCCGCGCTCAACGTAAAGCCTTACGTCGAGGACATGAAGGTCTGGGTGAACGGGCGCCAGCGGAAGTTTTCTTTCGTTGACTACCCGGAGCACAAGGTGTCCTTGTTGAAGGCGCGGATGCCGCATGCCGAACGTTATGAGGTGGTGCTGGAGTTTTCGGATGCGACGCACGAGATGACGTTGTTGCGAGATCCGTCGCGAGATCAGTCGCATGATGCGTCTCAGAACCCGGCGACGCGGGGGCGTAAGGTGCTGACCGCGATCTCCAAGAACAATGCCGTTGAATGGATCGATGAGTGGATCGATTTTTATAAGGCGAATTACGGCATTGACGATGTCTTCATTTACGACAACGGAAGCGACAACCTGGAAGCGCTTGAAGAGAGGGTAGGCGAGAAGGCGAATATCGTCAGCTGGAACTTTCCCTTTGGCCCAACGGCCAAGCGCTTCAGTTCGTTTGCCCAGCCGGTTGCCTTGAATCATTGTCTGAAGCGTTTTGCCAAGGGCGGGGTGCTGTTCAATTTCGACATAGATGAGCTGCTGATTGCCGACGAAGACCGCATCATGTCGGCAGTTGCTCGTCATAAGGTCGTCTACTTCGAAAGCCATAACGTGCCTTACGTGAATCCCGGCAAACATGATTACTCGTTCTGCGATTTCAGGTATCGCTACCCGGAGAGGAAAAAAACGGCGCGCAAGTTTGTCTGTGACGCGGATGCCAATTTCTTGATTTCACCGCATAACACCTGGGTGAAAAAGAATTATCTCCTGGCGAGCCGTTTGAAGCGCAACAAGCCGGATGCTCTGGTCGATGCCGATGCGTACTTCTTGCACTTTCTCGGCATCACGACCAACTGGCAACCCGACCTGGACAAGTTGAAGGAGGTCCCTAAGGAAAACTTGATAGAAGATGATAGTCATATACGGATGATGCCTGTGGGTTGAATTGGCGCTAGGATGGCGCTCACACAGGCACTGAAAAAGGAATTTACAGTGGCTGATGGAAAATCTTTTTTATTTATTTCCGACCATTTGGGTGGGGGCGGCGCCCCAATCTCGATTTTAAACTTGGCGGAGATACTGGCCCAACGTGGCCATGATGTCACCATTGCCGTGCTCAGCGATAAGGTGTGGCACGACATACCCGAGGGAGTGACGGTCAAGACGCTTCCCTTCCGATACAAGAACGTCTGGCAAAAGCTGCGGCGCTTTCGTTTGCATGCCGCGAAAATCGATGCGTGGCTTCGCGAGGATGCGAAAACGTACGATATCGTCATCGCGAACCTGTACTACGCGCACCGGGTCGTTACATATTCTTCGCTGGCGGCGCAAGCGTGGCTGTGCATTCGCACCGATCCTACGGAAGCATTGCTGAGTAAACGACGCTCTCGACCAAAAGCGTTACGCAGGATTAGAAAGCTCTACGGCGGGCGCCGGGTCATCGCCATTTCCCACGGCATATTGGCCTCGTTATCCGCCGCTAAGGCGGCGCCGGGACGTGGCGAGGTCATTCACAATGTCATTGACGCGAGTGCCATCGAGCGCCGCATGCACCAGAACGTCGAGGTGAGCGACTATATCGTTAGCGTGGGGCGCCTGGGGCTGTGGCAAAAACGCTATGATCGCCTGTTGCGTGCCTACAAAGAGAGTGGCATCACACAGAAGCTGGTCTTCGTCGGCGATGGGGAGCTTGAAAACGTCCAGGCGCTGGTCCGTGAACTAGGGCTCGAGTCGCGCGTGGTGTTCCTTGGCCAGAAGGCCAATCCCTACCCGTATATTCATCATGCCGATCTTTTGGTGCTGGCATCTGATTACGAGGGCTTCGGCCGCGTCATCGCGGAGTCGCTGATCTGCGGCACGCCGGTGGTGAGTACCGATTGTCCCTCGGGGCCGCGGGATATCCTGACGGGAGAGCTGGCGACTTGTCTGGTGCAAACAGACGATGAGCAGGCGTTAGCCCGTAAAATGCGCGAGATGTTGGATGCACCGCCGTTGATAAAGCCCGAGCATTACACATGCTTCTCGCCCGATACGATTGCACGACGCTATGAGACGCTCGCGGGCTGATCGGTAGCGCTGTGGTAAAGTCGGGGTATTGAGATAGGAGAACGCATGGCTGATACCACTCATCCACATCATCACGATACCGGCTACAAGGAGCTGTTCAGCCACCCGGAATTCGTGCAGCAGCTGATCGAGGGTTTTGCGCCGGGTGAAATTGCTGCGCTGATGGACTTCACGACGCTCAAGCAGCACAACGGCCATTACATCACGCCGATGTTCGAAGAGAAGATCGAGGATGTGGTGTGGTCGGTGGAAGTGACTTGGGACGGCGTGACGCAAGAGGTGTATTTGTACATCCTGCTGGACAAATTCATCGGGAATGAATTTGGGCGCACTTCAGTGCGCCCGAAGGGTGGGCGCCATGGATGGCGCACATCTGTTTCAGTCGTCGGTGGATCGCACCATGCCGATCCGGTTGATGCACTATGTCGCTTGCTTCTACAGCGAGCTACTCAAGCAGAAGGTCATCACTCCTTACCAAGGCCTGCCGCCGGTGTTTCCGGTGGTGCTCTACAATGGCGTGGACCGCTGGGCGGCGCCGTTGGATGTCTATCGCATGATCGCCCCGGAACCCCCGAG
>NZ_JARANX010000047.1:0-6249 GCF_029889785.1 Chromohalobacter sp. 48-RD10 | reverse complement strand
GGTCAATGGTGGGCAATTGATGCCCTGATCCAATGCGTCGAGACATTGGCATCGGCCTACGCCGTGCCTGAACCGTGAGGCCATCGCTGGTATCCTTGTCGTTATTCTTCTTCGAAAGACAACGGGATTCCATGGCCTCGCTTTCCTTGTTCCTTTCCATATTGATTTCTGCGGTGGCGCTGACAGCCGCCTTTACCATGCTGGTCTATCGCTGGATGGGGCGGCGTGCGTCGTCTTCCGGCAAGCAACGCGGCAAGAACACGTCCAAGCGTACCAATACCGCCTCACGCAAAGGTTCCTCTCGGGCGAGCGCCAAGACGCAGAAACAGCCTCCCTCTCGGCCTCGACTGTCGTTCCTGCGCTTGCCGACATGGCTGCGCGCCAGCCTGCCGTTGGGGATGATGCTGACGTTGATCGCGGCCGTGGGGCAGTTGGCGCTGCAGGGCATGCACAATGCGCATCAGGTGGCCGCGGACGATCCGCGCTTGCCGTCGCTGGAAAACGTGCTCGACGGTATTTCATTGCTTGCCTTGATGCTCTTGTTCGTGGGTATCGTCGCCTGGCTTGCGCCTCGTCAATGAAGCGCGATGCATGGATCGGCGCGTCCCAAGCGCCATGCTATAGTGCGCGCCATCACAGGAGAGACCGGTAACCCCATGAATATTCTGATTACGGGCATGGCCGGGTTCATCGGTCATGCCGTGGCCAAGCGCCTGGCGGCCGATGGCCACACCATTGTCGGCATCGACAATCTAAACGATTACTACGACGTCGCGCTCAAGCAGGCGCGCCTCGACGATCTGGCCGGGTATCCCAATGTGCGCTTCGAGCGCGTGGACCTCGCTGACCAGGCGGCCATGCAAGCGCTCTTCGCTGGTGAGCGCTTCGAGCGGGTGATTCATCTCGCCGCGCAGGCTGGCGTGCGCTACTCGCTCGACAATCCGCATGTCTACGCGCAGTCCAACCTCGTCGGTCACCTCAACGTATTGGAAGGCTGCCGCCAACAGCAGGTGCCGCATCTGGTTTATGCCTCGTCGAGCTCGGTATACGGGCAGAATGCGCATGTGCCGTTCTCGACCGCCGACGCTGTTGATCACCCCATTAGCCTCTATGCCGCGACCAAGAAGTCCAATGAGCTGATGACGCACAGCTACGCGCACTTGTACGACATTCCTTCCACGGGGCTTCGTTTCTTCACCGTCTATGGCCCGTGGGGACGCCCGGACATGGCGATGTTCAAGTTCACTCGCGCGATTCTTGCCGGCGAGCCGCTACCGATCTTCAACCACGGCGACCTATCGCGAGATTTCACCTATATCGACGATATCGTCGAGGGCGTAGTACGCATACAGGATGTCATTCCCCAGGGCGACCCCCAGCGGCAGGCGACGGCGCCGGATCAAAGTGCCGCACCGTTTGCACTCTACAATATCGGCCACGGGAGCCCCGTGGCATTGATGGATTTCGTGCGCGCCCTGGAGCGCGTGACCGGGCGCACCGCGCAATGCGACTATCAGCCCATGCAACCGGGTGACGTGCCGCGCACCTGGGCGGATACCGAGGCGCTTTTCGAAGCGGTCGGGTATCGCCCGGCGGTCGGCGTCGAGGAAGGTGTAGCCCGCTTCGTCGACTGGTATCGCGCGTTCTATCAAGTTTGATACCCACTCGGGCTTGATGCCCACGTTTTTTCGATGACATGACACGTAAAGGACGACACACGATGAGAATCAGCATCTTCGGCACGGGGTACGTGGGCCTGGTCACCGGCACATGCCTGGCGGATGTGGGGCACGATGTCATGTGCATGGACGTCGATGCCGACAAGATCGCGCGGCTCGAGCGCGGCGAGATCCCCATCTACGAGCCGGGGCTGGAAGCGATGGTGCGTCGCAATGTCGAGGAGGGGCGCCTGCGTTTCACCACCGATGCAGCGTTCGCCGTCGACTTCGCGCCGTTGCAGTTCATCGCCGTGGGCACACCGCCCGACGAAGACGGCAGCGCCGATTTGCAATACGTGCTGGCCGTAGCGCGCAGCATCGGCCAGCACATGCGCGACGACAAGGTCGTCGTCGACAAGTCGACCGTGCCGGTGGGCACGGCGGACAAGGTGCGCGGTGCTGTTCAGGGCGAGCTCGACGCGCGGGGCGCTGCGCTCACCGTCGATGTCTGCTCCAACCCCGAATTCCTCAAGGAAGGCGCCGCCATCGAGGACTTCACCCATGGCGCGCGGATCATCGTCGGCACCGATGCCGAACGCGTGCGCGATATCATGCGCGAGTGCTACGGTCCTTATAACCGTCACCATGAAAAGTTGATGTTCATGGATATTCGTAGCGCCGAGCTGACCAAGTACGCGGCCAATGCCATGCTCGCCACCAAGATCAGCTTCATGAACGAGATCGCCAATCTCGCCGAGCGCCTGGGCGCTGATGTCGAGCAGATCCGACACGGCATCGGCAGTGATCCGCGTATCGGCTATCACTTCATTTATCCAGGCTGCGGTTACGGTGGTTCGTGCTTCCCCAAGGACGTGCAGGCGCTGGCGCGCACCGCCGGTGAGATCGGGTATCGCGCCGAACTGCTCGAGGCCGTGGAAGGCGTCAACCAGCGCCAGAAAGCCACGCTCTTCGCCAAGCTCTCGCAAGCTTTCGACGGTGATCTGGCCGGCAAGACGATCGCCGTGTGGGGGTTGGCCTTCAAGCCCAACACCGACGACATGCGCGAGGCACCGAGCCGTGCCTTGATGGAAGCGTTATGGGAGTGCGGTGCTCGGGTACAGGCCTTCGATCCGGAAGCCATGGACGAATGCCGCCGGATCTACGGCCAGCGCAACGACCTCGCCCTTGTCGATAATCGCGAGCAAGCCATCGAGGGGGCCGACGCTCTGGTGATTTGTACCGAATGGAAAGCTTTCCGCAGCGTGGATTTCGCTTGGCTCAAGGAGAAGCTGCACATGCCGGTGGTGATCGATGGGCGTAATCTGTTCGACCCGCAGGCGGTCAAGCGCGCGGGCTTGCTGTACTTCGCCGTGGGTCGGGGCGATTCACTCCAGTCGGCGTGAGCCGGCCCAGTGGAATATACGAGTCAGTTGGATATGCAAACGGCGCCTCTTGAGGCGCCGTTTTGCGTTGCGGATTCAGCGCATGAGCCAAGGTGTTATCAACCCGCCGCCGATCAACAGGAGCACGAACATCATTAATGCCAGCAGGAAGGGTTTGATTCCCAGAGCGCGGAGTTTCTCTAATCGTGTTTCATATCCCAGTGCGGCCATGGCCATCGCTAGGGTGATTTGCCCGCTCGTCACGAGCCCCTGATGCAAGGGAGCGGGCAGAGCCACGATGCTATTGAGGACTACCATGGCGAGAAAGCCGAAGGCGAACCAAGGAATGACGAGCGAACCTCGGGTTGCCGGGAATTCACCGTCGCGAACCTGACGGCGATGCCACCACTGCCCGATCACTAGCAGAAAGGGTACTAGTAGCATGACGCGTACCAGCTTGACGATCACTGCGTTGGTTAGCGCTTCGGGCCCGATTGCATCGCCGACGGCTACCACCTGGGCGACTTCGTGTACGGTGGCGCCAATATAGATGCCAAATAGGCCCTCGTGCATCTGCGTAAGAGGGTAGATCAGCGGATAGACTAGAATCGATAGCGAACCGAACAGTACGACGGTAGCCACCGCCATTGATGTAGCGGCGGGACGAGCACGAATCATGCTTTCGGTAGCCAGGATTGCGGCGGCTCCGCAGATCGCGCTACCGGCGCTTGTCAGTAAGGCGGTGTCGCGGTCGAGCTTTAGTATTTGCGTGCCGATCAGATAGCCAGTCACCAGAACGATGCTTACCACAAGGACATCAAGCGCGATGATGGCTGGCCCTAGCCCCACGATCTGCTGCAAGGTCAGTGAAAAGCCGAATAATACGATGCCGGCACGTAATAGATGGCGGGTAGCGAACTGGAGTCCTGGTGCCACGCCAGACAAGCGTCGCGCCAGGGGTAAATTACCTACCATCAGTCCTAGCAATAAGGTGAACACTAGCGGACTGACACCGCTCGAGGCGATGCCTGGCAATCTAGCCATGGCGAACCCGCCTAGCGTCAAAGCGATGCATACACTTAGCCCCTGCCACATGATGTTTCCTCTCGAATGCCGATGAGGAGGACAGGGTAAGCGTGCATCGTGTAACCTAATATCGAGTAATAACGATATGCCATTTAAGTAAATCCGATATGACATCCAAGGTAACGTTCCGCCAACTCGATGTATTTGTGAATGTGGCACGCGCTGGTTCTGTGAGTGCCGCCTCTCAGCGCCTGCATCTTTCACAGTCGGCGAGCAGTCAGGCATTGAGCGATCTTGAGTACCAGCTTGACGTAGCGCTGTTCGAGCGTCTCGGGCGTCGTCTGGTGCTCAACGATGCCGGCCGGCGGTTATTACCACAGGCTGAGCAGTTGTTAGAAGGGTTAACGGTACTGGTGGAAACGGCGCGTGAGCCGCAAGGGGCATTACGCGGGCGTTTGCAAGTGTCGGCTAGTGCCACCGTGGGTACTTATCTGTTGCCGCAGCTGGCGGGTAGCTTTAGCGAGTCTCATCCGGAGACGGACCTCCAACTACGGCTGCGTAATACGCAAGGCGTGATCGACGACTTATTGCAATACGACGCCGACCTCGGCCTGGTGGAAGGGCAGTGTACGGAACCGCGTCTGTCCAGTGAGTTCTGGTGTCGCGACGAGATGGTGATTGTCTGTGCGCCGACACAGCGTTTCGCTGCTCAGTCGCGGTTGTCGCCTGAGGATCTGCAGGCCGCCGAATGGATCTTGAGAGAGGGTGGTTCGGGGTCTCGCGCGATCTTCGAAGCGGCGATTCGGCCTCATGTAGCGCGCTTGCGGGTACGCATGGAACTCGACCAACATGAGGCCATCAAGCAGGCCGTGCGGGCTGGCCTCGGCCTTGGTTGTTTGTCGAGGCTCAGTGTGGCGGGCGAACTCGAACGCGGCGAACTCGTCGCACTGGAGACTCCACTACATCTGGTCCGTGACTTCTCGTTATTGTGGCATCCTGAGCGTTATCGCAGCCCGTTATGGCAGGCGTTCAAGGTATTTCTTCAGGACGCGAGCTCAATTGTGTAAGGCGTATCGTTACTTCGCCAAGGCTTCGAACTGCGGCAGCACGGTCTCCTTGAGGAAGGGGCGGTAGTGCGTTTCGGTGACGGTGATGGGCGCGGCATCCATGCGGGCGATGGCGTCGGCCAGCGCCGTTTCGTCTTCAAGCGGGACCAAGAAATCGGCGAGTTCTCCCGAGAGTATTTCGCGCGGACCGGAGGGACAGTCGACGCTGACCACGGGCGTTCCCAGCAGCAGCGATTCGATGAGCGCACGTGGCAGCCCTTCGGCGTCCGAGGTCAGGATCAAGGCCTTGGCGTTGCGAATGAACGGGTAGGGATTGGTTTGATAGCCCGGCAGGATAACGCGTTCGACGAGCCCCATGTCTTCTATCATTGCGCGAAGATTGGCTTCTTCATCGCCCTTACCCTTGCCCAACAGAACCAGCGGGGTCGTCACGCCACTGGCCTCATAGGCGCGCAGCAGGCGGTCATGACGCTTGCGCGCTTCAAACGTGCCGACATTGATCAGGTACTCGCCGTCCGGTACTGGCGCCGATTCCTCGGCCATGCGCAGGAAGGGTGCTCGCTCGTAGGGGTTGTAGATGGCGCGAATTTCGGCGGGCTGGAGTCCGATGGCATTGAGCAGGTTGTCCTTGACGCCCTGGGAGACGGCGACGACGTTGCGTCCGCTATAGAAGCGATGCACCTTGGCGAATGCCTTGGCGCGCTGGTCGGGATCGCTGAATTTCGCCGAGATGTCGCTCTTGATCCAGAACCACAGGTTGGGGAATGTCAGATGTCGAGTGATCTTGTCGCAAGAACATGACAGCACGACATCCGGGCCGAAAGCGCTCAATGCGCGTGCGATACGCGCGGCCTGCCATTTTTCCACCAGCGGCGTCGAAAACATCTTGCTGAAACGGTTGATGACCCGGAGGTTCTCGATCTCCAATCCTTCCGGCAGACGGTGTTCGATCTTGTTGCGCAGGATGAAGACCTTGACGACATGGCCGCGCTGTCGAAGGCCATCTGCCGTATAAAGTAGCGATTTTTCTGCGCCGCCGCCGTATAGATCGGCAATGACGAAGGCAAAGCGTTTGGGCATTGGCATGAGTATCTTCCCTGGTAGCGGCTAATCCCC
>NZ_JARANX010000046.1:0-6527 GCF_029889785.1 Chromohalobacter sp. 48-RD10 | reverse complement strand
CGCGCGCGGCTACCGGAACGAGGCCAACTTCATCGCGATGATCTACCTGATTGGCAGCCCCGTGGGCCGCCTGCTGGATCAGGCCAAATCCACATGATGTGACGAAGAACCAAAAAATGCGGCAAGCATGGAAAAGAAAGAAAGGAAGGGAAATACCCCACAGGCAGGAGGTGTGGGCACGCGACATGTGGCCTCCATCAAAGAGATGCAAGCGCTGGACGTGGCCCAACTACGGGATGGAGAACATATTACGGTAGCGGGTTATTACCGCGGAGAGGCGCTTGGCGGCGGCACCTTCATCTGGTACGCCAATGAGCAGCGAGCATCAGACGGCGGTACCTGCTTCCGTGCCCAGCATCACGAAGAGGGGCGTTTCCTACGCCGCCTTGAAGACACGCTCACACCCGGTATGTTTGGTATACGTGGCGATGGTAGCGACCAGTATCTCGCGCTGCAGCAACTCGCCGAGGCCGCCAGTAGCCAGCAGCGTGATATCACCTTTCCCGAGGGCGACTACGCCTCATCGCGTACCGGGTTACGTTTCAAGGGTATTCACGTTACCGGCGCAGGAGTCGAGCGGACCATCATTCGTTATACCGGTGACGCCCGGGGTACGCTGGTCGCAATCCACGATGGCGCCACCCTCTCCGGCATGACCCTGGATGGCAACGTCAGTGACGACCCCGATCAGTGGAGCACCTCCAACTACGACACCTTCACTGGCTGCCTACCGCTGGACCTGGTTGGCCACGACATTACCGCCCACGACGTCGTCTGCCGCCGCTCCCCAGCCGCCTGTCTCCGCGTAGATGCACGGAATTTCGTGCTGCGCGATATCGTAGTCGAGCATGCGCGCGGCAACTTCGGCGATGGCTTCTTCATCGTCGGCGCCCACGACGGAATTGTCGAACGTTGCCAGGCACGAGACTTCACACGTATCGGCTTCGTCTCCGATTCGTACGGCGGGAGCCCGGAAGACAGCCTCAGCGAGCGCATCGACTTCATCGACTGCCTCGCCGAAAACGGTCACCACGCCAGCGCCGATTACGGCGGTAACGAGTCCAACGCCGGTTACTGGGCCGAAAATAGCGACACGGTACGCTTCATCAACTGTCGTTCACGCGAGACGACACATCATGGCTTCGTCGCCACCACCGGACGCACTCCGCCGCAAGGCACCGGGCACTTCACCCTCCGCGGCTGCATCGCCGAAACCACCAACATCGGCTTTTACCTCAAAGACCTGCATGGCACACCCGTGCGTCATATTGTCGACGACTGCCTGGCGCGCGACATCGACAGAGGATTTTGTATCGAGATGGACCTCGCGGCCAGCCACCTGACGGGGCAACGTCTCAGTACGAAACTACGTGGCACCAAGCGCAGTAGCAGTTCCCTATTGCTTACAAGCGATGGACATATCGATATCCGCCATTTCGACGAAACCTGGCAAGTATTCAACGACCGGCGCCATGACAGCATGCGCGCCAGTTACGCCTCCATCGTCTCGGCGGCCGGCTTCAAAGGCGAGCTGCATCTCACCCATTTCCAGAGCCGACACGGCGACACCGATGAGCCCGCCCCCGTAGGTTTCAAGCTCCTCGGCCAATCGCACCTGCGCGACTTCACGCTGAGCGCCACGCGGGCGCGGCTCTTTCATGCACCGGGCGAACGCATCAGCCTGCACGACTGCGAGATTCCCGCCGGCTGGGTCCAAGCCTACGACACACTCGACGTAGACGCCTGCCGGCTCGGCGACGGCGTGCCCCGCTTCGATATCTTCGATACCACGCAGCATCATCGTTATCGCCATTGCCGGTTCGACTTCACCCCCGGCGGCGGGCATCTCTACCTTCACAACAGCAACAAACGCAATTCACGGCATGTCGTGCGCTTCGATCGGTGCCGTTTCAAGAAAGACCTCGCCCAGCACGGCTCCATGATCACTCTGGATGCCGCGCCCGGCGTCTTCCTCGCAGACGAAAGCAACTACCTGACCTTCCGCGACTGCACCTTCGAAAACACTGGCCAGGCCACCGACACCCCCGCGATACGCACCCTCCAACGCCCACCGCAGGCTGAAGTGACCCCCTCCAGAGCTGCACAGGCTATAGTGCAGTCATCAGGAGGACAGAATGAACGACGACACTCCCATCAAGCGATGGACCGCGAAGCGCAAAGCGTCCGTGGTCATGGACATCTTCAAAGGCAAGACCACGGTCGCGGAGGTCGCGCGACAGCATGACCTCACCGTCTCCGAGGTCGACGGCTGGATCGAGGAAGCCCAGCGCAATATGGAGAACGGGTTCAAGGCCCGCCCCAAGGATATCCGCGAGCAATACGAGTCCGACTTGCGGGAAACCAAGGAGGCGCTAGGCGAGGCCCACTTGCAGATCTACGCACTAAAAAAGTGGCGTCGCCTGCTCGACGAGGACGAGAACTCGTAAGGTCGCTGCAGGCGGAAATGGCCCAGGAAGGGCAAGTGGTCTCACTGGCCAAACTTTGCCGCTGGCTGGGTTTTCCTCGGCGCAGTCTGTATTACCGGCCCAAGGCGCGGCAGCGTGTCGTTAATACGGATCTGACGGCCCGGGTGAAGCTGACGCTGGAACGCTTCCCGAGCTACGGCTATCGCCGGCTAGCGTGTGTACTGGGCGAGAACCGCAAGCCGATCCAGCGCATCCTGCAACTCAAAGGCTGGCAGGTGCGCAAGCGGCCGCAAGGCTTCCGACCTCGCGCCAGACGCTTGCCGTCGATCACCTCACGACCCGATGAGCGTTGGGCCACGGATCTCACGCACGTGTGGTGCGGGAAGGATCGGCGGGCCAGCCTGGCGGTCATCATCGACTGTTGCACGCGTGAGATCCTCGGTTGGCGATTATCGGACAATGGCAGCAGCAAGACAGCGGAGGCTGCCCTGGAAGAAGCACTGATTTATCGACTGGGGGCACTGGGGCGCGTTCAGCAGCCGCTGGCACTTCGCTCCGATAACGGGCTCGTTTTCAGTAGCCGCCACTACACGGGCACGGTAAAGGCCTATGGCCTCACGCAGGAGTTCACGACGCCGTATACACCAGAACAGAACGGGCTCGTGGAGCGCTTCTTCCGATCCTTGAAGGAGGAGTGCATCTGGCTTCACCGTTTCGAATCGCTGGGCCAAGCCAGGGTCGTGATCGATCGCTGGATCCGGTACTACAACGAAGAGCGGCCACATCAGTCTCTGGACTATGTGGCACCCCGAGCACACCCAGCATTAACGGCGTAGGGTGTGCAGAAACCAGGGGGTCATTACAAGGCCTCGCTGACCGGGTACGGCAACCGCAAGAACGCCACCATCGACGCCCTTACCGCCTTCGAGCTCGACGACAGTCTCATGGCCGAAGGCTAACCAGCGCTCCCAAAATGAAGGCGGCCCCAAAAGGGGCCGCAAATATAAGCTATAAGCGAATACTGTAAGAGCAATTCATCTTTAGAATCAGAGGCGTCAGCAATTAACCTGTTTCTTTGTTTTCCTCTGAGAAACGAGAAACGGAAAAGAAAGCATTCATATACTCATCAAGCACCCCGTCTAGAGAAACTTTCATCCTTGCCTGAGGCCCAGGCGTTACTTCCATCCACTCTCCTGTAAGGGGGCGCGCTTCACAATCAAGCTTCCATAATCCATACTTCAAATACTCCCCCTTATCTATAAAGATTCTGATCCCACTAACTATTGCATCAGCAAGTGTATGCGGGAACCCTTCGCCATAGCCGGAAGGCTGAACAAAAATATTACCATGCTTAAAAATATCACCCTGCGGGACGAAACCAACCTCAACCACTCCCCCTTTGTGTTCTTTGAAAATTTCAGCCGCGACACCTTTATCCTTACAGCCAACCACAAAGAAAGGTTCGTTAACGTCAATATGCGCCAACAGCTTTTTTAAACTTGCAGCTACAAGGGGGAGTTTTGTATCACGCTGAACGGTTACCAAGCCGTCAAGAACTCCGAATTCTTTCTTCGTACCGCCTGACCCCGGCACCCAACAAACATTATAGCTCCCCCCCAGATACTTTCGTATATAACGAAAATCAGCATACGACTGTACGACCACCTTCTTATTGTTGTTGCACTTCAACAACACCAACAAAAAGTATCTAAAAAATCTTTTATCTCTCCACCGCCCCATGCCATTAATAATCACCAACCCTGCCACCCAAGGCTGTATAAGCAAAAAAATATTAGACCTAATATTCGAAGAGATAACAGCACCGCTCCTTCCAAGGAGCAATATCTCGATAAAAACCAAAAAAGGGGTGAGTATGCTGTCAAACACCCCAACGCTCTTCACGAGACACCCTTTTCTTTCCAAAACATCACATAGTTCCAGACGATACCTATTATTTAGGTTTTTTTTATCGTTGATAACTAGTATTTTATACTTCGTTTCCAAAGCAACCTCCTTGTCCACTAACAGTGCCGCTCGGTCGGTTGAGCCATACCCGCCAACGCGCCCCATTTCGCTTTGCAATACGTCCTATCGTGACGCGGAGAAACGCCCACCGGAAGATGAAAAGACTCGCTAGCCAAGCATGGTCGCGCTCATCCTCCGGTCACAAACGCAAGCGGCCCCAAAAAGGGGCCGCCGTTCATTTGCATTGACAGGAGGCTTAAGCCTCGCTAATTAAAGCTATACATACAGTATTCACTAAGGTAACTGGCATGCCCCATGGTTCTGTTTTTCACTCCCGCCGCAATCAGCTTATACGACTACCCAAAGAAAGCACCCTGCCCGATGGGGTAAAACGTGTCGAGGTCATCTCCGTCGGCCGGACACGCATCATCCCCCCAGTAGGAGAATCATGGGATAGCTGGTTCGACGAACCTAGCGCCACGGCAGATTTCATGAACACGCGTGAGCAACCAGAGGATCAGCGGCGGGAAGCGTTCTAATGCTGAAATACATGCTCGATACCAATATGTGCATTTACACGATCAAGAACGTGACGTCCACGCCCCATGTAGAGCTTATAGCGTTACAGTGTAGACAGGAGCGTTACACCATGCCAGAATATGCTTGTCTAGGCAGTAATTCATATCTTCATCATACAGGTAATGAACATGAGCCAAGTTGTAGAGGCGCGCACTAAATTGTTGCCTCTCAATATGCGCGTTGAGAGTAGAAAACGCGCCCTCATCGACAGGGCCGTTGCAGAATGTGGCGGTGATCGGACCAGCTTCGTGCTGGATGCTGCGTGCCGTCGAGCCGAGGAAATTCTAATGGATCGACGCATGTATGTGATGGATGATCGCTCGTTTGAGGCCTTCGAGAGAGCACTAGAGACCCCTATCGAGGAAAATCCGTGTGTAATGAAACTGATGAATCGCAAGAAGCGCTGGGACAAGACGTAATCGAGGTGGCGGATATTGAGCCTCCCGTCGTTATCAATGAGCATCATGGCGTCGATAAATTTGACTGTGGCCGTAACAGCCTCAACGATTTCTTAAAGGCTCGGGGCCTGAAAAACACCAAACGCCAAGCCACGACGACATATGTCATTTGTTACGCAGGAACGAACCAAGTGGCGGGATATATCTCGTTGGCGACGGGATCAGTACTGCGGGAAGAAGCCCCCAAGAGCATGCGGCGCAACATGCCCACCGAACTCCCTGTCATCAAGCTGGGAAGACTGGCGGTAGACCATCCTTGCCAGGGGACGGGGCTCGGTAAGGACTTGTTGGCCGAAGCCATCGAGCGGTCCTTGCTCGCGGCTGGACATGTTGCAGCGCGTGCCCTGGTCGTTGACGCCCTCGACGAGGACGTGGCGGCTTTCTATAAGAAGCATGGCTTCGTCGAAAACCCTGACAATCCCCTGATGCTGTTCGTTTCGCTGAAGACTCGAGGCGAATGACATGCCCCATCCGCGACGAAAGAGCCCCGGAAACGCAAACGATCCCACAAATCTACAGCCGCTTGAAGACGTAATCATTGGTGGGGTCGAGTAATGCGGAATGCCTTGCGGGGTGCTCTTGTCAGAGGGACTTCAGTCGCGATTGTGTTAACGCAAGCGTCGCGCGATCACTGCGAGTCTTCTTCGCGCAGCCCTTCCACGTCGGCCACCGTCAGCCCCGTGGCCTCGGCGATCTGTTCATCACTGAGTACACCCAGCTTGATCAGGTTGCGGGCGGTCTTCTCGATACCCCGTTGTTCGCCTTCCTGACGCCCTTCCTGACGACCTTCCTGACGCCCTTCCTGGCGGCCTTTTTCTTCCCACCGTTCAGGCCATTGCTTGATGCGTTCTGCCAGCATGTCGTGTACCTCGTGTAGATCCTGCAACTCATTGAACTCGGGCAGTTCCATCCCTGGCGCTCGGTTGGGCAGCAGTACGCGGCGTATCCACACCACGAAGGCCCGTCGTAGCCCGGTTTGCTCGGGCGCCTTGAGCCACTCGACCAGCGTGCCCAGCACCTCCAGCATATCTTGCTCGTCGCGATTGTGCTCCAATCGAAAGAGCGCAGCAGCTACGTTGCGCATGTGATCCGACCACTC
>NZ_JARANX010000045.1:0-6555 GCF_029889785.1 Chromohalobacter sp. 48-RD10 | reverse complement strand
CCGATCGACGCAAGCAGCGGATGAAGCCAACGGCGCGTATGCGTACACTACGCGCAGCGACCAACTGCGCCACTTGCGAGGCTTACCGATGAGTTCCCACCTGCTTTCCGTCGATTCCCTGTCCCGCGATTACGTCGAGCACCTGATGCAGCTCGCCGCCCGCATGGAGCCCTTCGCCCAGCGGCGCAAAGTGACCCGCGTGCTCGAGGGTGCAGTGCTCGGCAACCTATTCTTCGAAGCCAGTACGCGCACCCGCATCAGCTTTCACGCGGCGTTCTCGCGGCTCGGCGGCAGCGTCTGCGACACCACTGGTTTCACCTTCTCCTCGATGGCCAAGGGTGAGTCCCTCTATGACACTAGCCGCGTGATGGGCGGCTATGTCGATGCCGTCGTGCTGCGCCATCCCGACCAGGGCGCGGTGGCGAAATTCGCCGAGGCCACCCAGGTGCCGGTGATCAACGGCGGCGACGGCCCCGGCGAGCATCCCAGCCAGGCACTGCTCGATCTGTACACTATCGAGAAGGAATTCGCGCGCCTGGGCAAACGCCTCGAAGGCGCGCACTTCCTACTCACCGGCGACCTCAAGCACGGCCGCACCGTGCATTCGCTGATCAAGCTGCTATCGCTGTTCGGACCGCTGCGCATCACGCTGGTCTCACCGCCGGGTCTGGAAATGCCGCGTCATTTGATCGACCTGGTCACCTCGCGCGGGCATCGCGTCGAGCAACGCGAAAGCCTGGCCAATGACTTCAGCGATCTCGACGTGATCTACACCACGCGCATCCAGAAGGAACGCTTCACCGAGGAGATGTCGGAAGTCTTCGCGGGGATGTCCCAGGATTTCATCGTCGACCGCGCCTTCCTCGATCAGCGCTGCTCACCGACCACTATCGTCATGCACCCTCTGCCGCGCGACAGCCGCCCCGGTGCCAACGACCTCAATGTCGATCTCAACGGCGATCCGCGCCTGGCCATCTTCCGCCAGGCCGACAACGGCATTCCCATGCGCATGGCGATCTTCGCCAATCTGCTGCAGGTCGAGGATTACATCGAGCGTGATGCCCAGGACGTCCGCTGGTTCGTACCGCCGGCCTATGGCGTGGACGACCACACGCTATAAAATGGGAGGGATGCTGGCACTACGTGCTGCATTCAAGGCATGCGTTGCAGGAAGGTGTCGTCGGCAAAGAAGCTTTGCAGGATCAACTGCGCGGCGATGCCATCCACGCCGTCATCGCGGTAGTTGCCTCGATGCCCGGCGTCGCGGGCGATACGCTTGGCGGCGCGCGTCGAGCCACGTTCGTCGAACATCTCCACCAGCTTGCCGAAGCGCCCATGCAGGCGATTGCCGAACTTGCGCGCGCGCTGGCTCATGTCGGACTCGGTACCATCCATGTTGAGCGGCAGCCCTACGACCAAAAGATCCGGTTGCCATTCTTTGAGCAATTGGCCGATCTGCTGCCACTCGGGAATCCCATCGCGTGCGGGCAGCGGGGCAAGCGCCGTGGCACTGCCTAGCATTTCGTTGCCTACCGCCACGCCGATACGCCGCGTGCCATAATCGAAGGCCAGTATCAGCCGCTGCCCTGCCTCGGCCATCAGGAATGTCCCGCCTCGCGCGTCATAAGGTTCAGATCGACACCCAAGATACCCGCCGCCGCGTTCAGGCGCTGCTCCGAGTGGACATCGAAGAGGATCGAGGCGTCGCCTTCCACCGTCAGCCAGGTGTTCTGCTTGAGCTCGTCCTCGAGCTGACCTGCCTGCCAGGCGGTGCAGCCCAGGCAGACGATGAAGTCTTCTGGACCCCGGCCCTCGGCGATGGCCTTGAGCATATCCATGGAGGTCGTCAGGGCAAGGTCTTCAGCGACTTGTAGGCTGGAATCCCAAGGCAGGTTCGAACCACGATGCAGAATGAAGCCGCGATCCTTGTGGACCGGCCCGCCATAATAAACCGGCAAGTCGCGCTGCGGGCACTCCGAGGCATCCAGCTCAAGCTGCTCGAGCAGGGCGTCGAGCGTCAGCTCCATGGGGCGATTGACAACCACGCCCATGGTGCCGTTTTCATCATGGTCACAAATATAGGTCAACGTCCCCTTGAAGTTGGGGTCGTCGAGGTGCGGCATCGCCAGCAGAAAATGATGCTTCAAGCTTTGCATGAGCCTCCCGGGCGTCGAGGCGCGTCCCGCCCCTCGCTTACGCCGAAATTGGTGCTTTTCGCAGCGATTGTATCATTACCCTTGCCAAACCTCGCCATCGTGGGATGACAAGCAGCGCTCAGAAGCGCCGGGCAATGGCGTCCATCAAGAGTCCACCGATGTCAGTGCCGCGCTGGGCGTCGATCTCGCGCACGCAGGTGGGGCTGGTAACGTTGATCTCGGTGATGTAGTCGCCGATCACGTCGAGCCCGACGAAGATCAGGCCCTTGTCGAGAATCGCCGGTTTGACCTGCTCGATGAGCCAGTAATCGCGGTCGGTGAGCTCGCGGGCCTCGCCGCGCCCGCCGGCCGCCAGGTTGCCACGCGTTTCGCCGGCGCTGGGAATGCGCGCCAAGCCATAGGGGACGGGCTCGCCGTCGATCAGCAGGATGCGCATATCGCCAGCCTTTATCTCAGGCAGATAACGCTGCGCCATGATTTGACGTGTGCCACGCTCGGTGAGCTGCTCGATGACCGAGCCCAGGTTGCGCCCCTCCGGCGTGATATGAAAGATGCCGCTACCGCCCATGCCATCCAGCGGCTTGAAGATCACATCGCCGTGCTGGGCATGAAAGTCGCGCAGGACGGCATCGTGGCACGAAACCACGGAGGGCGGAATGCAGTGCGGGAACTGCTGGGCGAAGAGTTTCTCGTTGCTGGTCAACAGCGCCTGAGTCGGGTTGACCACCAGCACGCCCTCGCGCTCGGCGAAGCCCAGCAGATGCACAGCGTTGAGGAAGTGGTCATCCACCGGCGGGTCCTGGCGCATCAGGATGACGTCGAGCTCCGCCAGCGGCGCGGCCTGCACCGCTTCGAGCCGATACCACGCCTCAGAGTCACGATACGCCTCCAGCGCGCGCATGCGGCCCATGGCGCGCCCGCCTTCCAGATACAGATCTTCCGGCTCGAGATAATAAAGCGACCAGCCGCGTTCCTGAGCGGCCCACAGCATGGCCAGGGTGGTGTCTTTCTTGTAGGCGATATCGGCGATGGGGTCCATCACCACGCCAAGCTTCAAGGCGCGCTCGCTCATGATCGGTCTTCCAGACTAGAGATGAATGCGCGCAGTATGCCGCAGCGACCAGCGGAAGACCAAGGCGCCAGCGGCGCGTCAGCTCGACTGATAGGCGTCTATCGCCTCGCGCGTCAGGCGGATGCCGTCTTCCTCGATGGTGATCAACCGCCTCTTGTAGAGCCGCCCCACCGCCTGCTTGAAAGCACTTTTGCTGACGCCCATGCGTGCCTTGATCTCAGCGGCAGGCGTCTTGTCGCCCAGCGCGACGTATCCGCCATGGCAGCGCAGCAGCTCCAGCACCTTGTCACCGACCACATCGAGCCCCGCCTCACCGGGCGGCAGCATGGCCAGATCGAGGCGCCCATCTTCGCGCACGCGCTTGATATAACCGGTCAACCGTTGGCCGCGCCGAGGCGGGTGGATGATGTCATCGGCATACAGCAAGCCCCAATAGCGGTGATCGACCACCGCCTTGAAACCCAGATCGGTACGCTCGGCGATCACCAGAGCGACACGATCGCCGGGCGTCATCCCAGGTGCCTCATCAGCCAGGAAACGATCCAGACGCATCGACGCCACCGGCCGGCCCTGAGCGTCTTCGTAGAGCATCACCAACACCCGCTTGCCGACCTCGGGACGAAAGTGCTGCTCGGCGAACGGCAGCAATACATCCTTGGGCTGGCCCCAATCGAGAAAGGCACCGGTCGTATTGACCGCCACGACCTTGAGATACGCCACCTCGCCAATGCGCGCCAGGGGCGATCGCGCTGTCCGCGACGAACGCTGCCCGGTGGCGAATGAACGTGGAGTCGGATCTTGGGGACGGGACATGATAGCGGCCACTAACGAGAGATATGTCCTCATTATGACGCCGCCAGGCGGCGCGAGCAAAGGACGTGGCGGGGTTTGGCGTATAAATCGGGGGGTCGGTGGCTAGGATGAGACACGGGCAGTACTCTGAACCTACGATCGAGAAGTGTTGTAACTTACGCTTAGCCGAACAAGTATTCTCTTAAAGCCGTGTAGTCTAACTCTCACAAATAATAGTATTTATGACTTACACTCAATTTCCAAGTTTTCCTCTGCTCATTATTAATCAAACAAAACTCTTAAAAAATGCTTACACAAATATTGACCCTGCCTCGTGAAACCGCTATCCCTGATAAAAATTTATCTTATGTCATATAAAAAAACACAATCCGTACGTAAGGAACGCACAGGGGAAATAACATGGTCATTTCCGCTAAGGTTGCTGCGCGCCAGGAAGACCTATCTCAGTCATCCGCAGTCACGGTCGACAACGGCACTCTCTCCGTCTCCGAATCACGCCACATCCTGCTAAGCCTTTCCCCACAGGATGTGGCATCCCTGTCCCGTGACGGGAACGATCTCATTATTCAAACTAGCGCTGGCGAAACGCTTCGTATCGAAGATTTTTACGGCGATGCCGATACTCCATCAGGCAAGCTGTATCTAACGGGGGAAGATCAGCAATTAATCTTGGCGGACCTAGGCTCGGCTGCCAGCAATGGCGCAGTCTCAGCCGAGTACGTGCCACTTAATGAATATGGCGTGTTCGAACCGGCTGCTACGACCGCAGAGACGGCAAGCTCGGGCGATGGAGGGTGGGGAACCCTGGGTTGGCTTGCAGCGGGGGGTGCAGTGGCTGCGGGTGCAGCAATCGCTTCTGGTGGCAGTGGCAGTGGCAGTGGCAACAACACGGACATTCCAACAGAAGACAATGACAATTCTGAAGACAGCGACACTCAAGCCCCTGATCAGCCAGAGAATCTGGAAGTGGCTGACGACGGTGCTTCTGTCACCGGCACCGCCGAACCCGGCTCGACCGTAACCGTCAGCGACGCCGACGGCAACGAACTTGGCTCGGCCACCGCGGGCGACGATGGCAGCTTTAGCGTGCCGCTCGATCCGGCACTCACCAACGGCGAAGAAATTAACGTCGTCGCCACCGACCCCGCCGGTAACCAGAGCGATCCGGCCACCGCCACCGCGCCGGATCTCACCGCGCCGGATGCGCCGGCCGACGTTGCCGTCAACGACGACGGCAGCGTCGTGACCGGTACCGCCGAACCTGGCTCCAGGGTCACCGTGACCGACGAGAACGGTAATACACTAGGCAGCGACACCGCTGACAACGACGGCAACTTCAACGTCTCCATCGAACCGCCGCAGATCAACGGCGAGGACCTCGACGTCGTCGCCACCGACGACGCTGGCAACAGCTCCGATCCCGTCAGCGTCACCGCCCCCGACAACACGGCCCCGGATGCGCCGGCCGACGTTGCCGTCAACGACGAGGGCTCCGTCGTCACCGGCTCCGCCGAGCCTGGCTCGACGGTCACCGTGACCGACGAGAACGGTAATATCCTAGGCAGTGATACCGCGGACGACGACGGCAACTTCGACGTCTCGCTCGAACCGCCGCAGATCAACGGCGAGGATGTCACAGCCACCGCCACCGACGACGCTGGCAACAGCTCTGATCCCGTCAGCGTCACCGCCCCCGACAACACGGCCCCGGATGCGCCGGCCGACGTTGCCGTCAACGACGACGGCAGCGTCGTGACCGGTACCGCCGAGCCTGGCTCCACGGTCACCGTCAGCGACGAGAACGGTAATAGCCTAGGCAGCGATACCGCTGACAACGACGGCAACTTCAACGTCTCCATCGAACCGCCGCAGACCAACGGCGAAGACATCAGCGCTACCGCCACCGATGAAGCCGGCAACGAAAGCGATCCCGCATCGGCCACCGCACCGGATCTCACCGCCCCAACTCCTGATGACAATAGCATCACGATCGTCACCGGCGACGACGCGCTGCTCTCAGCCGACGAAGCCGAAAGCGTCACGCTGACCGGCCAGGTCGAGGACGGGGCAAGCATCGCCTCGCTGGCAATCGCCAGCGCCAACGGCGGCGACCCGGTGGTGATTCAGGGCGGCGATATTACGCTCAACGATGGCGGATTCAGCCTCGACGGTGTCGATGTCACCGGACTCAACGACGGCGAGCTGACTACGACGCTTTCCATCACGGATGCCGCGGGCAACACCGGGACGGTCACCGATACGGCGACGCTGGATACCGTGGCGCCGGACGCGCCCACCATCGATCCGACGAATGGCACCGAGCTTACCGGCACCGCTGAAGCGGGCAGCACCGTCACTATCGACACCAATGGTGATGGCGAGGTGGATGAAACCGCCACTGCTGACGGCGATGGCAACTGGAGCGTGACGCCAGAGCCCGTACTCGCTGACGATACCCAGGTCTCGGCCACCGCGACCGATGCGGCGGGCAACAAGAGTGAGCCGACCACGCAG
>NZ_JARANX010000044.1:0-6607 GCF_029889785.1 Chromohalobacter sp. 48-RD10 | reverse complement strand
TGCGGCCTTACGTTCTTCGGAGTACCTTGGCATGGAAGCTCTCATACCACCCTCTCTGAGTGGGATTCAGGCGAAATCGCCATCTGGACAACTAGGCTGGCAGAGAGGGATAATGCCACCCAACCAACCGTGTGATTCGTCTGCTTCCAGCCGGCCCGTGGCACCCACCTACTACTTTCCATCTACCTATCCACCCCTGGTTCAAGTCTTATCCGGTTGTTATGTGCGCCACGACAAATAGCGACCATGTCGACATTACGAAAAGCGCAACAGAGTACCAGACGTCGCATACCGGGGAAATTGATAAAACCACACATCATACGAACAGCCTCACAGGGATCTATCTCCCAAGGTCCAGACACAACGACGCCCGGTCCCTCATAGGGCCGGGCGCCTTACTAGTACTTTGCCGTCCCGATCGGCACAGAGAGTCGCGTCACCTCTGCCGACATCTTGGGCAGCAGACCAGTCAGAAGAGCTTTTTCAGCATCTGGGCAACCAATTCCTGTTGGCTGTGGCTCGTGCTATCCACGGTTATCTCTGCGCTTGAAGGGGCTTCATAAGGACTGTTAATCCCCGTGAAGTCCTGGATTTTGCCTTGGCGGGCCTTTTCGTAGAGCCCCTTGGGATCCCGCTGTTCGCAGATATCCAGCGGCGTATCGACATGCACCTCGATGAAGTCGCCTTCGTCGAACAGCTCACGGGCAGTATCGCGGTCGGAGCGGAACGGTGAAATGAAGGCGGTAATCACGATGATGCCGGCATCGGCAAACAGCTTGGCGATTTCCCCCACCCGGCGGATGTTCTCGGTGCGGTCGGCTTCGCTCATGGCGAGGTCTTTGCACAGCCCGTGGCGAATGTTGTCACCGTCCAGCAGCATGGTGTGGTAGCCACGCCGGTTGAGTTCGACTTCCAACGCGTTCGCCAGGGTTGATTTCCCCGAGCCGGAAAGTCCGGTGAACCAGATGCACTTGCCGGCGTGCCCCTTGATGTGCGCGCGCATCTCGGGCGTCACGCTGGAGCGGTTCCACACCACCTCGGCCTTGCTGTCGTGCGTGCGGTATTCGTAGGGCGGCTCGCTTTCCAGATGTCGATGCACCATGCCCGCGCCCACGGTAACGTTGGTCAGCCGGTCGATGACGATGAAGCTGCCGGTGCCGGGGCTCACCCGGTAGTCATCCACCGGCAGCGTGCCGGCGACTTCGACACGGCAGCGGCCGATGGCGTTGAGATTCAGCGTCTCGGCGGCGTGATGCTCGAGCGTGTTGACGTCGGTCTGGTAGTCGATCCGGCTGATCTTGCCCGCCAGGTCCCGCGTGGCGAGCTTGAGGTCATACAACCGGCCGGGCTCCAGCGCGGTGTCGTGCATCCACACGATGTCCGCCTCGAAGGCATCGGCCAGCGGCACCTCGGCGTCCTCCGCGACCAGCCAGTCGCCCCGCGAGATGTCGATTTCGTCGTCGAGCGTGACGGTGATCGCCTGCCCCGGATAGGCCACCTCGAGGTCGCCGTCGAAGGTGACGATGCGCGACACCGTGGAGGACTTACCGGAGGGCAGCACCTTGACGCGCTGGCCGGGCCGCAGGATACCGGCCTCAAGCGTACCGCAGTAGCCGCGGAAGTCGAGGTGCGGGCGGTTGACGTACTGCACCGGCAGACGCAGATCCGTCAGGTTTCGGTCGTGGGTGACCTCAACGGTCTCCAGCAGATTGAGCAGCGCCGGCCCCTCGTACCAGCTCATGGCCTCGCTCTTGTTGACGACGTTGTCGCCTTCCAGCGCGGACAGCGGCACGAAGTGGATGTCCGGCGCGTTGAGCTTGGCGGCGAATTCGCGGTATTCGGCGACGATCTCGTCGAAACGCGCCTGGGAATAGCCGACCAGGTCCATCTTGTTGACCGCGATCACCAGGTGCTGGATGCCCAGCAAATCGGCGATGAAGCTGTGCCGCCGGGTCTGGGTCTGCACGCCGTGACGGGCATCGATCAGGATCACCGCGAGGCTGGCCGTGGACGCACCGGTGGCCATGTTGCGGGTGTACTGCTCGTGCCCGGGTGTGTCGGCGATGATGAACTTGCGCTTGTCGGTAGAGAAGTACCGATAGGCTACATCGATGGTGATGCCCTGCTCGCGCTCGGACTGCAGGCCATCGACGAGCAGCGCCAGGTCGACCTGGTCGCCGGTGGTGCCGCTGGTCTTGGAGGCCTGGGTGATCGCCGCCAGCTGATCCTCGTAGATCATCTTGGAGTCGTGCAGCAGGCGCCCGATCAGGGTCGATTTGCCATCGTCGACGCTCCCGCAGGTAATGAAGCGCAGCAGGTCCTTGTTCTCGTGCTCTTTCAGATACGCTTCGATGTTTTCCGAGATCATCGGTGAGGCGTGTGACATGGTTCATTCCCCATTTGTGGAGAGCACGCGCGCTACGAGCCACGAGCTTCGGGCTACGAGCAGGCTTGTGCTCTCTTCATGTTCGCTGACTGGTTTCGAGATTGGTGTGCCAGAAGCTTAAGCCGGGCACGAGCACTACGAGCAGGCCGTGCCATATTCATGTTCAGTTATGACAGCCGGGGGCTGTTGGATAGGGATTTAAGCAAGGAACCAAGCATTCGCGACAGCGCCATCGCTTCACTACGCCACTGTTGACCTATCTCGTCAGGAATGTAGCCAACTTCAATGCCTATCAAAGCTTGCGTCGCGAACTCCCCACAAGAGCCTTTGGCGATAGAAACGAAACGGAACTTCTCGCGTTCGGTAAAGCGCTCGAAACCTTCGGCAATATTGCTAGGAATGGACAGTGCGGAGCGCGTAATTTGGTCTTTAAAGCCAAAATCTCGGAGGCTACGGAGTTCCCGATAAACATCGACACTCAGGCGTTTGCTACGCTGCCAAACTTCCATTTGCTCATGCCGCATGTAAGTTCCTTGTTAGCTTTTTAGCCCGTAGCCCGTAGCTCGTTGCCCGCAGCCCGTAGCCCGTAGCCCGTAGCCCGTAGCCCGTAGCTCAAAAATACCCCTCCCGCTTCTTGCGCTCCATGGACCCCGCCTGGTCTTTGTCGATGGCGCGGCCGGAGCGCTCGCTGGTCTTGGTCAGCAGCATTTCCTGGATGATCTCGGGCAGCGTGGCGGCGTTGGATTCCACGGCGCCGGTGAGCGGGTAGCAGCCCAGGGTGCGGAAGCGGACCCATTTCTCTTCGGGGACTTCGCCTTCTTCGAGCGGCAGGCGCTCGTCATCGACCATGACCTGCATGCCATCACGCTCGACCACCGGGCGCGGGGCGGCGTAGTACAGCGGGACGATGGGAATCGACTCAAGGTAGATGTACTGCCAGATATCCAGCTCGGTCCAGTTGGAGAGCGGGAAGACGCGAATCGACTCGCCCTTCTGCACCTTGCCGTTGTAGATGTTCCACAGCTCCGGGCGCTGGTTCTTGGGGTCCCAGCGGTGGTGCTTGTCACGGAAGGAGTAGACGCGTTCCTTGGCGCGCGAGGCTTCCTCGTCGCGGCGCGCGCCGCCGAAGGCGGCATCGAAGCCGTGCTTGTCCAGCGCCTGCTTGAGCGACTGGGTCTTCATCACGTCGGTATACTTGGCGCTGCCGTGATCGAAGGGATTGATGCCGGCGGCCCGGCCTTCCTCGTTGATGTGCTCGATCAACTCCATCCCGACCTCCGCGGCCATGCGGTCGCGAAACTCGATCATTTCCTTGAATTTCCAGGTGGTGTTGACGTGCATCAGCGGGAACGGCGGCGTGCCGGGATAGAACGCCTTGCGGGCCAGATGCAGCATCACCGACGAATCCTTGCCAATGGAATATAGCATCACCGGGTTGGCGAATTCGGCAGCCACCTCGCGGATGATATGGATCGACTCCGCCTCAAGCTGCTTGAGGTGGGTCTGTCGCTCAGGAGTGATTTCTGTCATAGCAGTCCCTTGAAAATGAGGCTTCGGGTTTCGGGTTTCGGGTTTCGGGTTTCGGGTTTCGGGTTTCGGGTTTCGAGCTTCGAGCTTCGAGCTTCGAGCTTCGAGCTTCGAGCTTCGAGCTTCGAGCTTCGAGCTTCGAGCTTCGAGCTTCGGCAGTATGCAACCTCGACGCTTCAGGTTTGCAACGCCCTGCCCGCTGCTCGTAGCCCGTGGCTCGTATCTAAAACCCCCACACCAGCGGTATGAGCCCAATGGCGATAACACCGACCAATAGGCTCATGGGTGCGCCTAGGCGCAGGTAATCTACGAAACGGTAACCGCCGGGGCCGAGAACCATGAGGTTGGTCTGGTAGCCCAGCGGGGTCATGAAGCTGGCCGAAGCAGCGAACATGATGCCGATGGCGAAGGGCATGATACTCACGCCCAGTTGCTCGGCCACGGCGGCGGCCACCGGGAACATCAACACGGCGGCGGCGTTATTGGTGATCAGCTCGGTGAAGATCACTGTTAGGGTGTAGACCATGGCCAGAGCCATCCAGGGCGAGAGCCCGTCCGTCAGGAGTAGCCATTGCGCGATCTGGCTCGCGGCGCCGGTCTTGTCCATGGCGCTGCCCAGCGCGAACGAGGCGGCGATGACGATGAGCACCGAAAGCTCCAGATAGCGCCGTGCCTTGCTCGCCGTGACGCAGCGCGTGAGCAGCATGGCGCCGCCGGCCAGAAACGCCGCCTCGAGAATGCTCAACAGCCCCGTGGCGCTCACCAGCACCATGGCGCCGAGAATACCCAACGCCCAGGGCGCCTTGCGAAAATCCGGCGGCGTGGAGTCGTTGAGCGCGCTGACGAGCAGGAAATCCTTGCGGTACTGGTATTGCGAGACGAATTCCTGGGCGGTTTCCATCAATAGCGTATCGCCCACCTGGAGGCGGATATCCCCCAGCTTGCCGGGCAACCGGCGGCCATGGCGGGAGATGGAGAGAATCACCGCCTGATAGCGCGAGCGAAAGCGCGATTCACGCACCGTCTGCTCGATCCCGGTGAAATCCGGGCCGATTACGGCCTCGACCAGGCAACGCCGGTGGTGAGCGATATCTAGCTTGCGCACGTCACCGTTGGCCGGGCGCAGGCCGTGGACCCGGCGCAGCTCACGGGCGCATTCGGGCGCACCGACGAAGACGAGAATGTCATCGGCCTGCAGTTTGGTCTCCGGCGGCACGGCAGTCATCAGCGCGCCGTCGCGCTCGATGTCTGCCAGGTAGCCATGCGCCAGGCTCCGCAAGCCGGCATCGGCAATGCTCTTGCCTTCCAGGGGGCCTTGCGGAATCACGCGGACTTCCACGGCGTATTCCCGCGCCTGTTCGAGCTGTTCCAGCGCCCCCTGGCGGTTGGGCAACAGGCGGTCCGCCATCAGGTAAAGAAAGCCCCCGGCGATGACCACCAGCGGCACGCCCACCCAGGCCAGCTCGAACATGTGCAGCGAGATGCCCCGCTCGCTTTGCAGCAGGCCATCCACCACGAGATTGGTGCTGGTGCCGATCAGCGTACAAGTGCCCCCGAGTATCGAGGCGTAGCTGAGCGGCAGCAGCAATTTGGAGGTCGGCAACCGCAAGCGGGCCGCCCATTCCTGAATGGCGGGGATGAACATGGCCACCACGGTGGTGTTGTTCATGAAGGCGCTCAGCCCCGAGGCGGGGAGCAATACGCGTAACTGCGCCTGACGCAAACGCCGGGGCTGGCCGAGCAGGCGATGGGCCAGCCACTGAATGGCGCCGGTTTCCTTCAACCCCGCCGCAACCACGTAGAGCGTGGCGATGGTCATCACGCCGGGGTTGGCGAACCCCGCCAACGCTTCGCTGGGCGTGAGAATACCGCTAACCACCAGAAACGCCAGCGCCCCCATCAGTACGACATCGGGGGCTATACGGGTAATGACAAGTGTCGCTAGTACTGAAAGCACAATGGCTAACGTTAAGAATGCCGACCACTCCATCAGTAACCAGTTTCCTTATGGGTTACCGAAGGTCCCCCCACCTCAGGCATGATGCCTAAACCACGCAAAACATTGTGATGATAAGCAGTATCCAAACACCTAGCTAATGGGAACGCTGCCTCAAAGGCATCAACCAAGGTCAGCGGGGTGTCCTTCATTGACAGCAGGTAATTGGCGCGCTCATATGAGTTTTGCGTGGCGATATTCTTCCGACAGCCCATGGCATCAATCGTCACCAGGTACCTTGCAGATTCAGTAGCTAGCAGATAGGGAGTCACCGTAATTTCGTTGGGTTTCTCTGCTACCTTGACCTGCCTCAGCACCATTAACTCGATCATCTCGAACCATTTCCGGTAAATACCGTCTTGATCGTCTTGAACAGAACCAGCAAGTCGAGCCATAGCGAGAAATTCTTAATGTAGTAGAAATCGTACTGAAGCTTGGTGGCCATGCCATCGATCTCTGCGGCATAGCCCTGCTCAACTTGAGCCCAGCCGGAAATACCCGGCCTAACGACATGGCGATAGCGAAAGAAAGGCACGTCACGTTCATACCATTCCGATAGCTGCATAGACTCCGGCCGAGGACCGATAAAGGGTTCTTCGTCACATCATGTGGATTTGGCCTGATCCAGCAGGCGGCCCACGGGGCTGCCAATCAGGTAGATCATCGCGATGAAGTTGGCCTCGTTCCGGTAGCCGCGC
>NZ_JARANX010000043.1:0-6644 GCF_029889785.1 Chromohalobacter sp. 48-RD10 | reverse complement strand
GGTACTCAGGGCAGCGACAACCACTTGTCACCGTGACGGGCGCATTGAAATGCTCACGCGCCGCCTCGAGGACCTGGAGCGTTTCGGCGTCAACCGTGTCGAAGCCACAGCCACAACTGCAAGCGAACTCAACGCGGCGGAAATGAGGGGAAATACGATCGGACATGCAGCCTCCTATGTGAGCCAGCCTTTGGCGACCGCCGTCACGACGGCCGAGATTGCCAGCGCCGCCGCCCAAGCGGTGACACTGGACACGAAATGGGAACGGTTGACCCGGGGCTCGATCACTTCGCGCAGATGCTTGCGCGCCTTGCGGGAGTGTTCCATTTCACTCTCAAGGGCAACCAAGCGCGCATGCTGCTCGGCAGTGCTCTGCTGCACCTCAATCATTTGGTGGAATAGCTGAGGAATCTGAGCGACGGCTTTCGCCATTTCCGCGTGGGAATCGCTCATCGACTCCATGTGGCGCTCCAGGCGGTTGAGGATTTCCCCCTGGCCGTCCAGTCGGGTTTCCACTCGCGCCAAACGCTCGGTCACTTCTGCCATGATGCCCAGGCCCGTAGAGTTATCAGTCATGTGTCGGCTCTCGAGTCGCCATGACTCGCGACAGCGTGGATATGGGCCAATTGTGTGGACCGCCAGCAGCATGCGCCGCTGGCGGTGGTTCATAACGACAGATCGTATTGAGGGCTGGATTGGCGGGGAGGAGAGCGACGCTTAACCGGTTCGACGTCGCCATTCACTTCGACATCGAGGATGTACCCCAACGTCAGCGGATTGATCTTCACGGAGTGCGCAACGACATCGATGCTGATGCCACGGCGCACCATGTCGCGCGCATCGACAATGGCATCGACCCATTTCTCGCTCATGCCCAGCTCGGCAGCGATCTCAGCGATGCTCATACCCGTATCCCGAAGCGCCAAGACCGGGCGATTTGCCATCGCCCGCTCCAGGTAACGGCAGCGGGATGGATACACATGCGTACCGCCCAGCACCTCACATAACGCCATGGCATCGTCCCAGCCCAGCAGCGTCACCAGCATGTGGTTGATATGCAGGCTTCTGGGCGCGGGCACATAGACCGACAGCGTTTTCCCCGACTGCTGGTCGCGCAACGTTCTCACCAAGTGCAGTGCCTGGTCTTGCCCGATAATGTCCGCGATCTGCTGCACGCTCTTCGGCAATCGCATCAGCTCCTCCAGTCTTCTCCGGCCCTCAATGGCAAGGCATCCCCTGCCACCTGGGTGCGCGGCCAGGCAGCATATTCACGCAGCACGTCCTTGGCCTGTTCGAGTCCCAGCGCCAGCGCGGCGCAATAGCGCTCACCCTCGGAGCCGTCCAGCCACTCGTGTTGCGAGTCGGCCAGGTCGGCATCGCGCGGCGGGGTCGCCTTCAATTCGAGATACAGGCCATGCCAGCCGCCGCGTGCCTGACGCACCACCAGGTCGCTGACGCCGGATCTCGCGCCCTGCTGTTTCATGTCGGTGGCTGTCTTCCAGCTGCGAACACCGCCGTTCGGTGGATGGAAGACATGGGGATACAGCTGCCCCACCTCACTGCCGCGCATGTACTCGCCACGGAGCCAAGACATCAGCTTCTTTTGCTCCATGCCCTCGTAATCGAAAGGACGCTTGCGAGGCTTACTGCTGGCTGAGGTGGCACGCCGCTGTGCGCTTTTCGCCTTGGGATTCCATGCCATTTATCCGGCCCTCCGTTGCCGCCGCTCCCAGCGCGTGTAGTCCGCAGCAATGCGGCCTAGGATGAACCCGGCATTCACATCGTGATCAATCTCCGCTCGGCTTGAGACACCGCATCGCTGGCGGATGAAATCGGCAGCATCTTCGGCGCTACACGTATCGTCAGGGAGCTGCTCAGGCGTCAGCCCCTTTTCCCAGCGGTACCGATGAGCGAGGTATATCCAGAAACGGGGGTTACTCCCCAACATTGCCGCCCGCCGCGCTTCCGCGCCGCCCTTTCGTTGCTTATCCATGCCCCCGGTCCTCCCGCATCACGCAGGCCATGCAGACCCGCCGGCCTTTCGGGAACATGCCGGGATAATGGGTATTCCCGCAGCGCACGCACTCTCGGCGTGTAGTTTGAAGACGACGCTTTTTGAATCGTGGGCCTCGCATTACGCCTCCAGCCGCTGAACTTCAGCGCACAAGCGGGAGGCGTGGCGGCGCATGTAGATTCGCGAAAGTCGCTGCTTGCGCTGCTCGAAGGTGAGGCCCGCCTCGATCAAGCCAGTGTCGACGTTCTGTAGATGGGCGATAGTCTCGATCTCACCTGGTGTGAGGTGATCGCGAACGGGCTGCCCGCTGGGAATGCCATGCCGCTCGCGGTACTGTTTAGACGAACAGCCCAGCACGATGCGATTGACCAGGTCGTACTCGTTCGAGAAATGGTAGTGCTTGACCACCTTGCCCTGATCGAGACGGCTGTACTTCACCGCGTCGGTTAGGAAACGAGACTCCAGACGGGCCTGCTCACGCATAGCGACACCACGGGCCATTTCGACCTCGCCCTGGACCAGTGCGTCGAAGGTACGAATCACACGCAGATGGAACGCCGGACTAATCCACATGGCGTAGGCGTAAACCAGCTCCTTTGCCACGAAGGTGCCGCCATTACGGCCTCGCCGGGTAGTGACCGGCTTAATACGGGAATTTCCCGTATTTTCCAGCTCAGCGATGAGCTCCCCTGTTTCGGGTCGCCGCATGTATTCATGGACCTCAACAGTACGAGGATTTCGCCCAACGGTCGCAGCCTTCTGCAGATCGTTGAGGCAGTAACGTCCCTCTTCGTCCTGGCGCACCTTCACGCCTTCGATAGCCATCAATGCGGACATCAGGCACCTCCTTTCAGCGCGGCACGCAGGGATCGCATGCCCTGGTCGGCATTCATCCGGTGCGGCAAACCCTCGGCCTCCGCGCGATGAACAGCGGCTTCACGCCCGGCGCGCTCCGCCAGCTCAGCTGCGCTGCGATTGTTATCGTCCTCGAGCAGGTGGCGCGGCGTGATGTCTTCGCCAGCCATCACGCGATTGACTAATGCCTGGTAATGCTTGGCAAAGCGCTTCTCGAGGCGCGGCCACTGACTCTGCGCTGTGGTATGCGTCAGGTCCCACCAGCCGGTGCTCTGCCCGGCCATTCGCACTGCCTCATGGCTCCAGCGGTGACTGCGCGGCTCATGGGCATGGGCCAAAGCCTCGCGCCAAGCCTCACCAGTCGTCGGCATGCCGAAGTCCTCCGGGGTAGGCGCCAGCATCGAGACCAGCACCGGGATCGTCGGCGGCCAGGTACTCCCCGCTTGCTTCAAATTGCTCATCGCCCGCTCGACCATTTGCCGGGTCGGTAGCGCCGGCCACCGGGCCAGCTCCTGCGCCAGTTCCCGCCGGGCCAGGTTGAGCAGGTCCGCACTCGGGAACGCGCTCGCCCAGGTCCTCGGAAAAATCGCCTCCAGCCGGGTGAACACCTGGTTGACCAGCGCCAGCGTCTGCTCCCGTGGCGGTGTCGTCTTCCGGCCACCAGCCGTCGGCCCAGCTGGTGTCGTTTGGGTTGGCGAGTTGCTGGCGGACTGCCTCGCGCTCAGTTCTGTCATCGCGCGATCGATCAGCGGTTGGGCAGTCATGAGACCCTCCAGAAGCGTTGTGGCGCGCCGGCTGGCGCTGCAGATTTTCGTAGACCCAGCGAGCGAAACGACGGGTCCAATCGGCGGGGGTGGCAGTGCGCGCCGGCTCGGCGGCGTAGTGCTCTCGGAAGTCGATCAGGGCCTGGCGGTGGTCGACATCGGCCGCCAGCCCACGATCAAAGCAAGCGCGATCCCAGGCTGCCGACTCCGGTTGCCAATCCAACGTCATCGGCTGGCGTCGGTTCACGGTCTCGACCGGCTGTCCATCATCGGTTTGTCTAGCGGCACGCTCGAAGATCGATTCGCCCTCGTCCGCGCCAGAGAGAGTGTGGGGGTTGGTTAAGGACGTTTCGGGTGCAGCTCTCGCACCCCGTGGCGTCGTCATTTGCACCCCGTTACCGTCGCGGGATGCATCTGTTGCACCCGGCTCATTTTCACGGGGTGCATTCTCTGCATCCCGTGATTCCGGCACGTCTGGTGACTGCTCGTCGCCGATGTCGATACTCTTGATGCCGACACCCAGGGCCAGGTCATATACCACCGGGCGCCGGTCAGCGCGGTCGATGATCGCCGCCGCCACCTTCTGGTTGCCGCGACGAATCAGGCCCTTCTCCTGCAGCAGCTTGAGCTTGCTAATCACCGTGCGACGGCCGAGGCCGGTGTAACGGCACAGGAGGTCGACGCTCGGGAATGCGTGACGCCCTTCGTGATTGGCGTGATTAGCCAGACCGAAAAGCACTGCGCGGGCACCTGGATCGGTCAGCGCCTGCTGCTGGAGCGCCCAGCTGGTAGCTTCAACGGACATAGCCACCCCCCTCTCTTGCGACGCACTCGAAGTAGAACGGCCTGACGTAGTCGATCGGGAGGATGGTCCCAGCTTCGATCAGGGCCAAAGCCTGGCTTGGCGTGACGATTCCGCCTACTGGCGACTTGTATAGCGCCACCTTGAACCGAAGATCTGCAAGGCTTCCTGCCCCTTTGCTCGAGTTGCAAAAGGCACAGGCGCACGCAAGGTTATCGATCGACTCAGAGCCACCCTCAGATCGCGGCAGCACATGGTCGACATGAGACGCGCCGTGACCCTTGATCTCGTCGCCGCAGTAGGCGCAGCGTTTGAAGCTGGCTTCCCACAGCCGCCGCTTGAAAATAAGGCTGAAACGAAAGCCTTTCTCCGTTCTCTTGAAGACACGATCCGGCGTGATATCGACGAGCCTACTGTTGTCGCGCCCATCAGCCGGAAGCATTGCAGTCGTGATGCTCATGCAATACCCCCGGCGTTGTAGAGGGTCGTGGTGCTCTCCGGTACATTAGGAGTTTCCACACATTCAAATGGAGCAACACCATGTCCGAACAGGATTACGTCGATATATGGGAAGAAGTTAGTGCCCCGATAAACGAGAAGTACAAAATCTCGCAAACAGGCGGAGCCATAGATCGAGAGGTTCATCAGAAAGCAATTCGGGAAACCCTCCGCGCATTCCTCGCCGGGGTCTACCGTGAAGAGCTGCGCCAGCAATACAGCGGTCTCCCGACCCACGAACAGGTAGACCCCTTGGCCATTAAAGCCATCGAGGTTTACCACTGGCGTCCCGAGGTGGTTAGGTCTATGGATGAGGACGATTTGTTGCTGGCGTTCACTGAGACTCTGTCCCATCTCAAGCTCCACGAAGGACTTCGGAATTGGTTGAATATGACCCTGCAACCGCTTCCCTACCTTGAACGGGATCACCTAATGCAGATGCATTTCTCACCTCAGACGAACGGATAGCCCCATCCGGCAGGCTGAGGCGGCGACGGCACTCGCTAATCACTTCTACCGCCTCGGCCTCGTCCCAGCGCAACCGCAGCGCCTTCATCTCCGCTACTTCCGCGCTCGCTCGAATGGCCAGCAATGAATCGACCATCCGGCCCAGATAACTCTCCATCTCGCACTGCGTCATAGCGTCACAAGAAGACCCGAGCCCAGACAGCCCCCTGCGGCTCTGCCATGCCCGTTCCACCTCATCAGGCGCTGGACGTAAAACATCAATGGGTGGCTGGCTGTTTTGATCGTTGCTGCTACTCATGTCGTTCTCCATTCCCCTGTATATCCACACACCCCGTTTAAGCGGTCGTTGCGTCCTGGGCTGGCGGGGTAAGCTTTGAGGCAGAGCGAGGGGAAAAGACATCAGGCAGCAAATCCGCTGCCATCACCTTTCCTTCGGTGACCTCTTCAATAAGGACGGCATAGCGTGGCGGCAGAGGCCGCTTGCCAGTGCAAACCTGAGATAAGAACTGCGGAGTCATGCCGATGGCCTTACAGAGTGCCGAGCGAGATCCATGGAAGTGGTCAATCGCTTTCTCAATCATGTCGCCTACCTAAAGCCTAGCTTTATATATTTGAAAGCATAGCTTGCTTTATCGGCGATGCATACCCCTGCGAGAATTAAAGCATTGCTTAACAGAGGCAAACGCCGTGCAGGACACTGAAGTTTTCAAGGCACGCGTGAAGGAGGCGATCAGGCTCGCCAGGGAGAACGGATACACGCAGGCGAGGATCGGCGAGGAGGCTGGTGTATCTCCCCAGGCGGTGGGCCAATGGTCTCGGTCGGGCAAAGTGTCATCCGCCAACCTTGCCGTTTTGGCAAGATTGTCAGGCCTGAGTCTGGACTGGTTCTATGAGACGCCTCAGGTCGGCGAGGTGGCGACAAGTGGTCCGCAAGTGGGCGGCACGGTCACGGAAGGCCCCAGAGTCGGTGATACCGCTCGCCGTGCCGCCAACGTCCAGAAAGCTCCGCAGCCAATCCGCTACCACCTTTATCCGGTTATCAGTCGGGTGCAGGCCGGCGCCTGGACGGAGTGTGTGACGCCTTATGAACCTGGCGGTGAGCCTCACGAAGAGTCCACCGATTACCGTGCTCAGGGCAGGGCATTTTGGCTGGAGGTGCAAGGCGACTCCATGACCGCACCCACAGGTAGCCGTCCTAGCGTGCCTGAAGGCACCCTGGTGCTTTTCGATACCGGCATAGAAG
>NZ_JARANX010000042.1:0-7025 GCF_029889785.1 Chromohalobacter sp. 48-RD10 | reverse complement strand
TGCTGCTCATGGTAGCGAACGACCCGAAGTTTGAACGCCGTCGAATACCTGGTCATGGAAAGACCCCTTACGATTGGAGTGGTGTCCAATTTTCAGGGGTCAGTTCATCACTCGGCGCGGGCGTTTTTGTGTCTACGCCTTTCGTGTAGCGCTATGTTAATCGACGTTAAATTAAGCTAGGTTAAGTATTGTTTGGTGCTGCCGATACAACCTGATGAACCGGGTGGTGAAGCGTTCAGTGCTTTACCTGGCGGTAGCGTGGGTGAAACGGTAGCGGGGCAGGGGATCGTGTTGGTCCCAAAGTGATAGGGCCGGCAAAGGCAGCAGGCACGCGAATTCTGCATAACGCGCCGAATTTTTATTAGTATTTTTTAAAATCAAAAGCTTAAGAGCGAAAATGCTGGCTCGATAAGATTGTTGAACGCGCCTGCTCGTTCAAGTGGTAAAACGAGCGGGCTGTCTAATATCTGTTATAGTTCTTGTGTGGCATTGAGTTATCTTTGAGAGTTAATTAATGATCAATAGCTTGCCGTTGGTAGATGTTTTTGCCTCACCTCTCGAGGTATGGGATATGAGGCGCCCAACTATGGAAGAGATCACGAGTGGCGCTGTTTCTATTTTTCATGCGCTCATTAAAGACCGGTTGGTCGCAAGAATTAATAATCCATATGACGCTGCCAACTACACACTGTTGAATCTGGGCTGCACTAGATTGGATGAGCTAATTGAGGATGAGTTGAATAACTCAGCGGCGTATCAACAGATGCGAAGCTTAATGCCCTCTAAAACACCCAGAGTGTTATCCGATTTTCAGAATAGATTTCAAAGCTCCCAGTTTGGGGATGTTTCTGATGCTATAAATGCTGTTGGGAAAACCACGGCTGTCGGTCAAATTTTATTTCATGGTGGATACTGGCCTTATGCTGTCGGACAGACAGTGGTGAGCGCAAGACCTTTATCTACAAGCTTTTCTCCTCATATGGCTTGCCAGAATGCAATATGGGCTGGTAAAGCTTATGATGCTGGTGAATTACACCTTATGATAATGCGTGTAGTAAACCCTAGTGCAAATGCGTTTTGTTTCCGTATGCGAGGTACTAGCAAGGGGCACGAAAAAGAGGTTCTTTTTTCAGCCGGAGCACGTATCACTTTGCGCAATAAAATATTAGTTAAAAATTATGGTAAGGCCTACAAAGCATGCTGTGCACATGCTGGAAATGTGTTAAAGAAACCCATTCCATATTACATATTGGAGATAGATGTATCTTAGCGACCTATAACAAAGCATTGCAGCGGACAAGCCGCTGAATGCGGCGTTAGGTGACCAAATACTGGGCTTTCGATGGCAAGGAGCTGCAAAAATGAAGATAGAAAAAATAAAAATCCAAAACTTCAGGTCTTATCGTGAAGAAATTTCAGTCGACTTCAATGACTTGAATATTTTTGTTGGTAAGAATGATATAGGAAAGTCTACGATTCTTGAAGCCCTAGATATCTTTTTCAACGAAAACAAAGGCGTTGTAAAGATCGACAGAGACGATATCAATAAGGCAGGGGGCGATGTTGATGACACGGAAATTAAGATAAGTGTTATTTTTAGCGAATTGCCATATTCTCTTACGATCGATTCAACCAATCCAACCACCTTTCGGGAAGAATATCTATTGAACAAAGACGGTCTCTTAGAGATCGTTAAAAAGTATCCCAATGCAGGAAAAGAAAAGGTATTCGTAAGGGCTTATCATCCTACGAGCCCTGGGTGCTCGAACTTGTTGTTGAAAAAACATGCCGACCTTAAGAAATTACTGACCGAAGACATGGCCTGTGAAAACCGGTCAAAAAGTGCTGAGATCAGAAAATCTCTTTGGGAGCACTATTCTGCTGACCTGCAGCTTGCTGAGATTGATGTCGAGCTCGCAAAGCTTGAAGCGAAGAACACATGGGAACGGGTAAGAAACTACCTTCCACTCTATACTCTTTTTCAATCGGATCGAAAGAACAGCGATGGTGATAACGAGATTCAAGATCCAATGAAACTCGCAGTTCAGGAGATATTGAAAGATGAGGATTTACGGCGAGCGCTTGATAGTGTCGCAGAGAGTGTGGAAGAAAAGCTAAAAGAAGTTTCCGATAAAACTCTAGAAAAACTGAGAGAAATGAATCCGGAGGTGGCAAATAGTTTGTCACCAGTTATACCGCCAGCAGACAGCCTAAAATGGCCAGATGTTTTCAAGAATGTATCGATAACTGGTGATGATGATATTCCCATTAATAAACGGGGAAGCGGTGTAAAGAGGTTGGTTCTACTCAATTTTTTTAGAGCGGAAGCAGAAAGGAGACGAGATGACGAAAATATTCCCTCAATAATCTATGCCGTTGAAGAGCCGGAAACGTCACAACACCCTAGTCACCAAAGAGCGTTAATAGAGGCGTTTATTGACCTAGCAGGTTCCGATAATACCCAGATTCTTCTCACCACTCATAGCCCTTCTATCGTAAAGCTATTGGACTTCGAGCACATTAAGCTAGTGAAAGGAGGTGCTGCAAAAGAGGTTGTGGATGTTGAGCGGGGCGATTTGCCCTATCCATCTTTAAACGAAGTTAACTATTTGGCTTTCGGCGAATCTAATGAGGAATACCATAATGAGCTATATGGCTTTATAGAGAGTGAGGGGTGGCTAACCGATTACAAGGATGGAATGCCAACGATTCCATATATAAGGTTGCGGCCGAATGGAAACACGGTAAACGAACATAAAGTACTTAGTGAATATATTCGGCACCAAATTCATCACCCTGAGAATACTCACAACCCGAGATTTAAAAACGAAGAACTTCAAAACTCCATTGGCGAGATGCGAGCGTTTGTTGAAAATAATCAGGCATAGGTCATGTCACACCTAACAATTCGCGCCACGCGGACGCTGGTTTCAAGCCAGCCGCAAATGCCGGCGTTATTCTAAATTATCGATATTTTTTAAAAGTATAAGGAATTTTGAATGGAGAAGACTCTGTTTACCACTGAAAACCTACCTCAGGGTTTGGTTGTCAAAGATGTATTTGGAATGATTCAGGTAACTGGCGCCGTAGAGGTCTCAAATAAAGGAATGATGCGTGGTCTCTTTGAGCGGAAGAAAAATGAGTATCAAGAGGTTATAGAGTCTTTCGTGAATAGCGCTCCTGACGAAACCAATGCCATTTTGGGGGTGCAGGTATCAACTTCATCTCAACAATTCAGAAACGGCACATTTCTATATATAACCTATATTGGAACGCCGGCGATCATAGAGGGGCAGTAGCCAAACCAATGCCAGTCACGGTGACATCTACTACATTGCGGCTTCGTCTCCATTCCGTGGCCGCGCATGCTGGCTAGCGTTGGGCGGTCGAGGGATCAGACGGAGCGGTGAATGATTGATCGAGCATTAGGCATTGTTGGAGTCGCGATATCCATCCTAACGGGCTTTGCTCAGTGGTTGTGGCCGGATATCCCGATATGGCTAGCCGCAGTCGGTTTTACGTTGGGCGCAATCTTGATCGTCGTAGCAGTTGTGTTGCTACTGGGATCCGTTTTCCGCGGAAAACCGAAAGAAGCGATTTCTGCTGCACCGCCTCCCAGTCGAGGGGGGAGTGGTGGTCACGCGAGGGTGGCTGGAAGCGGTACCGCTATCGGTGGAGCCGGCGGAAACGCTGGCGCGCCTGGTGCTGGCCAAGGCGGCAATGGAGGCAGCGCTGAAGTAGAAGGCGACGGATTCGCGTTGGGTGGCGAAGGTGGTGAGGCCGGTCAAGCAGACCGGGGAGGCCGCGGCGGCCGAAGTCCGCTCGAGGTTCTCGGAGTTCCGAACCAACAGCTTCCCGATGGAAGCTGGCTTTGGGATAAGGGCCGGGGCGGAGACGGAGTCTCCCCGCAGAAGGCCGGGAATCCCAAAGATTCCGCCTCTGAACCCGGAGAGGGCTCTGGAAGCAATCAGTCGTGAGTCCGAAATCGCCCAACAAATCGCTCCAGTCGTCGCAGCGAAGCTGCGTGGCTGAGCGCAGCCGTTGGGCGTCGAGAACTGATCAAACCAAGCTGGTGAACTATGACTGAAGGCACCGCTGTTACGAGCCCCTAAACTTGCGCGTAGCCCCCGTCAACGAACACCTCGCTCCCCGTCATGAAGCTGCTGTCGTCGGATGCCAGGAACGCCACCGCGCCTGCGGTTTCCTTGGGATCGCCCAGACGCTCAAGCGGTACGGTCCGGTTCATCTCGCTCAGGGCTTCGGATGGGAGTAGTTCCATCAGCTTGTCTGTTTTGGTCGGGCCAGGAGACATAACGTTCACGCGAATGCCGGTGCCCCTGAGATCATGGGCCCAACTGCGCACCAGATTTCGGACGGCCGCCTTGGAGGCGCTGTAGATGCTCATCGCGGGGGTGCCCATGCTGCCCACCGTGGAACCGGTGAGGATGATGGAGCCGCCGTTCGTCATCAGGGGCAGGGCCTTCTGGACGGTGAAGAGGGTGCCTTTGACGTTGATGTCGAAGATGTAGTCGCAGTGCTCCTCGGTGATCTGTCCCAGGCTGGCGAATTCGCCGACGCCTGCGTTGGCCACCAGAACGTCCAGGTGTCCTTTTTCTTTCTGGATCGTTTCGAAGACTCGGTCGAGATCCTCCGGCTTCGTCACATCCGCCTGGACGGCCCGGGCGTTGGCTCCCAGTGCCTTAGCCGCGTTGTCGAGGACGTCCTGGCGCCGTCCGGTAATGAAGACGAAGGCCCCTTCGTCGATAAGGCGTTGGGCCGAGGCCAAGCCGATGCCGCTGGCGCCGCCTGTGATCAATGCGATTTTACCGTGTAGCCGATTCATGGCTGGGTCTCCATATGTGTTGACTCGATTCGCTTTCACGATATATAAGACGCTTACAAATGTTCAAGTATGCACCTTTTGGTAAGTACTCGTTATGGCGAAAGAAAACTCAGAAAACCCACGTTTCATTTGCGGCCTGCATGCGACGCTGCACGTGATCTCCGGGAAGTGGAAGCCGTTGATTCTGTTCTTTTTCGACAAAGGACCGACGCGTTACGGCGAGCTCAAGCGAAGCGTCCGGGGCGTGAGCGACAAAATGTTGATCCAGCAGTTGAAGGAGCTCGAGTCCGACGGCATCGTCCAGCGAACCGACTATGGAGAGATCCCGCTGCGCGTCGACTACTCGCTGACGTCCTTCGGGGCGAGTCTGGTGCGGGCCATGGAGCCCCTTTGCGGCTGGGGCGAAGAGCACGAAGAGGACATTGCCGCGGCGATGGACCGCCGGAAAACCAGCCGGTAGAAAGCGAAGTGCTCCGCCCAGAAAGCCGCCCTGTTCAGCTTCCCCTCCTGAACCACCCCCACGGCTGAACCCTACGCCCGCGCCGCTCAAAACGGCGCGGGCGTTTTTGTGTCTACGCCTTTCGTATAGCGACATGTTAATCGGCGTTAAATTAAGCTAGCTTGGGTAATTAAGGGCTTGCCTTCTTAGGAAGCGCAAATAAGCCCCGGTACATTACTGAGGCCGTTGCGGTGGCGCATGAAGTGCTGCACCTTGGCGGTAGCGTAGCCGGGATGGTGGCGGGGCAGGGCTGGTGTCAGCTCCAACGTGAATGAGCTGGAAAAGGCAGCAGGCACGCGAATTCTGTATAGATTGCCGAGTTATTCTTGATTTGGTTTTAAACCAATAAATTAAGTGTGAAAAAGGTGGGCTAGGTAAGATTTTTGAATGCGCAGGAGTTTTCAAGTGGGTAAATGAGCGCACCAGCTAATACCTGTAGGATATCGGAGGGGCTATGAAGCGGCCGAAGCCACCGAAACCGCCGAAGCCACCAGATAGACCTCAGAATCCGCGGATATCAAGGCCGCCGGGGAAATCTGAATGGGTGAGGGCGCATTGGCGCTGGGATTACGGAAATCGTCAGTGGGAGTGGGTCAAAGGCCACTGGCGCAAGTAGGGTGCGAGTGCACTGAACCGCATCTGCCCAAGTCGGAGGAGGAGCGATATGTACAAAGTCGGTGAAAAGCCAGGAGTTGGAAGGTATTGCTGCACAAATTGCGATTGGAGTGCACGATTGGACGACGCGTCGGACCGTCTCCCGCCGTGTGGCAATTGCGGTAAAGGACACAACACCACCTATCGGAAGTGTTGAAATCCAACAACGGGCATCAGCCGACGCGGCAAAGCCGCGCGGCTGATGCCTGGCCGTCATAAAGTATACGAAGAAGAGGCTTTGAGCCTTCACCGTCTCTTCCAGGCAAACCCTGCTGACGAGCCGGTGAGATTCCGGCGAAAAGAGACCACGATAAAAAGGAGCTAGCTATGGCTGTTAAGCATACGCCTACTGGTGTAGTCCATAGTGGAAATAAAGGTGGCACTACTGGTTGCGGCTACAATACCAGAGAAAATCCGAGCCATTGGGTTCAATCCCATGAGCGTATCAATTGTGATAAAAATGGGTGCAAGAATTAATGCATAACAAGCTCAGGCACAGCGATGTGGACTTCTCCCGGTTTAGTGGACACGCATCGATAACTCCCACGGAGGAGAAAGCTGATGCCCGCAATAATCACGGGGAAGAATGCGCAACGTTACAGCACTGAGTTCAAAGTGAAGGTGGTCGAGTGGATCCATCAGCTTGTAAGGAAAAGCTGTCATCACGTCGAAGAGAGCGCCGCTTTGCCGACGCCATCGAAGTCGGCATGGTCGGCATCAACGTCCCGCTCCCAGTGCCGGTCGCCTTCCACAGCTTTGGCGGCTGGAAGGACTCGCTGTTCGGCGACCTGCACGCCTACGGCCCCGACGCCGTGCGCTTCTACACCCGCCGGAAGGCCATCTCCCAACGCTGGCCGAAGCGCAGCGACCAGGAAACCGCCCAGTTCAGCTTCCCCTCCTAAGCCACCCGCACCGCTGAACCCCACGCCCGCGCCGCTCACTGAACTGACCCCCGATTGTTGGACGGTTGGTTCCCTTAACCGGTGGCTATGGCCTGAGCCCTGTATTGCACGGGGCTCAGGCCTTTTA
>NZ_JARANX010000041.1:0-7251 GCF_029889785.1 Chromohalobacter sp. 48-RD10 | reverse complement strand
CTTTTTATACGAAACCAGATAACAAACAGTGAAGGAATAGCGGCATAAACAATCATGTATCCAAGGAACCCCCAAGTAAACAGCTCACCAGCTTCCTTGGTATCCGTCTGCAGAACGTTGTTCACCATATCGGTATTGAAGTATACGCCATAACGGCTTGTATAAAAGTTAACGGCCGCTGCCAAACATATTATGGCGACAAGAAAAGGTTTCGCCAGCCAACGATTCACTAAAAAGACAAATACAAAAAACTGCAAAAAAGTAAGAACAACCCCATACTCGAGCAAAAGCAACCAGTCCATTATTCCTACTGGAGAGATATAATCAAAAACCTCATCCCAAAAAGGCGTATTATAAAACAATGTAGCACCAAGGCTCACCAAAAAGGTCAGGAAGTCCGTCGTCAAAACCGGACGCAGGAAGCTCAGCCTTGAAAATAAATTATACATAAACGACCTCACCTCAAGAATTAACAAGATCACCAACAGCGACTTTTCGATTTTTAATTAAACCAAAAAACAGATACGCCAATATTCGGGAAACACTAAAACTAATCATCAATGTCCACAAATCATGCGACAAAAAATGAGCCCCACGAACTTGCTGATCAATACCAAAAAGAAGGCCCATAGACATAGCCCCCCCTGCACCTAAACGTCTCCACTTAGAAGAGACAAAGAGGTAGTCGAAAAAGAAGTACAAGGCAATCCAGGCATAACCCGCACTAGCATGCCCGGCAGGAAAGCATGCAATATCTGGAAACTTAGAAGGCCACTCTTGGAAAAAACCAACGTAAGGAATATTCCCTCCGTAGCGTACTAAATCCCAAGGACATGCCACATTAATGCTGTTCTTTATAGAAGAAACTATTAATGCGGAAAGTGCAACTGATACAAAGAGATACACCAAAGGACGACGCAGACTTTTCATTGCCCCTACAAAGAAGGTTGCAACAATTGCCACCAAGACCACTACACCTATAGATATACTAAAGCGTTTCCCTATATCATGCAGAACATACTTAGTCAGCCAGAAATCCGATAACGTCCAATCACCTCCCTCCATCGTGTAAACGGCATCAGCCGTCCTAAAATCTAATTCAAAATAAGCTATTGCAATAATTAACAGGGTGAATAAAACCCACATCTTCAACAAGGGCACCCAAGGTGATTCACTGTATTTTAAAAAAGTTCTGGGGAGCATGTGCACATCAACTTTATATATAACAAGGATACTTCATGATGTCACCCCACTTCTTAAGTCATGCTTACGCGCAACAAATAAATTCATCAAAAGGCTTAAGAATACCTTAAGAAAAAATATTTATAATCAAGACAAAGCCACTACTTTATATATGCAATCATGCGACCAAAAACACTATCAGTCATCATTCCTGCAAAAGATGAAGTTGAAAACTTACCAACGTTGCTTGATGAAATTGATCAGGCACTTGTTTCAATTGAACACGAAATCATCGTTATCGATGATGGCTCTATAGATGACACCCAAAATTGGCTTGCAAATGAAGCCAGGAAAAATCCACGGCTACGCGCATACCGCCACCACAAAAGCTCCGGACAAAGCACGTCTATCTGGCAAGCGGCAAGGCTAGCGGAAGGGGATTGGTTGGCGACTATCGATGCCGATGGACAAAACGACCCGGCAGACATACCTATCCTTTATCAATATGCGAGCACTAACACAGTCACGGTAATTGCTGGGCACCGCAATAAAAGACGTGATATTTGGCATAAGAGGTTTTCTTCAAAAATCGCCAACCGTATCAGGAGCAAACTACTGAATGATTCAACACCCGACACCGGGTGTGGCCTTAAATTAATAAACAAAAATGCGTTTCTTAAACTGCCATATTTTAACCATATGCACCGCTTTATACCTGCGCTTATTCAAGCGCAGGGAGGGACCTGTATTTCTATGAATGTAAACCACCGAGAACGTCAAAACGGACACTCACATTATGGTTTACATGACAGACTTTGGGCAGGGATTATAGATATTCTCGGTGTTATGTGGTTGCGCCGCCGATCACGACTACCGGCAAATTTAATGCCGCTGGTGGATTCATACCCTACTGACAACGACTCCGGCAAACATGTTTAAACCCGACTTAATCTGGATGATTATTGGATTTCTTGGACAAGGCTTTTTTTCGGCCCGTTTCTTGGTCCAGTGGATTGCAAGTGAGAAGGCGCGACGCAGTATCGTGCCCAACGCGTTTTGGATATTAAGCCTAGGCGGAGGCGCCACGCTTTTTGCTTATGCAATTTATCGACAAGATCCCGTATTTATCGTTGGTCAGGGAGCAGGGCTTTTTATCTACATGCGTAATATGATCTTAATTCGTAATGAAACACATCGAAAATCAACGAAAAGTGAATAGCTTTATGCGTTTCTTGCCCTTGCCAATGACGATGGCCCGGCATAATCGGTTTTTTTGGTGCCTTTTTCTTCTTGGTAGTTTTGTAATTTTAGCGATTGGGCTGGGGCTACGTGATCCATGGCCAGCAGATGAACCACGCTTTGCACTCAATGCGCTTGAAATGCTTAAGACAGGTCAGTTTTGGTTTCCTCATCGCGCCGGCGAAATTTATCCAGACAAACCCCCTATTTTCATGTGGGCAATGGCAATAGGTATTGCTCTAACTGGCTCGGTCCGTTGGGGATTCATGCTCCCGTCTCTACTTGCTGCTTTCGGAACTCTCTTTTTAGTAGCAGATTTAACGAAAAGACTCTACGGTATACGCATCGCACTATTAGCCGGCGTTGCCCTGTTGAGCACGTTCCAATTTGCTCTTCAAGCTCGGACGGCACAAATAGATATGTCTCTCACTTTTTTTACTACGTTAGGGGCTTACGGGTTTCTACGCTATTCATTAATTGACGCCAAGAATATCTGGTGGTATGTCAGTTGGATCGCAATGGGCATCGGTATATTGACCAAGGGGGTAGGCTTTCTGCCCTTGGCGTTAATACCCGGCTGGATATTATTCTATAAACAAGGAGTAGTGCATCACCCTGCATGGAAACAGTATATAAAGGGTTTTTCATTACTTATCTTGACGGTTAGCTTGTGGGTCGTGCCCATGGTCTTGATCGCCACATTTGGAGACGATTCAAGTCTCACAGCTTATCGGGATAATATCCTTTTCAAACAGACGGGCGAAAGATATGCCAATTCATGGCATCACTTGAACCCTTGGTATTACTATCTAGCCAGTGTCATTCCTTGGGCATGGCTACCTCTAATACTGGCCTTCCCATGGCTTATTAAACACTGGCAGCGTCGATTGAGAAGACGCGATGCTAAGATTTGGATGCCTTTAAGCGCAATATTGCTGATCCTTCTGTTTTTTTCGTTGTCGCCAGGCAAACGAGGCGTTTATATATTGCCTACAATCCCATTGTTAATATGGGCGGTCGCGCCGTCCATACCCGGCCTATTGCAACAAAAGGGTCTCAATTATCTGGCAACATTTACTATCATTGCCATTTCAGGCACTTTACTAACTGCAGGAGTCTTAGGTGGTTATGGAGTCAGTAGCCTAAACGAATTATCGCAGCACTATGGAGTAGTGCCTTGGAATTGGTGGATGACGATTGGTGCGCTGTCTATCCCCCTCATCCTCTGGTTAAAACCGCACCGTGGAATGTTGATATTTGTAATATGGATGCTGGCCTTCTGGGTTTCATGGTCTACATGGGGCTATGTACTAATGAATACGGCCAGGTCGCCTCACGATATGATGCAAAATGTTCAGCGCATAACAGGAAAAAACGCTTCATTGGCGCTCCCGGATTTCGATGAAGAATTTGTGCTACAAGCACAACAACCCGTCGTGCAATTCGGCTTTAAAACCCCATTAGAAAAACAATTACAACGTGCTTACGCATGGGTTAAACAGTCTCCCGATGAGCGTTGGATATTAACACGAGCAGATCAGGCAAAAGGGGAAGCTTGTATCGATCAATCCGAAAAGCATGATCTGGGTATTCAGAACAGTGATCATTGGTGGCTTCTTCCCGGAAGCGCTTTTTCTCAGTGCCCAGGAAATAAAAAATCTGCGCCGCTATACGAAGCTCCCACGACAAAATAGTCATCACCACCCTAAAATCCCGTCAAAGAGAGGCTTTAAGCCTCTCTTAACATTATAGAAACAAAACCCCTTAACACCTCCAACCTGAGCTTTAAAATGAAAAAGACAATCGCTGTATCTGGCAATTCATCAAGATCACCAAGATCTTTCTTGATACTTTCAGCAACATGCTTTTCACTCTTCTTGATACTATCATTGATAGTTAAAACTACTAATTGGTTTACTGGAATAAATGGAACCATACACAACCTCTTTGCACAGCACCAGAGTTCTTTTCTATTCAACTTCATGCTAAGCATAACTGAACTTGGTGATGGCATCGTAGTGGGCATAATATCCTCAGCAATAGTAATATCCATGCTCGTAAGGAAAGAAAAAGCACCCGCTATACTTTTAGCCTTAACCATGACCAGCATATCTTTAACGGTTCCTCTACTGAAGTTTTTAATACATGAAAGTCGCCCAATGGTGGGGCTGTATGAAAACTGGGAGACTTTTTCTTTTCCGAGTGGTCACACCACATTAAACATAACGCTCTACTTGTGCATCCTCCTCCTATTTACTCATCACTTTAATGTTAAACACAGAATATTGACTGGCCTCACCATCTTTTCATTACTGTTCCTTATATGCTTTTCTAGAGTTTATCTGAATGCGCACTGGTTAACTGATATTGTCGGCGGGGTGTTTTTAGGGACAGGATGGGCTTGCCTTTTTTTCTATCTATTTTTGCACCAATTTTCTCAGCACCAAACCAATAAAAGCTCTTCCATTTACTTCGCAATACTTATTGCAAGCATTTTAACAGTATGGCCGCTTCACTCCTTTAAAGTCTTTCAAAGTGACGTAACAAGGTACACTTCAAACGACCACTAGATGACTGAAATCACTTCATTAAAATATTAAACCAGACCCAAACAACAAGCAAAAATGTCATAAAAACCGATGCTGACCCAAGATCCTTGGCTCGGCCGCTTAATGTATGCCATTGCGTTCCCACGCGATCCACAACAGCTTCAATAGCTGAATTTATAAGCTCCACTACCAATAGCAAGATGAGAGATGCCCCCATCATCGCTTTTTCTATAGGCAAGTAATCCCCAAAGGTAGGAATTGGCATCAACAATGCAAGGACCACTAATTCTTGACGAAATGCCGACTCATGCACCCAGGCAGCACTCAAGCCTTTTAGAGAACAAAAAAGAGCTTTATTTAAACGTACGAGACCTGTTCCATTCCATTTATCTAGATCAGCCATTTTGTCAACACGTCCAAATTTACAAAGAAGCTAGTAGGATAGACTCGATACCTTAAGGGCTGATTAAGTCTCTCCGCTTGATCATGGCTCCTGATACAAAACGTTCTCTATCAGTCGCGCCGATAATCGTCATCGAGGCGCACGATATCGTCCTCACCGAGATAGGCGCCGCTTTGCACTTCGATGAGTTCCAATTCGATGCGGCCGGGATTTTCCAGACGATGTGCGATGCCCAGTGGGATGTATGCGGACTGGTTTTCACCCAACAGGAAGATCTCGTCTCCCCGGGTGACACGTGCCGTGCCCGAGACAACGATCCAGTGCTCGGCGCGATGATGATGGCGCTGCAACGATAGGCGGGCGCCAGGATGTACGCGAATATGCTTGACCTGAAAGCGTGCGCCCTGCTCGACGCATTCGTAACTGCCCCACGGGCGATAGGCACGCCGATGGGCGATACCTTCCTGACGCCCGAGCGATTGCAGACGCGCGACCAGGGTTTTGACCTCTTGGACGCGGTGGCGATCCCCTACCAGCACGGCGTCAGCGGTTTCGACGACGACCAGATCCGAGATCCCGAGCGTCGCGACCAGGCGCGACTGCGACTGTACCCAGGCGTCTCGCGTGTCTTCCGCGATGACGTCGCCGCGCAGCAGGTTGCCGTCATCGTCTTTCGACGCAACGTCCCACAATGCTTGGTAGGAACCAACATCCGACCATCCCGCCGCCAGAGGGACGACGACACCGGCTCGGGTATGTTCCATGACGGCGTAGTCGATGGATTCGGCATCGCATTCGGCGAATGCGCCCGCCTCGGGACGTAGAAAATCGAGGTCTGCGCCGCGTCCGGCCCATGCCTTCTCCACCGAGGCATGCATGGCCGGGCGCCAATGTCTCAGCTCTTCGAGGTAACGATCACCGCGCAACAAGAACATGCCGCTGTTCCAGAGATGATGGCCGTCATGCGCAAATTCATGCGCGCGGGCGGCATCCGGTTTCTCCACGAAACGTACAAGCGGTTGCAAGCCCGCCGTGACATCGGCGACCTCCAGATAGCCATAGCCGGTTTCTGCTCGCGTCGGCACGATGCCAAACGTCACCAAGTCACCTCGCCCCGCCGCCGGCAGCGCCGTCTTCACTACTTCGTGGAACGCCGCCACCTCTTCGAGGTGGTGGTCGGAAGGCAATACCAACAGAGGCGCGTCACGGTTCGCGCTGTCTTCACGTGCCTGCTGGCAAAGCGCCGCCATGGCGATAGCCGGTGCGGTGTCGCGCCCCTCGGGTTCGAGCACGATATCCGCCTCACAGTCGATTTCACGCAACTGCTCGGCGACCAAAAAACGATGGGCATCCGCGCAGACAACGATGGGACAAGCCACGTCGAGCCCCTCCAAGCGCAAAAGCGTCGCTTGCAGCAGGCTCCGCTCGCCAAGCAGCGCCAGGAATTGCTTGGGCGTATCGCGACGCGATAGCGGCCACAGACGCGTTCCATTACCGCCAGCGAGAATCACAGGCGTCAGCATGGCATCTTCCTCATCCGGGGATATCTCTGAGCGTACGTTAACCAGCCGCCACGGCAGGCGCCAGTCCTGTCATGACATCGCCTTGACAACCTTCCCCCGCTTCCCGAGGATTAGCGCCTTGTTTTCCGAACGAGGCGGATCGCCACTCATGCCGTTGTATCGTGTCTCGCTCAATGGCGTTGCGCGCTGGTATTACATGCGCACACGCTTTGCGTTTACTTCCCGCCTCATGTTGTCGCAACCCGGCACGACACGACAAATGGAAGCGGTGGGCAGCAGTCGCTTCTTTCTCGATGCGGCGTCGAATACGCTATTCAAACTGGTAGCCGACAAATACACGGTGCGGCGCCACCCC
>NZ_JARANX010000040.1:0-7358 GCF_029889785.1 Chromohalobacter sp. 48-RD10 | reverse complement strand
CGATGGGAAAGGCCCATCATAGAAACACCGGGACATCACGACAATCGGACGTACCTAGACTTTGGTCGGAAGGGAGCGAAAGAGGTGCTGAAGGAGAGCGAAGGCAGGAGGTTGCGCGGGGCGAATTTGCCCCGCGCATAGGCGCTTATTGCGTTTGCTTGGTGTACTTGTCGACGAGTTGGCTGGCGTCGTCGTAGAGCTGCTGGCCGTCGTAGCCTTCTTCGTCCATATTCGCGATCCACTCGTCGATGGTCTTGTCGGCGGCTGTTTGCCACTCATCCTAGTTGTAACGGCGACGATGCAGGATCACACGGACAGTGCTTGGGGCGGTCATGATACGTGTCCACTGATTGATAGGTGGATACCTACCTTCATGGCTTTAGGGCACTAGCTGTAGATGGTGTCGATGACCGGCTATCCAGTACTTAACCAGTGGTGACACCGCCGCAGACGAAGAGTGTCTGGCCGGTAATGAAGCCGCTGCGCTCGTCGCAGAAGAAACTGATGGCCTGAGCCACGTCCTCGGGCCGGCCCATGCGCCGTAGCGGGATATTGCCGATGATACGGTGGGCGCGTTCGGAATCGGGCGGGTTGTTCTGCCAGAAGGCGCTGGTGGCGATGGGCCCGGGGGCGACGCAATTGACGGTAATGCCATGTTCCGCCAGCTCCAGCGCCCAGGTTCTGGCCATGGATTGCAGGGCTCCCTTGGTGGCACTGTAGATGGTACGCGCTTCCTTGCCTAGTACCACACGACTGGTATTCAACACGATGCGGCCCATGCCGTGTGCCTTCATGGCGGGCAGCAGTGCCTGAGTGCAGACTAGCGCCGAGCGCACGTTCAGGTGCATCAACTTGTCGAAGTCCTCGAGCCACGCCTCCTCAAGCAGCGCTGGGGTTACGATGCCCACGTTATTGACCAGCCGCGTCACTGTGTAGCGCTCGGCAATTTCTTCCATTACCCGCCGGGTGGCGTCGGCATCGGCAAGGTCGACCTGGCGCGCCTCCGCTTTCAGTGAGTCTGTTTCCGGCTCGACGATATCCACCACGATAACGTAATAGCCATCCTGCTGGAGGCGTAGGGCGATGGCTTGGCCGATGTTTCTCGCCCCGCCGGTAACGACGGCGCAGTGGTTTTGAGTCGCGTGTCCTTGAGTACCGTTACTTTGAGCAGAGTCTTGGCTCATTCAGCTGTCCTCGGCGTTACATGTCGATGCAACATGTGTCTGATAGAAAGACGCCTCGCCGATAAATACGGCGAGGCGATAGGGGGCTTTACGTATCATCCCCGTGCACGGAAGAGGGGTGACGGCATAACGGTTTCACCTGGATATCCATGTAGGGAAACAGGGGCAAGCCGCTGATGAGCTCCTGGAGTTCGGCGTTGTCGCTGACGTCGAAAATACTGACGTTGGCGTAGCTGCCGGCGACCCGCCAAAGATGACGCCACTTACCCTGACGTTGCAGCTCCTGCGAGTAGGCTTTCTCTTTCGCCTTGATTTCGGCCGCTTGCTCGGCGGGCATGTCCGGCGGCAGCTTCACGACCATTTTTACATGAAACAACATCGCGTTTCTCCCTTGTGCTTGCGCTAAAGAGTGTTCTTCCGGTTCAGGTAAGCTTGCCGCCAGCGTATGACCTTGAACTCGGCAAACAGATCCGCCTGATAAAATGGATCGGCCTTGATAAAACGCTCGGCCTCCTCGCGGCTGTCCAGGTCGACCAGGTAGATGCCGCCGGATGCCGTCTCTCCATCATCGGAAAGCTTGGCGCCACAGGCCAGCAGGACATCCACGTTGGCCTCTAGGTAATCCAGGTGGGTCTGGCGTACCTCCAGGCGCAGGGCCTGGCGGTCGGCTTTATCGAAGGTCTCGATCAGAAAAGGCATGGGAAAAACTCCTGTTGGTAAGCGGGGTCAGGCGCCGAGGTAGCCCCAGATCAGCATGGCGCTGGCGTAGATGATGCCTAGGTAGATCAGAATCAGCACCATGTAGCCCATCACGTCGCGCAGCTTCAAGCCCGAAATGGCCAGTACCGGGAGGATCCAGAACGGCTGGATCATGTTGCTCCACTGGTCGCCGATCTGAACCGCTAGCGCCGTGGCCGCCTGGGAAGCCCCTATTTCCGTGGCAGCTTGCACCATGACTGGACCTTGGACCGCCCACTGGCCGCCACCGGACGGTGCCAACAGGTTGATGATGGCGCCGCTGATGAACGACCAGATAGGCAAGGTTCGCGCGCTGGAGATATCGACAAAGGTATTGGAGAACGAAACCACCAGGCCCGAACCCACCAGAATCCCCATGATCCCGGCGTAGAATGGGTATTGCACGATGATACCCGAGACGATACGAATCCCGTCCGTCAATGCGGCCAGGTAATTGGCCGGCGAGGCAAACAGCAAGATACCCAGGAACAGGAAAGCGAAATTGACGGTGTTGAGGTTCAGCGAGCCGCCATCCACGGTATATAACGCGATATACAGCATGCCCAGCAAACCAATACCGATACCTACCACCCGGCTACGGTTCAAGCGTTCGGCGATGGTGATCTTGTCACTGCTTCTAAGGGGAGGCGCGGAGGGCTTTGCGACTGAGGACGGATCGATTTCGACGGTATCCTTGGCGTCTTTGGGATGCAGCCAGGCATTGAAGAAGGGGAGGGTGAGAAGAATAAGAGCGCTGGTGATCAATAGGATGGGCGAGAAAATCGTTTCGCTCAGCGGTATCAGCCCGATGGCGTCTTCAAGAAAGTGGCCTTCGGTGGCGATTAGCAGCGGCACGCTCCCGGACAGGCCGATGCCATAAAGGGCGAAACCTGAGTACGCAGCGGCAATCACTAGGGGGTAATGCAAACCTTTGACGTTGAGTGCCAGCTTCTGGGCGACGATACTCCCGATTACCAGACCAAACCCCCAGTTCAACCAGCTGCCGATACCGCCTACCAAGGTGGCGACGATAATAGCCATGAAGGGAGTCTTGACGCGCGCAACGAGGCGGTTAAGGGCTCCATCCATCAGTGGCGTCTTGGCCAGGATATAGCCCGCCAGGAGGATGACTGTCATTTGCATACTGAAGGCCAGTAAGTCCCAGAAGCTATCGCCCCAATAGCGTACCGCATTCAATGGGCTGGTCCCCTCCACGAGCACTGCTAGGAGCATCGTGAGAACGGTCAGAAGGATGGCGATGATCAGGGGATCTGGCATATAGCGGTTGACGATCCGGGTGAAGAAATTTGCCAGCGCATTCATTGGAAGAGGCCTCTTATTGTCGGAAAGGTTGTCATTGTCTATCATGTACGCATGACGTACATAAGTTCGTATATTGAGTTAGATGGTTCATCCGCGAATGATTTTGTTCAATGCGACATTTGTCTATGTCTGGTTGAAACGAAGCCCGGATCAGACGAAGGGAAAGGAAACTGATGCAGGACAATTCATTGCAAGCCGTAGTGGTAGGTGCCGGCACCATGGGCACCACCCTGGCCAAGTTGATGACGGCGCACGGCGTCAAAGTCTCCGTGGTGGATACCAATCCGCAGGTGCTGGAAACAAGCCGTCTGCGCATGGGGGCAAACGCTGACGCCATCTGCTTTACCACGGAACTGGCAGTGGGGGGGAGCCCTGATTTCGTGATCGAGAGCGTGACCGAAAACGTCTCGATCAAGCAGAAGGTAGTGGCACAAATCGAGGCCGATGTGGCTGACTCCACCATAATTATGACTAATACCTCGGGTATCCCGATCGACGATATCGGCAGCGCTATGCGCATTCCGCAGCGGTTCTTGGGGACGCACTTCTTCAACCCGGCGGATATCGTCCCTACCGTGGAAGTGGTCCCCGATAGCCATACCGAGGCGTCGGTAGTGGAACAGGCCTGCCGTTGGCTCAAGCGGTTGGGAAAACGACCGGCGGTCCTGAATACCTGTGTGCCCGGTTTCGTCGCCAATCGGATCCAGCACGCGGTGATGCGCGAATGCCTTTCCCTTCTGGAGAAAGGGGTGGTGGAAGTCGACGCGCTGGACGACATTGTGCAGTACTCCATTGGCATACGCATGGCGCTGAACGGCCCGCTGTGCCAACGTGATCTCAATGGGCTGGATACCCATTTGAATATTGCTCGTTACCTCTATACGGACCTCGATGCACGCCAGGAGCCTGCGGCTCTGCTCGAAGATTACGTAGCCCAAGGTCGCTTGGGAGCTAAGGCGGGGCGGGGCTTCTACCACTGGAGCGACGGGTCTTATGCACAGCATCAAGCTCAGGAGCGGGAAAGCCTGCAATGCATTCTCGAAATCGCCGCGCAACACTCAAGGGGAAACGAGTCATGAATCAGCCACGCTGGAAGAAACGCCCTGAGGGCAGCAATTGGGGGGATTTTGGCCCCGACGACCAACTAGGGCGCGTCAACCTGATCGGGACTGAGCAGGTACTCAAAGGCGTCAAAGAAGTCCACGAAGGAGTGACGTTCTGCTTGTCGCTACCCCTGGATATCCCGGGAGGCCAAGTATTGAACCCGCGGCGCTCACCGCCGAAGCTGACCCCGACGTCACTTGATAATGACCAGTACATCAACTTTTCCCTAGCCAAGCATAGCCCCAAGCTACGTGACGTCATCAGCGACGACCAGGTCCAGCTATCGCTACAGTACTCCACTCAATGGGACTCTCTGGCCCATGTAGGCGCCCTGTTCGATAGCGACGACGATGGTACGCCGGAGCGTCGCTATTACAACGGTCACCTGGCGGAGCAGGACGTACTTGACTTGAGCCAAGAACCAGCACAGTGGCACGACTCCTATGCTGGGTGCCTGGGAATCGAAACGTTGGCGGCTCACGGTATGCAGGGCCGGGCTGTACTGGTGGATCTGGTACGGGTTTTCGGCGTGGGCCGGACACTGATAGGCCATCGGGAATTGATGAAGGCGCTGGAACAACTGAACGTGGTAGTGGAACGTGGCGATATGCTGATATTGCGCACAGGGTTTGCCGAAGCGCTGCTGGACATGCAGGGGACCCCACAGCCAGACGTGCTAAAAAACACTGGGGCGGTGCTCGATGGCAACGATCCAGCCTTGCTGCAGTGGATCACCGATAGCGGCATCGCAGCGATCGGTGCGGATAACTATGCGGTGGAGGATATAGATCGCGAGCTTGCGCCGGCGTGCTGCTCCAAGCTGCCGCTACATCATCATTGCTTGTTCAAGCTAGGCCTGCCACTGGCGGAGTTGTGGTATCTGAAAGACCTGGCAGAGTGGTTGAGGAGCTGTGGCCGTAATCGGTTCTTGCTGACGGCGCCGCCACTATGTCTGCCGGGGGCGATTGGCTCGCCAGCGACTCCAGTAGCAACTGTATAGTTGCTGTTCAAGGTTCGTTTGTAGTGGAGGCTTTATTTTGGATCAGTGCAAGAGTGAATATTATATTCAACGACGAAGAGCCCTTTAAAAGAGTCACGCTAAATTAGTGTCTTTCTTATCTCCGCCGCATTGCCTTGCAGGCAGGGAAGAATCTGTTCTTTGAGCCTTTCGAGAGGCACGCGAGCGGAATTCGTTGATACGTTCATAGCGCCAAGCAAGCGACCTTCTCCGCTGAATATAGGTACGGCGATCGAACGAAGCCCCGGGTCGAGCTCTTGGTCAACGATGCAATAGCTTTGCTCGCGGGCTTTAATGATTTCGGCTTCGAGCGTTTGAATATTGGTAATGCTGTGTGCGGTATGCGCGACTAGTTCGCTTTCTTGCAGGATGCGGTGGCGCTCCTTATTCGCCAATGTGCCTAGTAGAATGCGTCCCATGGAAGTGTAGGCGGTGGGCAGCCGAGTACCTACCGCAAGCGTGATGGCCATCAGGCGATGCTTGGCTGCGGAGCGCGCCACGTAGATTACATCCTTGCCATCGAGCACGCCTAGAGACGAGGATTCGCCGGTCTCCTGTGTGATATCTTCCAGGTATTTTTGGATAGCGTTATGGTAGTTGTTCGCCGAAAGAAAGGCGTAACCTAGTTGTAGAGTCTTGGGTGAAAGTTCGAAATAACGCTCTTGCTTACGAACGTATCCCAAGGCATGCAAGGTCAACAGGAAGCGCCTGGCCTTGGCCCGGTTCATGTGGGTTTTCGTGGCGACCTCGCTGAGCGTCAAGCGGGGAGTAGTTTGATCGAATGCCATGATGACTTCTAGGCCGCTTGCCAACGCAGTAACGAAGTCACTATCGTCAGGCGCAAGCGCTCCATCTTGTGATGCCATACTCTATGACCTCTCATCGCTGATTATCAAAGTATAGTACCAAATTCACAAAGAAGTTCGATATGCGAACACTTGCTTGCTTATGCATGTGCCTTGATAGGCGTACTGCGATGCAAGCGATTGTGTTCTGTGAGACCTAATCTTGATCGCCGAGACCTCGCTTATGCCGATGTGCTCCTGGCTGACGAGGGGGTGGCGAGGCAGGTGGATGCAGAGCGTCTGCGGGCATGTGTTGATCCGGGTTTATACATTGGTAGTAGCCGTTGCCTGGTCGAGTGTGTGAATGAACGCCTTTCTTAACCATAACTCATTGTTTTAAAAGATATATGTAGACTTTCAAGCCAATGTGGTTGCTAAGTGCTGCGTCTTCCTGAGGTTTGACGAGGCATGTTTCCGTGATTATTTTGTTCGTATCACAAACCAATGTTCACCAAGCGAACAATTTGCGAGGCAACCCGCATGGCCGAATTTCTTAGCCTCCATGATGCCGTGTCGCGCTATGTCGAAGATGGCGCCACCGTGGCCATGGAAGGCTTCACCCACCTGATTCCTTTCGCCGCCGGACATGAAGTCATTCGCCAGCGCAAGCGTGACCTGACGCTGATCCGCATGACGCCGGACCTGGTCTACGACCAATTGATCGGTGCTGGCTGCGCCAAGAAGTTGATCTTTTCCTGGGGTGGCAACCCGGGCGTGGGGTCTTTGCATCGTCTGCGCGACGCGGTGGAGAAAGACTGGCCGCACAAGGTGGAGATCTTCGAGCACAGCCACGCGGCCATGGCGTGTGCGTTCGAGGCCGGCGCGGCGGGGCTGCCGCTGGCAGTATTGCGCGGTTACGTGGGCAGCGAGCTGCCTAGCGTCAATCACCAGATCAAGTACATCGAGTGTCCATTCACCGGTGAACGCCTTGCGGCGGTACCGTCGGTGCGTCCCGACGTCTCCCTGGTGCATGCGCAGAAGGCGGATCGCAAGGGCAACGTCCTGGTGGAAGGCATCATCGGCGTGCAGAAGGAGGCGATCCTGGCGGCCGACAAGAGCATCGTTACCGTCGAGGAAGTGGTCGACGACCTTGAAGCCAGCACCAACGCTTGCGTGATTCCGGGATGGGCGATCGATGCCATTGCA